>CAVGKZ010000070.1:7125-27416 GCA_963630025.1 bacterium | reverse complement strand
GACAGATGATTCCTCTGCTCACGGAATTTGATTCTTACTGATGTCGTATTCATATAGTCTTGTCTTTTAAGTTGTGTTTGTCGTTATGTTGAAGGGAAAAATGACAGAGAACAATTTGTCTACTTGCGCTTGCTCGAAGCGTCGTTGGATTTCTTCTTCGGCAAGTTGCCTTTCACCTCCTTGACAAGTTGCTCATACTTGTGGTTGCATTCCTGATAGATGGCGTTCCATCTGACAGCAGTCTCCAAAATCTCCTTTGTTGCAGTTTGTTGCTTGCTATAGGCTGCGCACTCGACTATGACAAGCAGAAGAAGACTTGCAAACATGGTGAACACATAACTCGCATTGATGTGACGACCACGGAAATAGAAGCCAGTTTTTGCCAGGCATTTCGATTTGGCCGTCTGCTGTAACTACAACCTCCTGCAAATTCTCAGTTCGGGTGCTATCGGCTTGGGCATTCACATCCGTTGCGGCAACGAGCCACAAACAAAGAAGAACCGTGCTCCTACACATTACTAAAAACGGAGAAATGTTTGTCTATGCCTATTCGTATATCTCGTCTATGCCATTGGTCTGCTCCAGACTATCGACCACTTCGATGCAGGGATCATAGCCAGACGGCAAGTCAAACTGGGCGTTCGGGTCGTAGCCGAGCTGCTTGTCGGCATATACACGGCGCATGTAATATGCCCAAACAGGCAAGGCCATCGTGGCTCCCTGACCCATGCGCATGGAGTCGAAATGGATGTCGCGGTCGTCACCGCCTACCCATACGCCGCTAACAAGGTCGGGAGTGACACCCATAAACCACGCGTCGCTGTTGCCGTTGGTGGTTCCGGTCTTGCCGCCGATAGCCCCTTTCAGGTCAAACTTGTAGCGCAGCCGCCCGGCAGTACCGCCATCGACAACGCCCATGAGCATATAGAGCATCTTGTTGGCACTCTCCTCGCTTATCACCTCATTCATCCTCGGTTGGAAACGGGCGATGACGTTGCCCTCATTGTCCTCTATCTTGTTGACGAAAAGCGGCGCACAGCGTATTCCGTGGTTGGCAAAGGCGGTGTAGGCACTCACCATTTCGGCCACAGTTATCTCACACGGACCGAGACACAAGGCCATTGACGGATGTATCTCCGGGTTTTGTATGCCGAAGGCCTGCAAGAGAGTGACGAAAGCCTGCGGACTCAGCTTGCTCATAAGGTAGGCTGAAATCCAGTTGTTGGACTGTGCGAGTCCCCACTTCAGCGTGACCATCTGTCCGTAACGGCTGTGGCTCGCGTTGCGCGGAGTCCACCTCTGACCTGCCACTATGTATGTCTGCTGCACGTTGGGGGCTTTGTCGCAAGGCGAAAAACCGTTCTCCATGGCCAGGGAATAGAGGAAAGGCTTTATCGTGGAGCCTACCTGTCTCATTCCGTCCATACACATATCATAGTTGAAGTGTACGAAATCGGGGCCTCCCACGTAGGCTTTCACCGCTCCGTCCTTGGGACTCATGCTCATGAAGCCGCAACGGAGGAACGATTTGTAGTAGCGTATGGAGTCAAGTGGGGTCATTGTGGTGTCCACTTCGCCGTGATAGGTGAAGATGGACATCTCCGTGGGAGTGCGGAACGCCTTGTTGATTTCGCTCTCCGAGGCTCCGGCCGCCTTCATGCCACGGTATCGGTCGCTCTGACGCACCGAGCGCATCAGTATCTCCTTCACCTGAGCCGACGAAAGTGCGCCGGAATAGGGAGCGGTTGGCTTGGTTCGGTTCTCACGGTTGAACGCCGGCTGCAAGAAGCGGGCTATGTGTTCCCTCACGGCGGCCTCGGCATACATCTGCATCCGGCTGTCCACGGTGGTGAACACCTTCAGTCCGTCGGTGTAGATGTTGTATGGGCGACCGTCTTTGTTACGGTTCTTGTTGCACCAGCCGTACAACGGGTCGGTTTCCCAGGCAATCGAGTCCTTGTAATACTTCACCTTGTTCCACGAAGGATAGTCCTTGGCATCCGGTTTCTTGGCCATGAGATAGCGCCGGAGGAACTCACGGAAGTATGTGGCGATGCCGTCGTTGTGGTCAGCCACGTGGAAATCGAGCTTCAACGGTTCGGCTGCGTAGCGCACATACTGGTCGTGGGTCAAGTAGCCGGCCTTTTCCATCTGCGAGAGCACCACATTGCGGCGTTCACGGCACCGCTCGGGATTGCGCACAGGGTTGAAATAAGACGGATTTTTGCACAGTCCGATGAGCATGGCCGACTCGGTGACGCTCAAATCCTTTGGTTCCTTATTAAAATATGTGTTGGATGCTGTCTTGATTCCGACCGCATTGTGAAGAAAATCGAAGTAGTTGAGATACAAAGCGATGATTTCGTCCTTGGTATAGTTGCGCTCCAGCTTGACGGCAATCACCCACTCTATCGGCTTTTGCAACAATCGCTCGGTGACGTTCGACGCTGTTTCGGAGTATAGCTGCTTGGCCAACTGCTGCGTGATGGTGGAACCGCCGCCGGCATTGACCTGTCCGAAGATGCCGCGCTTGACGACAGCACGCCCAAGAGCCATGAAATCGATGCCAGAGTGGTCTCTGAAGCGCACGTCTTCGGTGGCTATCAGAGCCTGGACGAGCGATTGGGGCAGCTCACTGTAGTCCACACAGATGCGGTTCTCCTTGTTGTAGTTCCAAGTGCCGATGATTTTGCCGTCGGAAGAGTAAATCTGGGTGGCGAAACGGCTTATCGGGTTTTGCAAGTCCTCTACTGGCGGCACGTAACCAATCCAACCTTTATATATAGCCGTGAAGGCGAGTGCGGAAAAAAGCACCACGACACAAAGCAAAGCCCACAAAAAGCGCACGAAAATCTTTCTCATAAATAGACTGACAGGTCTGTTTCCTGTTAATGTATGCGCTGCAAAAATACGGTTTTTCAATAAAACGGGGAAGAAATAGGCTGTTTTTCCATACCGCAATGCAAAATTATGCGTAACTTAGCGGTCGAAAACGTATAAGACATACACAGATTACGGATGGAAAAGCATGATTTTGTAACCATTGCGGATATCACAAAGGAGAAAGTAATCCACTTGATTGAGATGGCTCAGGAGTTTGAAAAGCATCCCAATCGGGAACTTCTCAAGGGAAAGGTTGTGGCCACACTGTTCTTTGAGCCGTCAACACGTACCAGACTAAGTTTTGAAACAGCTGCCAACAGGCTTGGCGCACGCGTCATAGGCTTTGCCGACCCGAAGATAACGAGCGGGACTAAGGGCGAAACGCTGAAGGACACTATCCTCATGGTGTCCAACTATGCCGACGTGATTGTCATGCGCCACTACATAGAGGGCGCAGCGCAATATGCGGCAGAGGTGGCTCCCATACCTATCGTCAACGCCGGCGACGGTGCGCATCAACATCCGTCACAGTGCATGCTCGACTTGTATTCAATATACAAGACTCAGGGTACGCTCGAAAACCTCAACATCTATCTTGTGGGCGACCTTAAGTATGGCCGGACGGTACACTCGCTCATCATGGCCATGCGCCACTTCAACCCGACGTTCCACTTCGTTGCGCCGAAGGAACTGGCCATGCCTGCGGAGTACAAGCTCTACTGCGACGAGCACGGCATAAAATATGAGGAACACACTGCTTTCGACGAGAACATCATTGCCGACGCCGACATTCTCTACATGACGCGCGTGCAGAAGGAGCGGTTCTCTGACCTGATGGAGTATGAGAGAGTGAAGAACATATACATATTAAAGAATGACATGTTGGCCAATGCGAAGCCCAACATGAAGATTCTCCATCCGCTGCCAAGGGTGAACGAGATTGCATACGACGTGGACGAAAACCCTCACGCCTACTATATCCAGCAGGCTGGCAACGGTTTGTTTGCGCGCGAAGCCATCTTCTGCGACGTACTCGGCATCTCGCTTGAGCAGATAAAGAACGACAGCACAATAATACAGTGACAGACTATGAACAAGAATGAAATGCTTGTGGCCGCCATACAGAACGGCACCGTAATAGACCACATACCGGCAGACAAGACATATCAGGTAGTGAGTCTGCTCAAACTGGAACAACTGACCACGCAAGTGACCATCGGCTACAACCTGCGCTCAAAGAAGCTCGGGCGAAAGGGCATTATAAAGGTGGAGGACAAGTTCTTTACCGACGAGGAAATATCACGTTTGTCGGTGCTTGCGCCCAACATCGTGCTGAACATCATACGTGACTATGAGGTGAAAGAGAAGAAAACAGTGACAACACCGGACGACCTGAAGGGCATAGTGAAGTGCAACAACCCCAAGTGCATAACCAACAACGAGCCGATGCCAACCTTGTTTCATGTGGTTGACAAAGAGCATGGGGTGCTGAAGTGCCACTACTGCGAGAAGGAGCAGTGTATGTCGAAGGTAGAACTCGTCTGACGACAAACTGGAATTTAGATACTTAACGAATATAGAACAAGCGATGAAAAAAGACCAAGAGATTTTTGATCTTATTGAGAAGGAGCACCAACGCCAACTCAAAGGCATGGAGCTGATTGCATCTGAGAACTTTGTCAGCGACGACGTGATGAAAGCCATGGGTTCATGGCTTACCAACAAGTATGCTGAGGGCTATCCCGGCAAGCGTTACTACGGCGGTTGCGGTGTGGTAGACCAGGTGGAACAACTGGCAATCGACCGTGTGAAGAAGCTCTTCGGAGCCGAATACGCCAACGTACAGCCCCACTCGGGAGCACAGGCCAACGCTGCAGTGCTGCTGGCAGTGCTGAAACCGGGCGACACATTCCTTGGTTTGAACCTTGACCACGGCGGCCACCTCTCTCACGGTTCGGCTGTGAACACGTCGGGCATACTGTATCACGCCATAGGTTATGACCTTAACAAGGAGACAGGCCGCGTTGACTACGACCAAATGGAGCAGTTGGCCATCGAAAACAAGCCGAAGCTGATTATTGGTGGTGGTTCTGCATACAGCCGCGAGTGGGACTACAAGCGTATGCGCGAGATTGCCGACAAGGTAGGCGCACTGCTGATGATTGATATGGCTCACCCGGCAGGACTCATTGCCGCAGGTTTGCTTGACAACCCAGTGAAATACGCCCACATAGTCACCTCTACAACCCATAAAACCCTGCGCGGTCCGCGTGGTGGTATAATCCTTTTGGGCAAGGATTTCGACAATCCTTGGGGACTGAAGACCAAGAAAGGCGTGGTGAAGAAGATGAGCGAACTGCTCAATTCTGCCGTATTCCCCGGACAGCAAGGCGGTCCTCTGGAGCACGTCATAGCCGCTAAGGCCGTGGCATTCAACGAGGCGTTGCAGCCAGAGTTCAAGGAATGGGCAAAGCAGGTGCAGAAAAACGCCAAGGTGTTGGCCGAAGAACTCATCAAACGCGGCTTCACCATCGTCAGCGGTGGCACAGACAACCACTCTATGTTGGTTGACTTGCGCTCCAAATATCCCGAACTGACAGGTAAGGTGGCCGAGAACGCCCTCGTGGCTGCTGACATTACGGTCAACAAGAACATGGTTCCGTTCGACACACGCAGTGCTTTCCAGACCAGCGGCATCCGTCTTGGCACTCCCGCAATGACAACACGCGGTGCAAAGGAGGACATGATGGTCATGATAGCTGGACTCATCGAGGAAGTGCTCAACGCCCCCGAGAACGAGGAAGTGATTGCACGAGTGCGCGCAAAGGTCAACGAAACGATGAAGGACTATCCTCTTTTCGCATACTAAACCACGGTTGCAGAAAGGGATACTCACGAAGACATGCAACATTAAAGGGCTTCAACTTCGGTTGAAGTCCTTTTTTTGATTGCAGCAACGCCTCTCGTTTTGCACTAAAACTCAACCGTTGCGACCAGACAGACTTAGCCGTTGCAGCTACAAGAGCAACCATTGCAACCAATGAAACACTATTCCATAACTAATCGAAAACATCAAAAGACCAAACTATGAAACGTAACTTATCTGCACTGACGCTGCTGTTTGCTGCCTTGACGGCGGCAACGGCGCAAAAGACCGTGGAAGTGACGGTCAGCAACAACTCGAAAAACAACCTGAAAGCCGTGCCTGTAGTAATCGATTTGGGCAAATACGGCATTGAAGTGAAGTCGGCTTTGGTCACGCTGAACGGCAATGAAATACCGTCGCAGCTTGACGATTTGGACACCGACGGGCGCAACGACGAACTCTGTTTCGTGGCTGACGTGGACAAGAAGCAAAGCCTTTCGTTCAGTGTGCGGCTCGACGAGACCGGCAAACCGCGCCAGTATGAGGCCAAGACCTATGCTGAAATGCTGCTGCCGAATAAGAACGTGAAGATAAAAAACAAGCAGAACCTGTTTATAAACAGCATCTCGGCTTGTCGTGGAGGCAACACCTACAGTTCGCTACACCACCACGGCCCGGCATTTGAAAACGAGTATATCGCCTTCCGCCTGTACTTTGACCATCGTCAGACAGTTGATATGTACGGCAAACGCCGCATGGGACTGGAGATAAAGGACACGCAATTCTATCCCGACTCTAAGCAACTTGCCGACGGCTACGGCGACGACGTACTGTGGGTGGGCAACTCGTTCGGTCTCGGAGCACTGCGCGGATGGAACGGAACGGCCCCTGTCATGTTCGACGATGCCGACTACCGAGGCATGCGCATTGTGGCGAGCGGCCCAGTCAGAGCCATTGTTGAGGTGGACGACAAGAACTGGAACACCGGAAACGCCGGCAAGGACCCCGTATACATGACCACAAGATATTCCGTCTATGCCGGACGCCGCGACTGTTTCGTTGACATACGGTTCAACAAGCCGGCATCTGACTATCTGTTCTCCACAGGCGTAATCAACGTGAAAGGCTCTGAAGAAACGAGCGACAAGCATGGCTTGCGCGGATGTTGGGGTACCGACTGGCCAGTGGCTCTGAAAGACTCCGTAGGCCATAAGCCCGAAACCGTCGGCATGGGCATCCGCATACCTGAACGCTACATTGTGAAGGAGTTGCCGGCCGACAAGGACAACTACGGTTTTGTGGTTGGCAATGCCAATGACGGTCTGCACTACAACATCACGTTTGCTTCCGACAACGAAACCTTCGGCTACCACTCCGCAAAGGAATGGTTCGGTTATCTGAAGGAGTGGAAGAAGCAATTGGAAAGCGACGTCACCATCACCTGTCACTAATATATACTTACTGCGGATTGGCACTGCCTGCTTCGGGCAACGCCAATCCGCATTTTGTTTATGGTGGTAATTTATAGAACCACCCTATACCTCAATCACCCTATACCTCAATGGTGAAGACCGAGTCGGTTTTCTTCCGTTCAAGAATCAGAGAAAATCCCCTACCCAACCCCACTTACGGCAGTTCCGAAAACGTGTGTTTTCCTTTTACATAATACTGCCAAAGGATTGAATACGGGCGACATTCCGTCTCAGAACCGCCGCGCCTACTGGCTTGTATAGCCTCCCTATCTGCTGCAAAATCGTTTTTCCACTTGCGGAAAGCCCTGCGGGCACGCACCACCGCCTTGAAATCACCGAAGCTACGCCCCAGTATGAGCATCTCAAACGCAGCTATATAGTCGAGCAGACGGCGCATCCGCATGACGCTGTTCAGGTCTTTGTCGGGCAAACACTTGTAGAGCATGGTCAAATTGTTGCGGAAATTGAGAAACGTCTTCATGGGATTGCCCTTGGGAAGCGTGCCTCCACCAACGTGATACACCCGGCTTTCAGGCACGCACCACACCTGTCGCCCCGCTATGCGCAGTCTCCAGCACATGTCAATTTCCTCGTTGTGGGCAAAGAAGCGGCCGTCGAGTCCGCCCACTGCCTTATAGTCGGCAGCGCGAATCATCAGCGCAGCCCCCGTAGCCCAGTCTATTTGCTGGCGGTAGTCATACTGCCCGTCGTCCTTTTCCACCGTGTCGAATATCCTTCCACGGCAGAACGGGTAGCCGTAACGGTCGATGAAGCCGCCGCTTGCGCCTGCGTATTCGAAACTGTCATGGTCGGCTACCGACAACAACTTGGGCTGGCACACCGCAGCATCGGGGTGGTTGTCCATAAATTCCACGAGCGGTGTGAGCCAGTGGTGGGTCACATCCACGTCGGAATTGAGCAACACGTAGTATTCCGCATCCACCTGTGCCAGTGCCTTGTTGTAGCCTTCGGCAAAGCCCCAGTTCTTTTCGAGCTGTATAGTGCGGCACTCCGGGAAATCCCTACGCAGCATTTCCACCGAGTTGTCGGTCGAAGCGTTGTCGGCAACATACACCACAGCCTCATCTTTCGAATACCTCAGTACCCCAGGTAGGTAGCGGCGCATCATAGAAGCCCCGTTCCAGTTGAGTATCACTATCGCTGTCTTATCCATATATCTCCGCCTTTAATGCAGTGTTGTTGTGGTTGAAACCGCCCAGTCGCACCTTGAGCAGTTGGTTGTCATACTCTTCGCGAGCCAAAGACGGGGGCAGTTCCACCCTTATGTAGTTGCGTGTAAAGCCGTGCATGGCCTTTCCGCGCGGTGCTTTCTCAAACAACACCTCGGCTGTCTGGCCTATATGCGCAGCATAGAAGTCGTGAGTCTTCTGTTCCGACAAAGCCAACAGGCGGTTGCTGCGCTGCTTTTTCGACCTGTCGTCCACCTTGTATGGTATCTTGAGAGCGGCTGTTCCGGGGCGTTCAGAGTAGGGAAACACATGGAGTTGGGTGACATCCAGACCGTCAAGGAACGAATAGGTCTCCTCAAAGCACTCTGGAGTTTCGCCACGGCACCCCACCATCACGTCAACCCCGATGAACGCGTCGGGCATGCGCTCCTTTATCAGCCGTATCTTGTGGGCAAACAGTTCTGCGTCGTAGCGTCGGTGCATCAGCCGGAGCACTGTGTCGCTGCCGCTTTGCAGCGGTATGTGGAAGTGGGGCATGAAGGCACGGCTGCCGGCGCAGTAGTCCACGAGTTCGTCTGTGAGCAAATCCGGTTCTATACTGCTGATTCTGTATCGGCTGATGCCCTCCACAGCGTCCAACGCCCTAACCAGGTCGATGAACTTCTCGCCTGTTGTCTTGCCGAAGTCGCCTATGTTCACTCCCGTAAGCACTATCTCCTTGCCTCCCTCCCTTGCGGTCTGCTCCGCCAAAGCCACAAGCGACTCTATCGAAGGGTTGCGGCTGAAACCGCGGGCAAAGGGTATGGTGCAGTAGGTGCAGAAACAGTCGCACCCGTCCTGTACTTTCAGGAAGTAGCGCGTGCGGTTGCCCCGCGAGCAACTCGGCGAGAACGTGCGTATATCCTTGGTCTTCACAGCGAAGTGCTGGTGCAAATGTTCGTTGCCGGCGGCCGCCTCACTCCATTTCTCAGAGAGAAACTGCACCAGTCCGGCCTTTTCGTTGGCTCCAAGCACGAGGTCCACGCCGTCCATGCGACTGATTTTCTCTGGTTCAAGCTGCGCGTAGCATCCCGTGACCACCACAAACGCTCCCGGATTGTTGCGCACCAGACGGTGTATGGCCTGGCGGCACTTGTGGTCGGCCACCTCCGTCACCGAACAGGTGTTTATCACACAGAGGTCGGCCTTCTCTCCTTCGCGTGCCGTGGCCACCCCCATTTCGCGCAGCATCTGCCCGAACGTGGATGTCTCGGAGTAGTTCAGCTTACAGCCAAGGGTGAAGTACACCGCTTTCTTGCCCTGAAAGGCTGATGTGTCTATCATATAATAATGTGTAGCATCAAAACAGGTGCAAAGGTACACTTTTTTTGCTTACCGCTGACCCTCTTGCGAGTCCCTTAACCACCTCACCTTTTCAAAAGGTCGAAAAACTGTAAGCAAAACGCCTCCACTTGCTTACACTCTTTTCTACAGATAACACAGAAGAACAACTCTGTAAGCAAAAGCAGGCGGTTTGGTTTCGAATCAAAAGTGGCACATTTACGGGGTGTAAACGGCACGTTTACGAGTTGTAAATGGCATAGTTACGGGCCGTAAGTGGCACAGTTGTTTTTCGCAAATGGCATGACTGCTTTTCATAAATGCTTAACCGTTTTTCGCAAGCGATGAAGTTTTTCGTCAAAAACAATTGTTTTTTCTGTCAGAATGACTTATATTTGCAATCAAACAAGTGGCATATCGCCATACAAACAATCTTTAAACGACAATCACTATGGCACAGACAGCAATGACAGTCAGAATGGACAGCCAGCAGAAGATGCAGTTCGACCAACTCTGCGAACAGTTTGGCATGAGCGCAAACACCGCAATCAACATCTTTGTGAAAGCCGTCATCCGCAGCAAGAGCATCCCCTTTTCCATCAAAGCCAAGGAAGAGGACAAAGTTACAAGAGAAGCACGCGAGGCGTTCCAAAACATGTGTGATGCGGCAAGAGCGAACAATGTGGAAATGACACTGGATGAGATCAACGCGGAAATAAGAGAAGTCAGACGATTAAGAAAGGAACGCAATGGTATATGCAGTCATTGACACAAACATCTTTGTGTCTTCATTTATCACAAAGAATCAGACGGCCTCAACCAGAATGGTCATCAAAAGCATGTTCAAGGGGAAAATCAAGCCTCTGTACAGCAGTGAAATTCTTGAAGAATACTCGGAAGTACTGCATCGCTCCAAATTTCATTTAGCGGATAAGGACATTCAAAGGCTGCTGAACTTCATCAAGCAGCACGGCATCGACTCAGACCGTTTTCCTTACAATGGCGAAATGCCAGACGAAGACGACCGTGTCTTCTATGAAGTTGCCCTGAGCGAAGAAGACTCGTTCTTGGTTACAGGCAACCTAAAGCACTTTCCCCGCACGCCTAAAGTGGTGACGGCAGCGCAGATGATGGAAATATTGGAGCAAGATTAGCACACACTTGTCTTAGCAAGACCTCACATTTTCCTCATCCCAACCATCCCTGCCACCGTCTGCACAAGGCCGCGCATGGCGAGAAAGACGAGCATGGCAAGCCACAGAGCGTGATTGCCCATGACTGGAAACAGGCCAACGGCCACGGCAAAAAAGGCGAAGGCACTCAACGCTGACGACAGGAGCATGAGGCGCGTGGCGGTCATGCCGATGAAGAGTCCGTCCCAGACAAACGCTGCACATCCGGCCACGGGTATGGCCAACGCCCAAGGAAGATAGTCACGGGAGGCAGCTATGACATGAGCGTCGTCGGTGAGCAAGGAGAGAAAAGCGGTGCCGCCGATGGCGTAGACGGCAGTGAAAAACACCGTGACGAGCAGTCCCCAAAGAAACAGACGGCGCACCGTGTCGGCAAAGGCACTGCGATTGTGCGCCCCGAAGTAGCGTCCGCCCAAGGCTTCACCGGCATAGGCAAAGCCGTCCATCACATAGGAGAAGAGCAGAAACAACTGCATGAGCATGGCGTTGACGGCAAGCACCGTGGCTCCCTGGCGCGCTCCGGCCGAGGTGAAGTAGAGATTGACGGCCACAAGAAACAGTGTGCGCAGGAATATGTCGCGGTTCACACTGAAGAAGCGCCCCATAGCGCTCCATGCAAACAGTCCGTCGGAACTGAAATACCGGCGCAGCCGACCGTAGCGTCGCACAAGGAAAATGACAGCAACCGCCAGTCCTGCATACTGCGCAACCACCGTTCCCAAGGCAACTCCTTCCATTTTCATCCCCAACAGACATACAAACGCGAGGCTTGCAATGATGTTTGCCACGTTCTGCACAATGGCCGCAAGCATCGGTATGCGCGTGTTTTGCATACCTATGAACCACCCCGACAGTCCGTATAGCGACAGCATGGCCGGTGCTCCCCAGATGCAGATGCTGAAGTATGTGGCCACCGCCGGAGCCACATCCGCCGTGGGATGTATCAAGAGGAGCATCACTCGCAGCAAAGGCCGTTGCAACACCACCAGCACAAGGGCAAGCACCAACGCGACAACAACAGACCTGACGAGCAGACGGGAGGCTTCGGCAAGGTCGCGACGGCCGAAAGCCTGCGACACAGTGCCGCTCGTGCCCATGCGCAGGAAACCGAATATCCAGTAAACAAGGTTGAATATCATTGCACCAACGGCTATCGCGCCCATGTAAACCACGCTCCCGAGATGGCCGGTTATGGCCACATCGACCATGCCGAGCAGCGGAACAGTGATGTTTGACGCTATCGAAGGCAACGCAATGTTGAGTATCTGTCTGTCACGTATGTTCATTCCTGTATAATATAAGATAAGCGAGAGCAAATGCAAAGCCATTGCCGAGTGCAGCTATGGGTTATGCAAAGCCATTGCCAGCGAGGGCAATGAAAGCTTGCTTTCTAATTGCCGAGTGCAGCTATGGGTTATGCAAAGGTAGGCAAAAACAACCACAACAGAGGTGTTCCTGACTTGGCGAAACGGAATAAAAGACGTATATTTGCGTCATAGGAAGCGGAGTCTGCCTATTCAACTATTACACTAACCTAAAGACAACACGATTATGGAAAACGGATGGATTACAGAAGACAACAAGTATGCAATGGACGCCAATCCTATTGTCCGCAGTTTGCAAAAGCCGGCGAGCGAGTTTACCAAGAAGGACATCTTCTATTATATATGCAAGCACCAGATTCGCCACATCAATTTCATGTATGTGGGCGGTGACGGGCGACTGAAGACACTCAACTTCATAATAAACGACAAGGACTATCTCGACACCTTATTGTCGTGCGGCGAGAGGGTAGACGGATCAAGCCTGTTCGATTTCATCGACGCAGACAGCAGTGACCTTTATGTTGTGCCGCGCTTCAACACGGCGTTCATACTTCCCACCGGGACACCGCCTGACGAATACGCCCATTATATGTCGTGGTATGACAACAACAATACCACACTTTGTATGCTCTGTTCCTACTTCGACAAGGACGGAAACCCTCTGGCCAGTGCGCCGGAGCAGACGCTTATCAAGGCTATGGAAGCATTCAAGCGCACCACGGGCATGGACTTCCACGCCATGGCCGAACTGGAATACTATGTGATAAGGGACGACAGAGGAGAATTTCCCGCCGAAGACCAGCACGGATACCACGAGTCTGGCCCTTTCGCAAAGACGGAATACTCCCGTATATGCTGCATGAAAGCCATTACGGAGATGGGCGGACGGGTGAAATACGGCCACTCGGAGGTGGGCAACTTCACGCTCAACGGTCGGCTGTATGAGCAAAACGAGATTGAATTTCTGCCCTGCGACGCAATGAGTGCCGCCGAACAGATACTGTTGGCCAAGTGGATAATACGCCTCAATGCAGAATACGCCGAGCAGGAAGTGTCGTTCGCCCCAAAGATTACTGCGGGCAAGGCCGGGTCGGGACTGCACATACACATGCAACTGATGAAGGACGGCCGCAATATGATGCTCGACAACGGCCAGCTAAGCCAGCATGCGCTTAAAGCCATAGCCGGCATGATGGACCTGGCACCGAGTATCACCGCTTTCGGCAACAAGAACCCGACTTCATATTTCCGCCTTGTGCCCCATCAGGAGGCTCCCACCAACATCTGCTGGGGCGACCGCAACCGCTCGGTGCTCGTCCGCGTGCCTCTGGGATGGACATCGGGCGTGGACATGTGCCGCAAGGCAAACCCCTTGGAACCGCCAACCCGCATTGACACCACGCAGAAGCAGACCGTGGAGATGCGCTCACCCGACGGCTCGGCAGACGTCTATCAGCTGTTGGCCGGGCTTTGCGTGGCTTGCCGCCACGGCTTCGAGATAGACAATGCGCAGGATGTGGCAAAGCGGACATACGTGGACGTGAACATACACGACGCCGTCAACGCCGACAAACTGGCAAAGCTGGCCACCCTGCCCGACAGCTGCGCAGCCTCAGCCGACTGCCTTGAGCGCCAACGCGCGGTGTTTGAGCAGTACGGCGTGTTCAGTCCCACCATGATTGACGGCATCATCACCCAACTGCGCAGCTACGACGACCGCACCCTGCGCGCCACAATCCAGGGCGACGACAAGGCTATAGCGGAACTTGTGCGCAAATATTTCCACTGCGGATAGCACATTCCGTGGTGAATAAACATGACAATTCCGAAAGGATTTGCGCCTCTTGTTGCAACATAGCCGCAGCGAGCGGATTGGCCGAAAAACGAAAGTTGCCTGATTTCCATAAGAAAGTTGCCAAGTTTCTCATGGAAATCAGGCAACTTTCTCTTAGAGATTTCTTAACTTTCCGTTTGTAAGCTATTGCGTTTGTATATTATTTTACAGAAAAAGTATTACCTTTGCGCCTCAATACAAAACCATAAACAAAACACACAACGGATGAAAGCAACCAGACCTTCAATCTTGGCACTTTTGTTCGCCCTGCTTTTTGTGGCCACACCAAAGGCAAAGGCGCAAGTGAACGCACAAGTTTTCTACGACTTCGGCGACGACCGTAAGTTTGTAACCCTCACATTAGAGATGTTCAAAGCCGACAAATGGGGTAACACCTATTTCTTCGTCGACCACGACTTCAACTACAACCAGTACGTGGAAGGCCCCAATCTGTCGCAAGGCGGAACCTACACCGAGATTGCCCGCTGCCTCAACTTCTGGCAAGACACAAAACTGAAGGACCTGAGCCTGCAGGTGGAATACAACGGTGGCATCACGCGGAACTACCCCATCAACACGGCGTGGCTCTTCGGTATCGACTATTTTCTGCACAGCAAGGACTTCAAGAACACGCTCAACCTGAAAGCACTCTACAAGACCATACGCAAAACCACAAGCAACGTGCCCATGCAGTTTACCGTGGTGTGGGCCATGAACGACCTCTTCGGCGTAAAGGGTCTCCTGTTTGACGGGTTCGCTGATTTCTGGTGGGAGAACCACACTTGCTTCGACGGCGACAACGCCGAAACCAGGAGCACCGTGTTCTGCACCGAGCCTCAACTGTGGTACAACGTGGGCCAGCACTTCGGCGTACCCAACCTCAACGTGGGTACGGAGATTGAACTCAGCAACAACTTCGGCTCAACCCAAGGCTTCAAGTGCCGCCCCTGTCTCGGTGTGAAGTGGAACTTCTAACGCCAGGCTTGGGGCAATAAGACAAAAAACAAGACAAACTTGGTAGGCGCATGCGTCCAACTGGCAAACGGAAGGCTTAGTTGGCGCATGCCCAACTGGCAAACGACTGCCTTAGTAGACGCTGCGTCCTCGCTGCGTCCGAAAAAACTGTTTGATTTTTTAGCATGAAGGGGGCAGCGCAGACGCAGCACCTACTAAGCCTTCCTACTGCACTGAGGGAGTAGGCGCATGCCCAACTGGCAAACGACAGCCTTACTCCATTCTTCCGAACTTCATTTCCTCGCCATCCTTGTCATATTGCTTGCGCTTGCCCACAGCAGGTTCAGACAAAGTAATCTTGACTACGGCGGTACGTCCAAGCGACCGGGCGACGCTGCCGTCAAAGGCATCCATGTGTTCTGGCAGGAAACGCTCACTGACAAGACGGAGTCCGTGTATCTTCTCGTCGTCATCCTCCACCAGTTCCGCCGTTCCAACAGCCGTGGCCGACTTGTACTGGACAGTAAAACTGCCGTCCTTAGGCCCTACCGTAGGCGTACAGCGCGACACAGCGGAGAGGAACACTTGCGGATGAGCCTTGATGGCATCCAGTTTCTTGCCCTCCAATGCGCAATGGAAGTACCAATGCACATCATCCTCAGATGCCAACGACAGCGGCAAACCGTATGCCTCGCCCTCAGCGTCAACGAAGCTCACTGTTATGTATGGAGCGCGGCGCATCACTTCCAACGCCCATTGCGCATCCATTTCTCTTGATTTCTTTCTCATATATGTGTGACTTGTTTCTATATGCAAACTACTCCACAGCAACCACTATTATTATTCTGATTATGAAGTTGGGATTTGCCTGGCTGCAAAATTAGCAAAAAACACGCATAGTGATGGTAAAGGAAAAACTATTAAGACTCTAATGCTGCCGTCATGACATTCCCCCACCAAATGCCTTCCACTGCCTTCATCCGCGCTGTATTCTTCTTTTTGCGCAAGCGATTCTTCTTTTATACTTTCCTCATAAATATTACGATAAGACACTCAATGCCGACAAATTCTGACGGAATATTAAAAAATATGGTATTTTATTTGCTTTTTGTAAAGTTAATACTTACTTTTGCAGCATTAAACAAGAAAACAGAGGAGTTTGAATATTCAGATAACACACATAATCATTAAAATGTTATAGCTTATGAGAAAGTATTACTTTGCATTGGCTGCAGCATTGCTGGCATTGTCAACAACGACTACAGCTCAGAAATCAGAAAAACCAGTTCTTTACACAACGTTGCAGAAGGCTAACGCCAAGGCTGCTGCCGAGGCAGGAATGCCCCAAAACGTGCTGAACAAGAACCAGAGGATGAAATTTCCAGAAGTGGCGTTTTCTTCGAGCCGCGCCGCATTGACCGCAGGTTTGCGCCGCGCAGAGGATGAGGAAGTGACTCCCACGATTATAACGAATCAGCCCGAAGGAACGCTCCACAAAGCCTGGTATCAGTATACCGAGGGATGGACAACGTTCTTTGGATACTATACATATAGGGTATACACCGACGGCGGTGCAATCGACTGGGTTGACGGCAGCGACGGCAACGTGTATGTGAAAAACCTTATAGGAACATTCTACAGCAATGCATGGCTGAAGGCTGAGAAGGCACAGGGCGACACCGTTGTGTTCAACTTGCCGCAGGCCATCTATGCCGAGGACTACGACGGTGAGTCAGAATACTACAGTCTGTGGAGATTCAAGTACAGTGAGGAAGATAATTGGTATCTTGCCGACGACAGCATACAGACCGTGAAGTTTGTTCTCCGCGGCGACTCGCTCGTGTTTGCCGAGAGCGACGACTTCAATTACATGATTGGCCTTGGAACGTCAGACGGCGATTGGGCAGGCTATGGCGACTATCTGGTGTCGCTCAAGAAGTTTGAGCAGCCCACAGTAACTCCCTCCAATCCCGCAGCAGCCGAGCGCTCTCTTATGACCTACGCTGCATCCACAGAGGACGGCAAGGACTATCAGCCCGTAAAGGTTGCCATTGAGGGCGACGACATCTATCTCGGCGCACTCTCCGACAACCAACCCAACGCATGGGCAAAGGGAAAGATTGAAGGCAACAAGGCCGTATTTGAAAGCAACCAGTATCTTGGTGTAGATACCGTGACGGAGGCTCACGTGTTCTTCGCAACTTGCGGACAAGACTCGATATACGACGAGGAGTATGACTACACATACGACAGCACTTATGCTGTAAAGCAGATTGTGTTTGACTACGACCCCGCAGCAAAGACCCTCAAGAACGACTCACTGGGCATTGCCATAAGCAAGGGCAACAAGGGCTTGAACGCACAGGTTCAGTACTTAGAGCCGTCTATCGCCGCTTGGACAGAGAAGGCCGGCACGCCTATCGACCCGACCATCTATGACTTCATGGCATACGACGTTGATGCCGGCTACGGTGGCATACAGTTCTACCTCAACCGCCTGAGCACCGACAGCCTGTACTTGCCGGCCGAGCACCTCTACTACAAGGCTTATCTCGACGACGAGGAGTTCACGTTCGACACCGACACGTATACAACCCTTGAAGAGCCGCTCGTGGAAGTGCCCTACCTCTACACCGACAACAGCCACATACAGTATTATGGCGACAACCACATATTCTACTTCTACATATCTGGTTTCGACAAGATTGGTATCCAGGAGATATACAACGACGGTACAACGAAGCTCGCTTCCGGCATAGTATGGCATGAGGTTGAGAGCGAGGAAGAAGATGGCGTCGAGGCCATCAAGGCTAACGTATCCAGCGTGAAGAGCGTTAAGTATTGCGACCTGAGCGGACGTGCGGTAAGCAAGATTTCTCACGGACTCTACATCAAGACTACAACTTTGGCCGACGGCTCTGTCATCACAAAGAAAGTGATGGTGAAGTAAAAGCCATAGAACAAAAGAACCTCTAAGGAATGGGGCATGTACGTGTGGACGGCGTGCCCCATTCTTAGTTTATAGAGCAACCATAAAAAGACATTTAACAAGAGAAGAACATGAAACATTCAGGACTTACATACTCTGCCATTGCGGCAACGCTGCTGATGGCATCAGCAAAGGCAAGTGCCGACGACGTGGTGTTCAGCTATGACACCGGCGCAGGCGACGCCGTGGAGATTGGAACTTCGAAGAAGGAAACATACAACGTGGCCATGCTGGTGAGCGGCAGCGACTTCAACGGCAAGACTCTGAAGGCCATCACTGTGCCTTTCAATAGCCGCGAAAACCTGTCGAACCTGAAGATATGGATGAGCAAGAAGCTCCAGATCACGAAAGACGAGAGCGGCAAGAAGGTGTTTACGCCCGACGTGATGAATGCCGAGGTTGAGTTCAATGCCGACACCGTCACCTACACTCTGCCCGAAGCTTACGCCTTGACGGGCGACTCAATATATGTGGGCTACACCTTCACGGTTGACGACGTGAAGAACTGCCCGACTGCAAAGACTCCGGTGAGACTCACCACAGAGTCGTATCAGGGCGGATACTACATATACTCATCGTCAACCTACATAAAGTGGAAGTTCTATCGCAGCAGCGGTTCCACAGCCATGCGCCTGCTCCTTGGCGGTGCCGATGCCGTGGCCGGTGACATTACCAGCAACGACAACATTGTTTATGGCATGATAAACAGGCAGACCGACTTGAGCGTGCAGCTGAAAAACTATGGCGCTGGAGGCATAAAGAGCATAGACTACTCCTATGAAGTGGACGGCAAGACCGGTACGGAGCACTACGAGCTTACCGATACCGTACCTCCGTACTTCTGCGCACAGCGCACCGTGGAAATCCCCATGCCGGCACTGGCGCAGAAAGGAACTTACCCCGTGAAGTTCACCCTGACTGGCATCAACGGAACGGCCTATGCCAACGGCACGCAGCGCGAGAGCACGCTGAGAATATACAATCGCGACACGAAGCACAGCGCTGTGCTTGAAGAATACACTGGCACATGGTGCGGCTGGTGTCCGCGCGGACTTGTGGGTTTGGAGGTGATGACGCGACTCTATCCTGACCGCTTCATCGGTCTGTCATACCACAATGCCGACCCTATGTGCGTGGTCAACGATGCGAGCAAGTATCCATCTAAGATCTCTGGCTATCCTGGCGCTTTCCTCGACAGACTCTATGAGACCGACGCTTATTATGGCAATGAGGAAAGCCGCTTCGGCATAGACAAGTTTTGGCTGGCCGTGTGCAAAGAGCCTTCTCCCGTAAGCGTTGACGTTGAGGCTTCATTCAACGCCGATGCGAAGACCATTGCGGCAAAGGCCACCGTGGCTTCGGTAGATCCCGAAAGAACAATTGGCTGCAAGGTTGAGTATGTATTGCTTGCCGACAGTCTACACGGCGAGGGCGTGTCGTGGTTGCAGTCAAACTACTTCCCAGAACTGGCCGGAGTGGAGCGCAACTTCCCCGAACCGGAGTTCGCCAAGTTCTACACAGACGAGTCTGTAGCAGGACTGTACTTCCCCGATGTAGTGGCCTATTCCACCTACTTCACCAAAGAGCAGCAGCCTCTGCCCGAAACACTTGTGGAAGACCAGGACTATGAGACGACGTTCACGTTTGACACCGACAAGGTTCTGAACTACCAGAACCAACCAATCATACAGGACAAGCACAACCTGCGTGTCGTTGCTATGGTGATTGCCGCCAACGGAAGCATCCTCAATGCCGCCCAGTGCAAGGTTGACGCCGCCGCAGTAGACGCAGGAATCTCCTTGGCAAAGCGCAACGCTCAGACAGCAAACGGCAGCGAGGCCATCTACACGCTCAGCGGAACACGCGTCGGCAAACTCGCTCCCGGTCTGAACATCGTGAAGACACAGGACGGAAAAACGATAAAGGTTGTCAAATAACAACCAACAATCCAGCGATATCCAAAGGCTCTCTTTAGCATACGCCAAGAAACAGAAAGGCAACGGTGGAACCCCTCCATCGTTGCCTTTCTGTTTCTTTTTGTGTGCACATTTGCAATCCTTTGTTGCGCAACGTGTTATGGCGACCTCAAAAAAATCACATCAATTTTGGTCGAAAATGTATGCAATCTTTGGTGAAAATATATGCTATTTTCGGTAAAACTTGATGCAGTTTTTTGTAACTGCTGCAGCTTGCTTCATTTTCCCGACTTCGTCAAGGTGAAATAACCATCCAAGAATTCCCACTCCTAACGGCGTGGGGTTAATG
>CAVGKZ010000070.1:0-7115 GCA_963630025.1 bacterium | reverse complement strand
CATGAAAGCGGACGGGAGCGGACAAGAAACCCGTGCGGGGTTAATGTTTCATAAATGTTGTTTTGACAAACAAACCGTTTTGTCGAATATAGATACCTTTGCAAGCGTATTGCCCAGTTCGTCGGCAAACTGATTCTGACAGTACGAATGATTTTTCTGACGGACAAATAAGGCAGACTTATACATTATATATATAGATATGAACAGACTGATTGCAACACTGGCTCTTTCCGCGATGCTTGCCGCTCCCACGGTGACGACAAGTGCGCTGCCCGCAGCAAAAGACACGACGCAGGTTGTGGCAAAGGACAGTTCAAAGACCTCTGCGGAAGAAGCTACGGACAGTGTGGACGCCGCAGCTCTGGCTGAAGAGACTGCCACTGACGGCGGCGACATTGCCCCGGTGGCAGAGGAAAGCGGAGGTTTCCACAAGGAACTGAAAACGAAATTCATTGAGGGCAACGCCGGTTTCATGTCGCTCGTGGCTCTGGCTCTCGTCATCGGACTGGCCTTTTGCATAGAGAGAATCATATACCTCACACTGTCGGAAATAAACGCCAAGAAGTTCATGGGCGACATTTCGGCAAAGGTTGAGGCTGGCGACATAGACGGTGCAAAGGAGTTGTGCCGCGAAACGCGAGGTCCTGTGGCGTCGATATGCTATCAGGGACTGACGCGAATCACTGAGGGAATGGACAACATAGAGCGTTCCATCGTGGCCTACGGCTCGGTGCAGTCGGCCAATCTGGAGCGCGGATGCTCATGGATAACGCTGTTCATCACGATGGCTCCGTCGCTAGGATTTCTCGGAACAGTGATCGGCATGGTGATGGCCTTTGAGCAGATTCGCACCGCAGGCGACATCAGTCCCACGATTGTGGCTGCAGGTATGAAGGTGGCTCTCATCACAACCATCTTCGGCATCATCGTAGCTCTCGTGTTGCAGTTGTTCTACAACTATATAGTGTCGAAGATTGACCACATCACATCGCAGATGGAGGAGTCGGCCATAGCTCTTCTCGACACGATAATGAGATACAAACTGACGCACAATGGATAAGTCGAAGGCAAAAACATGGCGCGACGCTCCGGCAGACAAGATAGCCGGACGTGTGCTCATAGCCTTGGTTGCGGCCACGGCAGTGCTTTTTGCCGCCTTTTTCCTCGTCGGTTTCGACGCTCCGTTTGCCGACGACTCCAACTTCAACGCCCCCGTACTGACCGACGCTCTGCTCGTTTTCGTCTACCTGCTCATCGCAGTGGCAGTGGCAGTGGCAGTAGTGGCCATGGTCAGGGGACTGCGACTGAGAAACAAGACCGACATGGTGGTAAACGGAATACCTGCGGCAAGGATTGCGCGCGGCTCGGCAGCGCTGCTCGTGGCCACACTCGCAGTGACGTTTGCATTGGGTTCGTCCTCGCCACTGTCCATCAACGGAGTGGATTATACAGACACATTCTGGCTCAAAGCCACCGACATGTTCATCTACACGTCGGCGGTGCTGCTCTTGGTGGCCGTAGGGGCAATGGGCTACGGCTTGT
Source organism: bacterium (assembly GCA_963630025.1). GTDB lineage: Bacteria > Bacteroidota > Bacteroidia > Bacteroidales > Bacteroidaceae > Prevotella. Next base: position 5,573 of record CAVGKZ010000070.1, on the reverse strand, counting down.
CTGGCCACAACAGAAAGGCTAAACGGAAAGGGGAAGACTGACCATGTTCAGCAGACGCAAGCGGCAAAGCTTTCCGCAACTCAACACCACATCGACAGCCGACATATCATTCATGCTGCTGACGTTCTTCCTTGTCACCACATCGATGGACACCGACAAGGGACTGGCGCGCCGTCTTCCGCCTCCCGCACAGAAGGAAGAGGTTAGGGAAGTGAGCGTCAACCAGCGCAACGTGTTAAGAGTGAGCATTGACGACGGCGACGTGTTGCGCTGCGACGGCAAGGCTGTTGACTTTCGGGAACTGTCTTCGGCAGTGGAATCGTTTGTGGAGAACAAGGGCAACACGGCAGACAAACCGGAGAAGCACGTGCGCAACATACCCTTGTTGGGGCGTTGTGCCATCACCGACAAGCACATCGTTTCAATCAAAGTTTCAGACAACGCCAGCTACGACACCTATTTCAAAACCCAAAACGCCATCGTCTGCGCATACAACCGGCTGCGCGAAAAACTGGCACAGTCACGTTTCGGCCATCCGTTGAACCAGTGTACGCAGGAACAACGGGATGCCGTGAACGCATATTATCCGCAACGCATATCTGAAGCAGAGCCGGGCAACGGCGGGGAGGTGGCCAATGAGTAGCCGGATGTTCAAAAGACGCGACCATGAAGTGCCAGGACTGAACACTGCGTCGCTGCCCGACTTGATTTTCACGGTGCTCTTCTTCTTCATGATTGTGACCCACATGCGCGAAGTGCAGGTGAAGGTGAAGTATCAGGTGCCGCAGGGAAAGGAACTGGAACGGCTCACGAAGAAGTCGGCGGTGTCGTACATATATATAGGGAAACCACTGCAGCCAGGCAATGGCAAGACCGCTCCCGGGGCGCAAACGGCCATACAGCTGAACGACAAGTTGGCCGGAGTGGAAGACATTGCAGCATACATCTCGTCGGAACGCTCGCGCATGGCTCCCGAAGACCTTAAACGGATGACCGTAAGCATAAAGGCCGACAAGCACACGCGCATGAGTGTGGTGACGGAAGTGAAGCAGTCGCTGCGCAAAGCAGGTGCTCTGAAAGTGAACTATTCGGCCGAGCAGAGCAAGTAACGGGGTGTTAACAATTGCGCCAACAATATCATTATCACAGTTTTAGAGCATTATTCCCTAACAAATCATTGCTTTAACCGGATTTTTCCTTATCTTTGCAACAAAAAGAAAAAAAGCAATGGCAACACAGAAATTGGACAAACTGGACAAATGGATATTGCGCCTGATAGCAGAAGATGCACGAGTGCCGTTTCTCGAAGTGGCACGCGCATGCAATGTGAGCGGTGCGGCAATCCACCAGAGAATACAGAAACTCACGAAACTTGGAGTCATCAAAGGTTCGCAATTCATCATTGATCCGGAGAAAATAGGTTATGAAACCTGCGCGTATATAGGTCTCAACCTGCGCAATCCGGGCGAATTCGACAAGGTGGTGACCGAGTTGAAGAAGATACCCGAGGTGGTGGAGTGTCACTACACGACTGGCGACTTTGACCTTTTCATCAAGATTTACGCCATAAACAACCACCATCTGCTCAACATCATACACGACAAGCTGCAGCCGCTGGGACTGTCACGGAGCGAAACAATCATCTCGTTCAACTCCGCCATAGACCGTCAGCTCCCCATCATGGACATCCCGTTTGGCGAAACCATAAGCACTGACAGCGAACCGGAAGCGGAATAACAAAAGAAAAGACAAAAAAGCTGCAAAACAAACAGAGCGACCTACGAAGTTCAACAACGGAACTTCATAGGTCGCTCTGCTCGTTTTAGAAACGAGAAAAGAATAATTTCCGGATTCTTTGAACAGGACTTACCTCTCGTAGTCTACGAAAGCATAGCATTGGGCGTGCTTCTCGTCGGCGGTGTGAGCCTCACGTGCCACTTCCCTCCAGTCGCTGTAGTCAGGAAAGAAGGCATCGGCCTGTTGCGGAGTGTCGTCTATTTCGGTCAGAAGAAGTCGGTCGGCAAAGGCGATGGCCTGGCTGTAGACCCGTTCGCCACCTATTACATATATGTCTTCGTCGTCCTTGCAGGCCGCAAGAGCCTTTTCGAGCGAATCGAAGCACTCGCATCCGGGCAGCGACTCCACCGAACGGCTCAGCACGATGTTGCGCCTGTTGGGCAAAGCTCCCTTGGGCAGAGAGCGGAATGTGTTGTGTCCCATAATTATCGTGTGGCCTGTGGTGAGCGCCTTAAACCTTTTAAGGTCGTTAGGCAACCAGTACAGCAGTTTGTTGCCGTTGCCTATCGCTCTGTTGCGGGCTACCGCCGCTATTATGTTTATACTCATTGTTGCTGTTGTTTTTGTAGTGTTACACCTGTACGTATTGTCTATACCGCCACGGCAGCCTTGATGTGCGGCCAAGGGTCGTAGCCTTCAAGCGCAAAATCTTCGTAGCGGAAACAGAAGATGTCCTTCACATCGGGGTTTATCTTCATCTTCGGCAGCGGTCGTGGAGCGCGCGTGAGCTGCAGCCGTGCCTGTTCCAGATGGTTGAGATAGAGGTGCGTGTCACCCGTTGTGTGTACAAACTCACCGGGTTCAAGTCCCGTCACCTGCGCTACCATTTGCAGAAGCAGCGCATAGGAAGCTATGTTGAACGGCACTCCGAGAAACGTGTCGGCAGAGCGCTGGTACAGTTGCAGGCTCAAACGGCCGTCGGCCACGTAGAACTGGAACATGGTGTGGCACGGCGGCAGAGCCATCTTGTCCACTTCGGCCACATTCCATGCACTCACAATCATGCGGCGCGAGTCCGGCGTATGCTTTATCTGGTCTATCACATTCTTTATCTGGTCTATCGTACCGCCGTTGTAGTCTGGCCACGACCGCCACTGATGGCCGTAGACAGGACCGAGGTCGCCGTTTTCATCTGCCCATTCGTCCCAGATGCTCACGCCGTGCTCCTTGAGAAACGCAATGTTGGTGTCGCCTCTCAAGAACCAAAGCAGTTCGTAGATGATTGACTTGAGATGCAGTTTCTTTGTAGTGAGCAGCGGAAAGCCGTCTTTCAGGTCGAAGCGCATCTGGTTGCCGAACACGCTGAGCGTACCCGTGCCAGTGCGGTCGGTCTTCTTTGCTCCCTCGGCGAGTATGCGGCCGAGCAGGTCAAGATATTGTTTCATTCTGTTTTAAGGTTTTGTTTTTCTGTGAATATGGATTGCGGTTCAGGAGTATAGCTGCTCTTTATGCGCCATTCCTGCGGATATAGATTGTTTGCCCGGTTGCCAAGATTCTTCACGAAACCGAGCGGCGTGCCGCCGAATGTAACGAGTGCAAAGCCGCGCGCAACGTGCTCCGGCAGTGCCGGAAGCGACTCGTGGCGCAGATAGCTGATGGCTTCCTGATAGCCGAGTTCCACCTTTGGAAAAGCGTCCTGTCGCAGAGCCGTAGACAAAGCGAGCGACTGCGACGGCACAAAGTCGCGCCCCTTTGCCGTGGCGAGGCACACTCCCGAATGTATTACTTTCAGATTCGTACGAGCTGTGCGGTACATATCGGCCATGGTCTTTGGTATGGCCACCACATTGCCGCCGTTGTCCGTCTGTATGTCAAACTGTTCGGCTCCGTCAATCCATTCCGCCCATGAGCCTTTCACGGCAGCCTTGCCTTGCTTGCCGCCCTTGCGGCCGGACTGTTGCTGCCGAAGAGGTTTGTCGTCAGCCTTTCTCATTACAGCCATGAACAATCCTTCGCCGCGCGACGTGCCGGGAATAAATCTGTAAACGGGTTTGTCAAAGCCAGGAAGCAGCGCCCCCGTGATTCCCCATTCTGGCTTTATGCTTACGGGCAGCACATCCGCACCCAGTTCGGCGCATATCCACTGCACATTCTCCTCATTTTCGTGTGCATTGAACGTGCAGGTGGAATATACGAGTAAACCTCCCGGCGCGAGACATTGCCATGCGTCGGTCACGATGCTGCGCTGCAAGTGGCGGCATTTTTCCACATTCTGCACGTTCCATTCGGCCACGGCTCCCTCGTCCTTGCGGAACATACCTTCGCCGGAGCACGGTACATCGCAAAGAATCACGTCGAACATAAGTCCGGAACGGGCATAATCATGTGGAAAATTGTTGGTGACAGTCACGTTGGGATTGCCCCATTTCATCATGTTTTCGGCCAATATCTGCGCCCGAAGTCCAACAGGTTCATTGCTGAAAAGCACACTTCTTTCGGGCAGTGCAGCAATGGCGGCTGTAGACTTGCCTCCCGGTGCGGCGCAAAGGTCAAGCATACGCACTGGAGCGGCAACGTGTTCCTTGAGAACATGATGTATGAACATTGACGAAGCTTCCTGCACATAATATCGCCCGGCATGAAGCAACGGATCGAAGGTGAACGCCGGTCGACCCGACAGGTAATATCCGTATGGGCACCAGCCCACTTGCTCACCACCGACGGGGCACTCGTCGCCTTTCGTCGGATTGACACGCACGCTCACAGGGACTTCTCCGTCAATCGCAGCAACCATACGGCTGTACAGTTCCTCGCCCATGAGTTCTGCGGTATAGCGTCTAAAACTTTCAGGAAGGTTCATTGTCAATGTTTTGTCACTATCAGGCAAATCTTTGCACCATAAAAGGGGGCAAGGATTGCTGAACATTTCCTATATTTTGTCTGGATGCAAAATTAGCAAAAAAGAACGTTTTATGACGGTAAAAAAACAACTTGCGCAAGCTTACCCTCAAATTTGTCCGTTTTGCCAGTATCTTGAAGGAACATTGTTGGGCTATACAAGCTCAGTTGACTTTCTGGCATTATGCCTTGTCAGCGAGGATACCAATTCTACCATGCGCAGCGATTCTTCATTCTTACCCATCATTTCTTTTCATACTGCGTCAGCTACTTGGCTTTTAGCTCTTGCGTCAGTGCGCAATACAAATTCATATTATCATCGGCGTTTGCGCCATCTTATTGATTAACCATATTGCAAGGGCGAGTCAATGTCCTTACCTCCGCGATGTTCATTGTACTAACCTGTTCTTTCCTTATCCTCATACAGTTATTTCCAGCAATATCCCCTCAAAGCCCCTTACGCAACTCTCGTAGTAGCCGTCGCCAGTTGTGCGCGGACCGCTAAGCGTCTCGTAACCGTCGGCTTTGAGTGCGGCAGTCAATTCGTCTACAGACTCTTTGCAGCCTACCGCAAAAGAGATGTGTATGAAGCCCGAATGGTATTGACTCCCGCTGTCGCCTTCCACCTCGGGGCGTGTCATAAGTTCAAGTCGTGACCCACCATCGGGGAAAGTCAGTATGTATGTACGTAGATTGGTGCGAGGATTGTGATACAAGGAATTTGGGGTTCCGTGGAAATACTTCTCGAAGAAACTCTTCATGCCATCCAAGTCTCTGCAATAGAGTGCAACATGGTCTATCTTCATGTTTTATTGATGTTATTTGTTGATGTATTCCAGTATCTGTTCCGCATGAATCTTCGTCTTGATTTCCTTTGGAGTGAAGATTTTCTCAATAGTGCCTTCCTCGTTGACGAGGTATGTGGTACGGAGAACGCC
>CAVGKZ010000069.1:6022-11496 GCA_963630025.1 bacterium | reverse complement strand
ACTGGGCGCACCTTCCGTATGACTTTATGGCCAAAGTGTCCAACGAAATCATCAATAAGGTGAAGGGAGTGAACCGCGTTTGCTATGACATTTCCTCAAAACCGCCATCAACAATAGAGTGGGAGTAGGGTAGAGGACAGGGCGTTCAAACACAGCCCCTAACACTTTCATTCCATAAAACAATAAAAAAGGATTTGTTGACGTGAACAGTCAGGTCAACAAATCCTTTTCTTTTCGAATATACTTGGGGGCGTGGTAGTGCAAAGTGAAGAGTTTTCACCCCAATGCTCTGTAAGCCTTTAGCATAGCTTCCACCGCCTTGGCTGTGGTGAAGTGTTCCAATATTCTGGCTTTTGCCTTTTCGGCGTATACCTCTTGCTGCTTTTTGTCGGAAAGAATTTTGTCTATTGCCGCAGCAAAGGCTTTCACATCCTTTAGTGGAACCTGTTCTCCTGTGACTCCAGCCAATGAGACCCAGTTTACGCCAGAGCCGGCCAGTGAGAATGTCACAGGTACGCTCTTGCAGTACATGGCTTCTGCCAAGGCAATGCCGAAAGCTTCGGCCTTTGTTATGGATGGGAAAGCGAAAACGTCGGCTGCATGAGAATAGCATCTTAAGTCTTTGTCTGAGAGTCTTCCGATGAATTTCACCCTTTTGCTGCATGGTATGCTTTTCAGGTACTTGTCTTGTGGTCCTTTCCCTGCAATCAATATTTCGCAGTCGGACTTGATATATTCGTCTGCTTTGATGAGAAAGTCTATGCCTTTGTATGGTATATGCCGTCCAACAAAGTACACAATCGGATGGTCGTTGTATTTCCTTCTTATTTCCTTGACTACATCTTCCTCGCCGTCTTGAAGGTCAAAGTCAGAAGTGATGAGTCCGTTTTGCGCCACCTTCACCTTGTTTTTATAGCGTAGCAATGGCTTTGACAGTGGTATGTAGTTGGGGCTTGTTGATATAATCAGGTCTGCTCTTTTCAGAATCAGATCCTCAAACGGCTTTATCGCTTTATATACGATGCCCTTTGACAATATGTCTGAATGCCAATGCAGGACAACCTTAGTTCTTTTATCGGCAATAGCCGTTACGATAGGATAGACAAATGGATTGGGACAGTGCACGTGAATATACTCAGGATTGTATTTCGCATAGATTTTTTTGAGTCTCTTGGCATAAGAGAATGACACGTCCTGGCTCATAAACGAGAAGTTGACAGGCATTCGATACACCTTTATACCGTTTACGCAGTCCTCATGGTAAGCGTTGTCCTTAGAGTAGCACACCACAACATTGTTATATCCAGCCATGCCTTCGGCAAGATATTTGGCCACAGTCTCTATGCCGCCAAGGTCGGGATAGTAGTATTTCGAGATATGTAGTATTGTTTTCATTTCATTATTAATCTTATCATTGCCTTTAGAATATACAAACGGTATGACACCTTGAACCACAAAGATGTGGCGTTCTCCTTTCCGCCCATTGTCACGGTGCTGGTGTGTCTGCGGTATTTCATCAGCGGTTTCGGTATATAAGAGAAACGGTAATGGCGCAGTCCAACCATGCCAAGCCAAAGGTCGTGGCCTACGCCGTAGTGCGGAAACGGAAGGGCGCGCTCAAGCACACAGCGCCGAAAAGCCATGCAACTGCCAAGAAAACCGCAACGCACAAAGTTGCTGATGAGGCTTGTGCTGAAAGGAACAAAGGCTTTTGCATATGAATCGTGGATTACATTAAGCTGGCCGTCGGTCACGATACAGTCGGACATAACCATATCCGATTGCTCCAAGGCCTTAAGCATAGCCTGCACTTTATTGGACATCCACACATCGTCCTGGTCGGAAAGGAATATGATGTCGCCAGAAGCATGTCGCAATGCATTCTCAAAGTTGGCGGTGGCATAATCGTTAGTAAACTTGACCTTTCCTCTTTTATGGTTGAATACCTTTATGCGCTTGTCGCCAAGAGCCTCAACCACTTGCAGTGTGTCGTCGGTGGAACAGTCGTCGGAAACGACCACCTCGTCATCCACCGACAGTTGCGGGAGTATTGAAGAAAGTTGTTCTTGTATGAACCTCTCTCCATTATATGTAGTGATGCAGACTGAAATCATATCATTATTTCTTTGGATGTGGTTATTAAAATTGTTTCACCTCGATAGGTGAACATTTTTCAACGACATGCCTTCAAGCAGGCTCGGGGGCATTGTTCCTCTTCACCTTGTCCTCATACGAATATGCCATCATTAATATTATCATTCCCGTGGACGATATGAGTAGGGGGTTGGTACCGGCAATTAAGAGATATGCAAGATATGTCCAAAACATACTGTAGGTGAAAGTATCGGACTCCCTAAAGCACCAAAATGTGAGCAACGGCCGCCAATATACATAGACGATGAGCAGCGAAAACAGGCCATAGCATCTGATTATCTCAAGATATGACCACTCTGTCTTGAACACAATCTCATTGAACCCTTCCGAGTAGAAGCTCGTGCCTGGTCCCTGACCGAATATCAGGTACAAGGGGTTCTCGTCGAACAGTGTGGCATAGGATGAAAGGTGACCATACTTGACCACGTTGGAAGCCTCGTCGGTCTCCATTATGGCCGCCACAAGAACCACCACAAAGGCAATGGCCACAAAGAAAGCCACGGGGAGCATGATATACTTGAGTCGCTTGGAATGTCGGAATACGCGGAAAGCTATGACTACAAATATGAAGAACGGCGCAAGCATCGTGCTGCGCGTGCCGCTTACCATAAAGGTGAAGACAATGAAAAACATGGCTATCCAATTGAGTACACCACGCCGAGTCTTGTCCATAAGCCCCACCATATAATAAGCGACGACAAACAGAAACGATACGCACGACTTCAGGTAAAAAGCAAACATTTCTATTCCAAAAAAACTTCGGCGAGTCATCATTACCGTACTGTCACTGTCGTTGATGAATATCCACACCGCATTTTCTATCAATGGATTGGCAAGCATTGCGATATAAAGTGAAGTCATCACGATGCAGCAGATGACCACAGGGACACGTGCCAAGTTGATGAGGTTGTAGTTTCTGACCCAAAGCAGCAATATCACAGGCGATATCGATTTGAACGCCGCCAACGCCTCTTCGGGATTCATAGTCCCCATGGTAATGGTAGTTGTCAGCCAAGGCACGGTAATGGCAAACACAAGAAGCAGGATGTATGGCAACTTGCTCCAGTCGGGTTTGAATACCGCCATGTTGTAGGCCACGACAAGTACAAAGGCGATGTCCTTCTTGTGAAGGATAGAGTTGGTGGGGTCGACCATGACGACAAGGATAAATATGAAGAACAGAAAGTTCCCCACATACAAAGGTAAGTCAGTGGTCTTGAATCTATTTGAAATGTCTGCAATCCCCATAGTAAAACTCCTTATGGTCTAAACACCAGATAGGCCGTGTAGCCAAAGAACCCTATGAAGAGAAATGCCGCTAGTATCAGTGACTTCTTTGGGGCAGAGTGGCGGAATGGCACAGTGCTCGGCTGAAGCACGGCATATACTGGAGTTTTCTCTATCACCTTCGCCTTGGCCATTTGCAACTGTGTGGTCACTTGCGAGAAAATGTTGTACTGTAGCTGCATCTCATTCTCAAGGTCGGTCTGTTTTGCCTTGAAACTTGCAAGCACGAGGTCGCTGTTCGAGTCTGAGTAAGCGCTGTACAGCTGGCGTGCTTTGTCATAGCGTGCCTTGGCCTCGTTGTATAGTTTCTGTATGTTGTTCACGTCGTTGCGCGCCTTGTTGGTACGGTAGTCGGTGATGAACTTCTGCAGGCGTGCACTCACCGAGTCGGCCAGTGTGGCCGAGATGAGCGGGTCTTGCGCAGTGGCCTTTATGGTTATAACGTTGGTCTTGCTGTTCACGCTGCAAGATATAGAGCCGCCTATGGCATTTATTATGCCCGACTGGTCTTTGTCCAACCTGTATGCGTCGACGTTCTTGCCAGTGTGCTTTTCCTTTCCCAAAAAACTGAACATGGCCGACCACCACGGCGACTTCTGCTTCGTCTCCATGTAGTCGTAAAGCGTGGTGGATATGGCTCCGTCGGCCGACTTCACCTTTATGGAGGAAAGCTCCACCAAGAACTTTGTCGAGCCTACCACGTCGGGATATATCTCAGGGAATATGGCGTCGGACGACATGCCATTCATGTTGATGCCCACAAGCGAGGCCATCGAACTGAGTCCGCCAAGGGCGTTCTCGGTGCTCGTCTCGGGGGCGAGCATCACCTTTGCGGTGTATGACTTAGGCAAACTGAACGACACAATTAAGCCCAAGGCTAAACTTACGCTAAGCACTATTGCATACTGCCGCTTATGTCTCATCATGGACGCAAGCAACTTCTTTACGTCAAAATTATAAGCATCGGTTCTTTTTTCCATAACTTCAATGTTTTCTTATGTATAGCCTGTAGGCTATCTTGTTTTTCAGATAAGTGAATATCGAGCTGTAGCCAAGCGACTTCAGCATTCTGTACTGCACCATATTGTCGGCAAACCGCTGCCGCATCCCAATGAACGCAGTGGAAAAAGTAAGGCTCTTCGCAGGAGTGGCACCAACACAGTTGTTTCCATGTTGGCGGTAATATACAGTAGGTTGTGGTAATCCCTCAATGACACCCCCGTTTTTCATTGCGCATGCCACAACCCAAGCGTCATGCATATGGGCGGCTGACGCAGGATTTATTGTTTGTACTTTTGCCGCCCTGTTGAATAGCATGGTGCAACCAGTGGCGACATTGCTGGCTGCAAGCCTGTTGAAAGTCGTGAAGTATTTTGGGCGTATGCCCTCAAAAGCCCAAAACGACTTGTGCAGAGGTTTGAGGTTTCCGTCAACCACGGTAAGGTCGGTATAAACAACGACAGGCTTGTCACCGTTTAGTTCCTCCAATTCGCGCATCCTGCGCATTGAAACCTCTATTTTGTTGTCATACCACACGTCGTCCTGGTCGCAAAACATGTAGTAGTCGGCATCCACGCGCTGCAACATCCCCAGGAAGTTGTCCTTGGGGCCTGTGCCTCCCTTGTAGTTGAGCACAATGACATTGTTGTGTCGCGCGGCGTTGTCGGCAATCATGTGCAGTGTGCCGTCGGTTGAACCGTCGTCGTGTATGTAGAGCGTCCAGTCGCGGCAGGTCTGTCTGTATATGGAGTCCAACTGCTCTTGTAGAAACCGCTCTCCGTTGTATGTGGCAAGTAATATTGCCAATCGTTTTTTTTCCATGTTTTCTGTTCTTTTGGGGTCACAAACAAAAGGCACAGGAACAGGTACGTTGCCCCACTGCTTAATTTTTATTGTTCTATTTCCCAGATTTGCGTTTCAGCCAAGCCGGTGTAGCGCATAATCTTTTCTATGCTTTCGCCGTCTGCCAACATTTCTCGTGCAATTTCAAAAGAGCGTTCATCACGTCCTTCGGCCCGTCCTTCAGCCCGTCC
>CAVGKZ010000069.1:0-5970 GCA_963630025.1 bacterium | reverse complement strand
GCCCGTCCCTTCGCATGTCCCTTTTCGAAACCTTGTTCCCTTGCGGTATCAAGAGAGTTCTTGATGTCGCGGTATGCCTTGAGACTGTCCTCGTATTCGCGGAGCTCTTTCTTTGTGAACTTGGCGATTTCCGCCTCTGCGAACAGCTTGTCGAAAATCTTGTCACGCAGTTCCTTGGGCCTGTCCCCTAAAGTTGGCAGGTTCTTCAAGGCATACAGCCACTTGTCGTTAAGCGTGCGGAGTTTGTCCAAAGTCTTGTCGAACTTGGCAATCTCAACATATTTGAAAGTGAGCTTTTCGTTGAACACCCTTTTGGTCTTCTTGTCCAGCAGTCCCACGTCATGGGAAATGGCCTTTTCGTCAAAGGCATCCTCTTTCATGTCGAAGTTGAGCAGCGCCACCACGTAGACATGCGACAAGTTGAAGTCCCAGTCGGCACCCTTCGGGGCTTGCTCCTTAATAGGAAAGGTCGAATAGTACAAAGACCTGTCCTTGAAGTGTCTCTGATAGGCATTCTGCATCTCTACGATGAACTTCTCGCCTTTCTCGTTCTCGCAATAAACGTCGAATATGGCCTTCCGGTCAGTATAAACATCCCCCACGTGTTCGCTGTTGAGGTATTTAACATCGGTGATGACCTGCTCTTTCTTGAACAGGGAGTTCAAGAAGTTGATGAGTAAGTCCTTGTTGGGCTTTGAACCAAAGATGCGCTTGAAGCCGAAATCGGTAAGCAAGCTGATGTATCGTTCTTCAATTATATTTTCCACGTTCGTTCCTCCAATAGGGCCACAAGGGGTTCCTATTTTTTTGAGTTTGTTGTTGAGACTGCAAAACGTAACCCATGCTATTCTGTTGTTCGTTACGATGGCATTTTACAGAACCCACCTTAAGACATTCGCCCTTCCACCTTTCCTTGTATTCTATATTTTGACTTTCTGCATCAAACATATAAATAGCATTATTCCAATTAAGCGTTCGTCACGCCATGATTGTTGATTGCGAATTTACTGTTTTCTTTTGCAACAGCCAAATTTACTTCCTCCATATACCCTTCGCCGTGCCGTTTATTATCTTGTAGTATTGTATCACATTGACCACCAGTCCCGGAACGTTGACCAGGCACATCACCACGAGCAGCCAGTTGATGTCGCGCGTCAAGGCACTCACGCCAAGTGCCAAAGGTATGTAGATGACGGCGGCGAATATGGTCATGCAGAGCTGCAGGTTGAGCGCGCCCACGCCATTCAGGATGTAGGAGTAGCGCACGCTGACGAGCAGCGTGAGCATATACACGCCCACGATGGCCGTCATTGCGAACGGCACCTCGACGTCGTGGCCTATCCACAGGTCAAACACCGGGCCTGACAAGGCCATGAGCAGAGCCGTCACAAGCACCGTGAGCAGCATCAGCCGGTCGAGCGTGTGGCTGGCGCGCCTTATCCACGCCATGTCGCCTCGCTTGTAGGCGTCGGTGGTGGCCGTCCAGTAGGGCAGGCATATTATGTTGAACAGCAGCTGCGCCACACAGAAGTAGCGGTAGGCTATCTGGTAGGGAGTGACGAGTTCGGGCGTGAACGAGTTGGATATTATCACGTTTGACGACATGAACAGCACCATGCCCGATATTTGCAGCACAAAGAACTTTACACCCATGCCAAACAGTTCACTCACAGTCTGCCGGTCAACGAACGACAGGCTTGGCCGCAGGTCTTTATGTCGGCCACGGAACGTTATCGGATAGCTAACCAGATAAACCGCGAACGGCGACAGCGTGTTGACGAGGGCTATGAGCAGCAGTGAGTGTATGCCGCTAAGGTAAACGGCGAACGTACCTATGAACATCAGCGTTTGTCCTACGGTCACCAACAGGTTGTTAATGGCCGGCATCTGCAAGCCCATGTAGAAGTTGCCGATGAACTTGAATATGAAAGTGGAGCACACCAGCACCACCGACACCGACAGAACCGTGCTGAGATTGCCCACAACGCTGCTGTCAACATTGAGAAACGAGTACATGTCGAACCCCCAGATGAGCGCATTGAGCAGTACACAGGCCGGAGCTATCACGGCAATGAGCATGAAGAACGTGGACGACACGGCGCGGCGCGCCGTCAGACGGTCGCCACTGGCCAGGCTCTCAGCCAACTTGTTGCGCAGTCCGTTGCCAAGACCGATGTCGAGGTTGTCAATCCACACCAGCATGGAACTGATGGTGAGCCACACTCCGTTCTCGTAGGCTCCAAGACACTTGAGCGTGAGCGGCACAAGGGAGAACAGCACAACCGTTGACCATCCCTTGATGAGCAGCGAGGCAGCGATGTTCTTCCTAATCAGAGCTGTGCGCGGGTTGTCGCCCCACACTCTTTGCAGCAGTTTGCAGGTCATTTGTCTCACCTTCGTTTAGCTTTGGATACTCTCAACAGTGCCAGCCTACTTCAGCAGATTGGCTATCGTGGCTATCGTCGTGGCCACTGCCGCCGCGCCTGTTCCTATGGCCACGACCTCTGCCGTGCTCATCTTCTTGTTCGCAGGTCTGCTCGGCACCACAATCTCGCATCCCGGTTGCGGCTTGTTGCCGTTGCCGGCTTTGGCCACAGTTCCGTTCATATATATAATGTACGTGCGACTCTTGCGTGCAAGGTTGCCCCAGCCACCTGCTTGATCGATGTAGTAGTCTATGCTTTTGCCTTTTTGGAAAGCCACGGTACTGGGCGACATGACATCGCCGCTAATCTTCACCGTACCCGAATATTCAGGCACCGTTATGCGGTCGCCCTCACGCAGCACCACGTCGTAGTTGCTGCCGGGATTTTCCAGAGCCTTGTCCAGGTCTATACCCACCACGTATGTTGTTTCGCTCAGGTCGAGTTTCTTCGCGTCCACAGAGTCTTTCGAGCTGGCCTGCGCCAGAGCCACCTTGCGGAGCGTCTCGCGTCGCATCTGTTCCTCTGCGGTGTATTTGCGTTCCAGCCGCGCTCCTTTGGAGTATGCCGCAGGTGTCAGTCCTCCAGCCTGCTTTATCACGTCGCTCAACCTTTGCGTCTTGCGCGCCAGCGTGTAGGTGCCGCTGTAGAGCACCTCGCCTTCAACCTTCACATTCTTCTGTGTGGTGTAGCCCGGACTGGTTCTTACATACACCTCGTCGTACGGTTGCAGCACAAAGCCCGGCGTGCCGTCGATGACGAAGCCGTCCTTCAGGGCGAAGGTGTATGTGCGCGCAATGGTGTCGGATGTGGTCACGGCCATGCTGTTGCTTATGCGGCGCGCCACATCGACGCGCATTATCGAGGCGGTGTTGGTCAGTCCGCCGGCCTGGAGCACAAAGTCCTCAAGCGTCTCGTTGTCGGCATACTTGTAGACTCCGGGATACATCACCTCGCCATATATCGTCAGTGTCTGCTCCTCCTGCAGCTCCTTCTTGCTCGGCACGTAGAGCACGTCCTCGTTCTTCAGCGGAATGTCGGCCACCTTGCCAGACATGATGCCTGCCACATCCACTGCCACCACCTCAAGTGTGCGGTCGGCCTTCATGCGGTGCATTACCGCGCGTGCCGTGAAGGCATCTTCGGTCACTCCCTCGGCGTGCTCTATGAGCGAGCGCACTGTGCTTATGTCGCTTCCCATCTGATACATACCGGGACGGAACACCGCTCCGCGCACTTCCACCATGTTTGAGTAGCGCGGCAATACGGAGTCTACGCTCACGGAATCTTCATCGTTGAGGTGGAATGTGTTGAGGTCAAACTCGTTCACGGTGTAGACCGAATACTGTGCTCCGGCCTTTCTCACCACGCGCACTGACTTCTTGTAGGCATCTCCGGCAAAGCCTCCGGCGTATTTGAGTAGCGAACCGAGGCTCTCGCTCTTCTTCATTTCGTAGTACATGGGGCGCTTCACCTTGCCCGTCACGTTCACCAGACAGTCGTACGGGCCAACCACAATCACGTCGTTGTCGGCCAGACGCACGTTGCCCGTGAGTTTGCCGTTGAGCATGTAGTCATATATGTCGACCGTGGTCACCAGTTTGTTGTTCCTGTATACCTTTATATTACGCAGCGTACCTATGTCGCTTACACCTCCGGCCATATACAGAGCGTGGAAAACCGTAGCAAAGGCGGATAGGGTGTAGGTGCCCGGAGTCTTCACCTCGCCCATAACGTTGACCATTATGGTGCGCGTCTGTCCCACGGTGAGCTTCACTTTTGAACTGCTGTAGCGTGCTCCGAGTGTAGAGCGCAGCCGAGCGTTGGCCTGTTCCACGGTCAGTCCGCTCACGTTTATCGGCCCGAAACCTTCTATGACCACAGTGCCGTCGGGCGAAACCGTGCTCTCAATGGTCTTTTGCGAAGCTCCGTAGATGTCTATGTATACGGCATCGCCAGGCCCCAAACGGTAGTTTTGCGGCGTGGCAATGTTCATATTCGGCTCAAAGGTCAGGTCTTTGTTGTTGAAGATGTCGCGACCGAACACCTTTTTCTTGTTCTTCTCCAAGTCCCTCTTCATCTGTTCGAGATACATCTTGTCGTATATCTGCGAAGAGTCGGGCATGAATGTGCTCAGTTCGCTCTGCATCTGCATGTAGTCTGCGTCCTGGCTGTCGTAGGTGTGCTTGGTGTTCAGCTCCAGCCGACCGTCTTTCTTGCGGTATTTCGACACGGAGTTTTTGTCGGTGTCGTCTTTCTTGTCGCCATTGGCCGTGCGCAGACGGTCAGACTTTTTCTCCTTCGTCAGATTTTTTGCACCGAGTGCTGTGTTGCCCTGTTCGCGCTCATACTTGTTCTTTATGCGCCTTATCTGGTCGATGGTCACGCCTTTCTGCATCAGTTTTGTCACTATCTGCGACTGCGACGTGCCGGCAGCTTGTTCCTTCATCACGTATTCCATCACCTGGGTGTCGGTCATGCTCGATTGAGCCGAAACTGTCAACGAGAATGTCAGCGACAGCAGCAGTATGGAAAAAATGTATTTCTTCATGTTTTGACTACGGATTGTTCCTTGTATTGTAACGTTCTTGTTAGCTTGTTTATTGCATTCGCGTGCGCCCGACAGACACACTCGTTTCGTAACTCGGCCATTTACGGGTAGTAAGTGGGCGGTTTACGAATCGTAACTCGGCCACTTATGATGCAAAAGTGGCCGCTTTTTGAAACACAAAGGTACACATTTTCGGGACAAATGGGGTTCGTTTCGTTCAAAAACCTGTATCTTTGCAGAAGATAAGATGCACTCGGGCAACTGAGAACACGTTCTCTTGCCGCTCGTTTGCATTATCTTTGCAGAAAAAAGCACAAGCGAGTGCCGCATCATTGGGCCTGACTGGATTTGACAGCGGGTTGAGATGATACGTAAGCATGCGGAGTGACGACTGTGTACTCCATAATCTACTCGGTCAAAAATTTATCTGGCGAAAACAACTACGCTCTCGCTGCCTAATCGAAGTACAGTAGATTACTGGCTTTATCCCGCTACCAGGTAGCAGGACGAGACATCGCTCAGAAGCTGTCGTTCCGAAGCGTTCTGGACAAGCGGTGCGGTTAAATCGGAAATAGTTGCGGTGCGCCCCGGCATTGCAATGAAGTTTTAGGGGATAAGGCGACGGTTGGTGGTTCGGGTCTTGCCGCCGCACGAAAACGAAGTCCGGAATAAGCATGTAGAAAGCGTATGGTTTCCCTGTTTGGACGAGGGTTCGACTCCCTCCAGGTCCACCTCTTATATGGCGTTTAAAAACACAAGTTGCGCAAGTTTGCCTGCGTTTTTTTTTGAGTCTTGCTAAGGTGACGATTTACGGAACTACCCTTAATGAGCTATTGGTAAATGCCACCTGCAACAACTTTCAATCAGAAATACCTTACTGTTGTACATAAAGGTGTCCAGCCTAAGATGACTAACTATCATCAGGCTGGACATCTTTTCTTAGTACGCTCGGCATGAGCATTGTCTAACGGGTGCAAGTCCCGAGTAAGCCCTAAT
>CAVGKZ010000068.1:0-39842 GCA_963630025.1 bacterium | reverse complement strand
ACGTAAATCACCCAACATCAAGCAAAATTACGGTGGTAATTTATAGAACCACCCTTTAGAGAATCAGGACAATAGTGAACTAAAAACAAACGAAGAGCTTATGAATAAACTAACATTCGCCGGTCTTTGTGTGGCCGCGTTGGCTACATCGTGTAGCAATGACTTTAGTACAGACGGTAGACACACCGTGCAACTGGATGCTTCTGTCAGTGCAGAGCAGACTCGTGCAGCATTTCTCAGCACAGGTGCTTTCTACTGGCAGGAGGGCGACCAGATAGGTGTCACCACCACTGGTAATGAAAAAAGTGTCAGCGAATCATTCACTGCCTTTACCTTGAAGTCTGGAGCGAAAACAGGTTCCGCTACTTTTGAGGGTACAATCACAGGCGATATTAGCGGCTATGCCATCTATCCTTACGATGCTGCCCAGAAAGTGTCAAACAACACGCTGACTTACACTTTCCCAAAGGAATACACCTATACCAAGGTTGACCAGACATTCTTCCCTGAAAATCAGGACGGAAACAGCTTCAGACCGGCCATGTTGGCAAGCGTAGCCGACAACGGTGTAGCCTTCAAGCACCTTGGCGGCGTGTTCTGTATTGACGTGGAGTCAATGCCTTGCGCAGCAGGTACAATCACGCTCACCACAAACCAAAAACTCTGCGGCGAGTTCACCGCTACTGTGACCGACGCCACTCCGGAACTGAAAACCGCTGACGCTACCGTCACAACAGACAACGCAGTTACAATCACATTCTCTGGCGCAGAAGAAGGTAAGGAAGGTGTGTTCTACATTCCTGCTGCAACAGGTGTCTATACCGATGCAAAGGTGACCATCACTCCCTCAAGTGGTACAGCCAAGGAAGTGTATGCAGGTAAGTACACGATGGAAAGAGCCAACCTGTATAGACTCGCTCTCAAGCAGGTTACAATCGACGCAACAACTGAAACAACAACAACAGACGCTTCTGGCGTAGAAAGCGCACTCGGTTCAAGCGACAATGTTGCGGTAACAGGTGAGGTTACGGATAATGCGACCATATCTATCCCCGAGACAACAAGTTCTTCAAGCACTGCTGCCAAGACCGTGACCTTGCAGAAAGTGGCTAACGATGCAACAATCACAATCGCTGACAAGAACACTTCTACCACAGAAGCCGATGCATCGAAGTCTGTGCAGAACCTCACCGTTTCTGTGCCAAACAACGCCACAAACGCTCCTTCCATGACCATCACCATGCCTAACACCACCGTTACCCTGGCAGGAAATGCTGGTACCGCAACGTTTAAGAAAGTGACAGCCTCTACAGCAGAAAACACTCTCGTGGTCAGCAATGGTGTAACCATCAAGGAACTGGAAATAGCCAAAGGCAACGTCCGCATCAATAGTGGCGCATCTGTAGAAAGTATCACTTTGGCCTCAGGCAACACTTCCGCTGTCATCTACTATGAGGATGGCGCAACCCTGCCCTCTACTCTTCCCAGTGGTTGCGTAAAGAAGGGCATCATCGAGACACAAGCACAGTTTGCAGCTGCCATGTCGAAGGGCGGAGACTATGCTTTGCTGAAAGACTTGACACTTACGCAGAGCACTGTCGTTACAACTAAAACCATTGGTATTGACCTCAACAATAAGACGCTGAGCGCAAACTCAGAAATATATACAAAGGGAGGCGGTAATCTGACATTTACCAACGGAAGTATAGCACAGAAAGGTCAAGCTCTGAATGTCGGTAGCAGTGGAAAATTGACACTTGACAATGTCAAGTATACAGGTTCAGGCTGGAGTTGCGTTTTTGTGGAAAAAAATACAGAGAACACATCCGTAACAATTAAGAATTCGACATTAGTTGTCAAAGACGGTTACTATACTGTGACAACTAATGCGTCTACAAATCCTGTAGCTTCAAATTGTACGATTAATCTGGAGAACAGCACATTCGAATCTGGGCACAACACGTATGGCGGCACTGCTTTGTTGATAAACATTCCCGCTACGGTAACGATGAAAGACTGCTCATTCACAGGCTATTGCCAGGCAGCTTTGCTTCGTGGTGGTACTTACGAGATTGACAACTGCTCGTTCACGCTTGACGCAAAATTTGATTCATCAGACACAGGTAACAAATGGTTGACAACGTGGGGCACAGGTAACGAATGTGCTTATGCTGCCCTCACTATCGGTAACTATCTGAACACGTCTTACCAGTATCCTACGAAAGTCACATTCAAGGCATCTGATTCCAGCAAGAAGTCTAAGGCTACCGTTTCTGGCACAAACGCAAGCATCTATCCTGCAATCCATGTATGTGCCAATGCCGGTACGGATTTGGGTGTCACCGTCACAGGTTTGAGCAATATTACCACAGAAGGTGGCAAGAATCCTGCTATCGAGTACGGTACAACAAACATCACTGTTGACAACACGACTCCAAGTGTAAATTGCACTGCAAGTAATTAATTGAGTCCTCAATATTGTTTAAGGTGGGCTTTATAAACTCCCGCCTTAAGGACGTCATTCAGAAGAAAGCAAGCCCGCTTCAAGGCCAAACGGTCTGAGGCGGGCTTGTTAAATTTTCGCTGTTGGAAGGCTTAGTAGGTGCTGCGTCCGCGCTGCACCCGACTTAGGCTGCCGCACCCGACTTAGCCGAGACGCTGCATTTTAGCCGAGGGGACGGCGGGACGCACGTCCCTACTAAGCCTTCACTCCAGTGGCTTCACTTGAGTTTTGGTTTCAGCTCATCCGGCGAGTCGTTGGTGAACATGTTGACTGCCGGGGCCGACTTTGTGAAGAGGTCGGTTATCACCTGCGGCTCCACTGTGATGGTGGGCTTGAAGTCGTCGCCTGACATATATTCCAGTATGGCTTTGCGCATCTGGCGCGCCACGAGACGGTTGTCGAGATTGCCGGAAATGTCCATTGTGGTCATCAGCAGCTTGCCTTTCAGCACGTTGGCCTCCACCACCATGCCCAGTTTGCGGCTCACGTGCCACGTGTCGATGGGCTGTATGGCCGGCTGGTAGTCGGTGGGAAATTCGCGCAGGTTCATCACTTGCGCCTTGTTGAGCAGTTCCCACCAGTTCAGGTTTGCCCAGTTGTCGGTGGGGAAGTGGCGGAACAGTGGGTGCTCGCTGTCGATGTAGGCCCCGGTGGTGTGCGGCGGACGCATCTTAAACCAACTCGTGTTCCAGAACACGGGCAGGTATTGCTGCGCGATGTCGCTGCCCATCTTCACCTTGCGTGCCGCCTCTATCAGCACCTTGCCGCCATTGGCCAACGTCTTCATGGCCTTTGCGTCGAGCGTGTCGGTGATGAGTATGCCCTTGGTCTGCGGCATGGCCACCTTGTCGGGATACACCCAGAAGTCCCAATGGTTCTCGGCGAGCTTCCTCTTGTCGCTTCGGGCGTTGACGGTGACTGTCAGAGTGAGCTTTGTGGGCTTGTCGAACTTGGCCAGCGGATGCTCCAGAGCAATCACGTCCTCGGTCTTGCCGAGCGGTATGGAGCGTTGCGAAATGAGACACTTGTAGAACTTGTTCTGCTCGTCGAGGATGACGCTCGTCTCGACCACGCTGTCGAGGCTGGCGCCACAGGCGTTGTACATATCCACCTTTACGCGCAGCGTGTCGGCGTTGGAGTAGACAAACTTGGGGAACTTGGCCAGTGGCACCAGCGGCGAGCAGAACTGCGTCCAGTCGGAGGCCGTGCAGTAGCCCTTCTCCTTCCAATGCACGTTGAGCACTCCCACGAGGGCTGTGCCTTGGCCGCTGTAGTCGTTGAGGCCGAGCAGTTGGAATCCGGCGTAGTCCTTTGTGCGCAGGTTGCGCTCAATGTCATATTTGTAGGCCAGCGTCTGCAACTTGCCGCTCGCCTCAAGAAACTTGCCTGACTGGCCCTCCATGCCGTTGTCGCGCAGCAGGTCGGCAAAAATGTCGAAGTTCTTGGCCTTGTATGCACCCGTGTATTGGCTCCGCTCGTTCAAGTCGGGGAAGGCGCACCACTGACCTGCCTCGTGGGCGAGGTAAGGCTCGTTCACGTCAAACGTCTGCGTGGTGCGTCCCTTCTGCGCCACCTTGACCACAGCCTCGTTGAAGTTGTCCAAAGACTGCGGCGCGCGGCGGTCCCAGTCGAGACCGCGCGCTCCGCCCTTCACGTGGTATTCGCTCTTGGGGTCCCACGCCCAGCCTCCGCCTACAGACGCTCCGCAATACACGCGGCGGCGGTCGCCTGTGGATTTCCAGTAGTCAACGAAGTCGCCAACCCACTTCACCCAGTCGCCAGCCGGTTCGTTGCCAGCGGCAAGCATGCAGAACGAGGGGTGGTTGCCATACTTCTCCACCATGCGCTGTGTCTCTTCAAGCAGATAGCGGTCTATCGACATTCCGCGTCCGAGCTTCACGCCATGGTTAGGCCACGACGGGCCTTCGGGTTGCAGGTAGAAGCCCACCTTGTCGGCTGCTGTGAAGGCGGCCTCGGGCGGACAGTAGGAGTGGAAGCGCATCATGTTCAGCCCATACTCCTTGCACTTGCGGAATATGCGTAGCCACGACTCCTCGTCGGTTGGCGGGTAGCCCGTCTCGGGGAAGCAGCAGTTGCCCACCGTGCCGCGTATCCATATCTTGCGCCCGTTCATGTAGAACTGCCGCCCCTCGATGCTCATGCGGCTCATGCCGAATGTGGTATTCACGGTGTCGGAGCCGAGGGTTGTGGTCAGCGTGTATAGGTTTGGCGTGAACTCGTCCCACAGTTTCACGTTGTCGCCCATATATATAGTGGTGGTGATGTTGCCGTTGGCGTCGGCCTCTATGCCGCGCAGGTTGGCCGTGTTGCCACCCGCGCTGAAGCTGATGTTGTGCTTGCCCTTGCCTCCGGCAATGTTGGCCACCACCTTTATGGACTTCGACTCCACGTCGGGATACACCTGCACATTATTAATATGGCACTTTGGCCTTGCCACCAAAGCCATGCGCCCCACAATGCCGTTCCAGTTGCCCTGCGTCTGGTCGGTCACGCTGTGGGAGTCCTGTCCCACGCACACGTTCTCGATGCCGTTGTACACCCTTATCCTTATGTCGTTGGCCTTGCCGAAGACTAAGTAGGGCGTTACGTCAAACTCGTGGGCTACGCTGAGCGACGAGTCGCGTCCGGCCAGTTTGCCGTTGACATACACGGCGGTCTCTATGTGCGGACGTTCCAGCGTGAGCATGACGCTCCGCTTCTTCCACGCCTTAGGCACAACCACCGTCTTGCCGTACCAGGCATAGCCGGTGTAGTGCTTTGACGGAGTGAGGAAGAAGGGAAACTTCATCTGCCCGGCCACGCGGTAGCGCGCCATGTAGGGGTTGAAGTAGAACGACGAGTCATACAGACTGCCCGTCCACTGCGTGTTTACCGTCACCTCGTCGCCCTTGCCGTTGGTGAGCATCGAGCCGGGCAGAATTATCTTGTCGTTGAGTGTGGGCTTGTCGCCCGTTGAGAACGCCCATTCGCCCGACAAGTCTATGGCGTTTTGGGCGTTGGCCATTGCGCACATGGCGGCAATGGCCAGTGTGGATATAAGTCTTTTCATGCTTTCTTTTCTTATTTGCGTCGTACAACCGTTACGCCCTTCACCTCCTCGCCAGTGGTCTTTGTGTCGGCCTCACGAGGGAAGTATATTGGCATGTCGTTTTGCAGGGGCAGTATGCGAAGTTCCAAACTGTTGGCTTCGGCATCTGAAAGTCGCCACAGACCGTATTGGAACGGGCGGCCGTTGTAGTAGTTGTCGTCAATGAGTTTGCCTCCGGCATACAGTCGGGCGCAGTCGCCACGGTAGTCTATGGTGAGCAGAGCGTCCTTGCGGGCGTCGCCCTGCGGCAGATTGCTTATGGTGTAGACCGCAGCCCGGCAGAAATCACTGTCGCTTGGAGCCTCGGCCACCTTTGCCCGACCCATGGCGATGGCGCGTGCGCCTTGCGCCTCACGAGTCTTTGCGATCGTTGGTTGCGGATATTTCGCCACTGAGTCGGTTTCGGTGAGGAACAGACGGTCGGCCTCGTCGGCGGTCAAGAGGTAGATGTTGTCACAGACGGGTCGCTTCGTGCCTCGTGGCTTCACGTTGCGCATCACCTTTCCGTTCACGCTTATCTCCGTGGCCACGCCCTTTATCTGCTGAAGATATATCTTGCCGTCGCGCTTGGCCACAATCTGCGCCGTGGCATAGTCGATGCCGTCGATGTTGAAGGGGAATATGCAAACAGTGCCGGAAGGTATGGTGATGGGCTTGCGGGGAAATTTCTGTCCGCAAACGTCGAACTGCACCCCTTGCTTGTCGCTTAGGTTTTGCAGTCGCTCATAGTTGTTGACGAAGACGAAGCCGCACGTGCCGTCGGTACGGTACGACCAGCGCAGCAATTTGTCGTCGCCCTTCTCAAGGCTCTGCGGCATGGGGAAGTGGGCGTCCATCGTGGCGAGAATGTCGCCATAGTCTTGCATGAAGAGGTGCAGCTTGCGCAGGGTGAAGTAGTGGGGGTTGCGCTGGCCGAACTCGCCCAGCGGTGCCTGGAAGTCGTAGGTCTTCACGGGCAGGTCGTTGTTGTATGTTCCGGGCGTGCGCTGGTTCTCGTTGAGCGTTGTCAGCTTGCCCTCGGGGTTGGTGCCGCCATGATACATGTAGTAGCCCAACAGGTTGCTGCCGCTGCCCAGCTTCACCACCGCCATCGAGTAGGCGTCCTCGGGATAGAGGTAGACACGGCGGTGGTAGGCAGGAGTCATGCCGCCGCCAAGCTCGCACGTGAAGTACGGATACTGCTCGTCGCCCTTGGTTATCTGCTCCTTCTGCTCGCCCAGTGCCTCGGTGGCTATTGCCGTGGAACTGCGGAACGCCTTGAAGTTGAAAGCCTTGTAGTAGTTGCCGGCCGTCTCCTTGGTGCTGCGCTCCCAAAAGCCGTCGGCATAGTCGCCATACAGTG
Source organism: bacterium (assembly GCA_963630025.1). Taxonomy (GTDB): domain Bacteria; phylum Bacteroidota; class Bacteroidia; order Bacteroidales; family Bacteroidaceae; genus Prevotella. The sequence goes on along the minus strand of CAVGKZ010000068.1, from coordinate 32,888 downwards.
GCAGCATCTCGCCGTATGGCACCGGCGTGCGCAGCTCCGGCCACCCGGTGCGCGTGTAGAATGGCAGGTCGAAGCCAATGTTCTTGGCCATGCTCTTCAGAGCCAAGAGGTAGCTGCCCTTGCCCCGATACTCGTTGTCGAACTGCGCCGCAACCACCGGGCCGCCGTCCTTCCACTGGAGTCCCTGCACCTGAGTGAAAATCTGGCGGTAGAGAAGTTCCACATAGCCGAGAAACGTCTTGTTCTCGTCCCTTAGCTTGCAGCCCTTGGTGAACATCCAGTCGGGTATGCCGCCATTGCGCACCTCGCCGTGACAGAATGGGCCGAGGCGCAGCACCACTGGCAAGCCCTCGTCCTTGCATATCTCAAGAAAACGGCGCAGATTGCGCTGTCCGCTCCAGTCGAACACGCCCTCCTGCTCTTCTATATGGTTCCAAAACACGTAGGTGGCCACTATGGTGACACCGCCTTCCTTCATTTTTCTCACCTCGTCGCGCCATTCGTCGGCAGGTATGCGCGAATAGTGTACCTCGCCCATCACGGGCATCACGCGCTTGCCGCCAATTATAAGACTGTGGGAGTCCCACTCCACGGTGGGGTTCTGTGCTTGCGTCGGCACGGACAATAGCATGGCCAAGCCGGTGGCAGCCATCAAAAAAGTCAGTTTTCGCATTGTTTTAGTGGGTTTTAGTTCCGCAAAGATAGGGAATAAAAAGGACAATTAGTACATGGTCAGAGCAACAGTCTGAAAGAATATTTGTAAATTTGCCGCCAGAAAGCAAGGCCGGACAAGCTGCGCAACACAAACAGAAACATGATTTGAACATGCGTATGCGTCCGGAACAATGCGGTGCAAAGGCATCATATTTCCCATAACAGACGTTGACATGACAATAAGGAACATTGCCAAGGGCGTTCTTCTTGCACTGGCTGCAACAGTTTTTGCGGCCTGCAAAGACAAGAAAAGCGACAAAACTTTCATTCAACCGTGCAAAATCATCACTGCACAGCTGTGTACGCTTGAAAACAAATGGTACTATGTGGGTGAGGTGAAAGCCAAAACCTCGACAGGCGTTGGTTTCAGAGTACCCGGCACGGTGATGAAAGTATACGTGAACGAGGGCGACCAAGTGGCCAAGGGACAGCTTCTGGCCGAACTGGACCCGCAGGACATGCAGAACAGCTACAACATGGCGCGCGCCACGCTCAACCAGGCGGAAGACGCCATGCGCAGGGTGAACATAATGCACAGCGAGCAGAGCATATCGGACATAAAGTATGTGGAGGTGCAGACCAAGCTCGAACAGGCGCGCAGCGCGTACTCGTCGGCCAAGAAACGGCTCGACGACACCAGACTCTATGCGCCTGTAGCCGGAGTTATTGGGCGGAGAAGCATTGAAGTGGGTGAGAATTACGGAATGCTGACGTCGGCTTTCACCATTCTCGACTTGAGCGAAGTTGTGGTGAAGATACCCATTCCCGAGCGCGAAATATCAAAAATCAAGAAGGGCGATGAGGCCAAGATATGCGTTCTCGCCCTCGGCGACTCCACCTTTTTTAATGCCAGGATAAGCGAAATAGGAGTGGCGAGCGACCCCTTGACCCACAGCTATGAGGCACGGCTGAACGTGAAGAACAGCCAGCGCAAGCTGATGGAGGGCATGGTGTGCAACGTGCAGCTGTGGCCAAAGGCCACCCAGGGGCAGCGGGGCTTCGTTCTTCCAGTCAACGCGGTGAAGCTAAACCCCGACGACGACCACTATGTTTGGGTGGTGAGAAACGGCAAGGCATACCGCCAGTCGGTTGATGTGGGCATGTATTCGAAGGACGGAGTGATTGTCTATGGCGGCATACGCAACGGCGAACACATAATAACCGAGGGGCAAAGCAAGATTTGCGAAGGACAGACCGTAAAGGAGACAAGATAGAATGAGCACCCCGAATTTCACCAAACATACGATGCACAACCACCGGTTGGTGGTTTTCTTCATGCTGTTGCTCATCGGCGGCGGACTGGTTTCGCTGTGGCAGATGCCGAAACAGGAGTTTCCGGAGTTCAAGATGTCCATAGGCATGGTGGTAGCCCTCTATCCGGGAGCCTCAGCTGAAGAGGTAGAAAAGCAGGTGACCAACCGTCTCGAAGAATATCTTCTGAGCTTCAGCGAGATAAAAGCCAATCAGCTTGCCTCCACATCGAGCGATGGAATGGTCACAATAAGGGTGATGTTGAATGAAGAAGGGTCAAAGAATCCCAACGAGATGTGGGGAAGAATCCGTGACGGATTACCTCTGTTGCAGAAGACAGTGTTGCCCACAGGTGTGCTCGGTGTGGTTGTTCTCGATAAGTTTGGTGATGCCGCTGCCGAGCTTGTCGTGCTTGACAGTAAGGACAAAAGCTACAGAGAGCTTGACGAGTATGCCTCAAAGTTGAAGTCTGAACTTCAAGGCGTTGAGAATATTGCCAATCTGAGAAAGCAGGGTGTGCTCCACGAACAGATAAGCATATACCTGGACAAGGAGAGGATGGTGCGCTTCGGAGTGAACACTTCCATGATAAACGCCATACTCACCATGCAGGGACTGATAACAGGCGGAGCGCACATCGACACCGAAAGGGCTGACATGCCGATATACGTCACATCCAACTACGAAACCGAACGGGAACTGGCCGACCAGATAATCATAAGCGACCCGACAGGGAAGATTGTAAGGTTGAAAGACGTGGCACGCATAGTGCGCGAATATCCCGAGGTGAAAAGCTACATATCCAACAACGGCAACAGTTCGGTACTCCTCAGTATGGAGATGAAGAGCGGCGGCGACATCATTTCCTTCGGTAAGGATGTCGACAAGAAGATAGACGAATTCAAGCAGACGCTTCCTCCTGGAGTGAACATAACGCGCATTGCCGACCAGCCAAAGGTGGTAAAGGATTCCATAGTTGGCTTCTTGGGCGATTTCGTCGAGGCCATTGTCATTGTGCTTATTGTGATGATGTTGTTGTTCCCAGTCCGGTCAACTCTTGTGGCCAGCATCTCCATTCCTGTCACCATTGCCATCACGTTTGGGGCGATGAGCCTGTTCAATATCTCGCTGAGCACCGTGACACTGGCTTCGCTCACCGTAGCGCTTGGTATGGTGGTCGACGACACCATAATAATAATAGACGGGCATCAGAAAATGCTTCGCGAGGGACATTCCAGTTGGTATGCCTCGGTTATGAGCGCACACACATACTTTCCTTCTATCTGTGTGGCCACGCTTAGCATCTGTCTCGTCCTGTTGCCTTCACCGATATTCATGCCACGGCTCTTCAGCACGTTCATAGAGTCGTTCATGTTCACCTTGGTCCTTGCCATGACCGCCTCGCTGTTGGTGGCCATGACCTTGGCACCATTGCTGAACTACAAGTTTCTTGGACGTTCGTCTTCACATAAAACAGACATAAAGGAATCCAGACTCCTCGCTCCTGTGCAGCTGGCCTACAATAAAGCCATGGAACACTGCTTCAAGCACCCGTGGCTGACCCTGGTGACTTGCGTGGGCATAGTGGGAGCAGGCGTGTGGATGTTTACCCGCATACCCCAGCACATGGTGCCTGCCGCCGACCGCGACCAGTTTGTCGTGGAGATATACAATCCCAGCGGCACCAGTATAGACCATACGGCGGCCATTACCGATAGCGTGGCCAATGTGATGGGAAGAGACGAGCGTGTGGTAAACGTGACGGAGTTTGTAGGACAGCTGATGCCTCGCTTCATGGTGTCGGCGCCCATAGCCATGGGTAATAAGTCGTTCTCCCAGATGATAGTCAGGAGCAAGAGCAACGAAGCCACGCTGGGCTTAATACGCGACTATACGGGATATTTCGAGAAAAGATGGCCCGACACTTATGTCCGTATGTACCAGCTCACCTACAGCTTCGACACGGGCATCAGCGTGCTGCTCGAAAGTGACAACATCGACCACCTGCATCAGGCGGCCGACTCCGTAAAAACGTATCTGCGCACCATCGACGGCCTGCTGTGGATACACGACTCCTTCGGCGAGATGCAGCCCGTCACCCGTATTGACCTCGATCCCATAAGCGCGGCTCAGGTGGGAGTGACCCGCATGGCGATAGAAACCAATATGGCCATGAAATACGGTGGTTTCAAGGCTGGAAGTATTTGGGACAAGGACTATGAGATGCCGGTTATACTGTACACTGCCGACCGCAATACGCAAAAAGACGCAAGTGGCATAGGTGACGAATACATAGGAACGGCTCTTGGACGCAGCACCCCGTTGCGGCAAATAGCAACGATAAATCCCGATTGGCGCGAGTCCAGCATAATGCATGTCAGTGGGAAGCGCAGCGTAAACATACAGGCCGACGTCAAACCAGGCTACAGCGTGGCGGAAATATCCAAGCAAGTGGAGAAGCACGTGAAGGACAGCATCATGCCAACGCTGCCGAAAGACGTGAAGAAAAAGTTATGGGGCACGGCAAACGTCAACAAGATGATTGCCGACCCGTTGGCAAAGAGCTTCATCGTGAGCCTGTGCGTCATACTGCTCGTGATGGTTCTCAACTTCAAGCGTTTCCGTCTGGCCTTGCTGGCCATGACAGGCACGCTGCTGGCCATACCGGGAGCCGTGATAGGCATGGTGCTTTCGGGTGTTGACTTCAGCATGATGTCCATGCTCGGAGTGTTCTCACTGTTGGGAATAGTCATGCGCAACTCAGTGATTATGTTCGACTATGCCGAAGACCTTAGGCGAGGGGGCATGTCGGTGTATGACGCAGCCATGGCTGCTGGCAAGCGACGCATGATACCCATAGTGCTCACGTCGGCCACCACGGCCTTTGGCGTAGTGCCGCTCATGTTCTCAAAGAGCACGCTCTGGCCGTCAATGGGATGGATAATCTGTTTCGGCACCATAACGGCCACTGTTCTTGTGGTGATAGTCATGCCGTGCGCCTACTGGAAACTCATGGAAAGGAAATCCAAAAGATGAAACATTTGAAGACTTACGTAATACTCCTGTTGGCCTTTTTCGCCACGACCGCCTCTGAAGCCCAGTCGGTGCTGACCCTGCAGGAAGCTTTGGAGTCGGCTTGCAGAAACAATGCCGACCTGCAGAAGAAGCGTCTGAACACCGAAGCCATGACGCAGCTGAAAAAGGAACTGTATACCAAATATTTCCCTTCAGTGTCGGCTTCGGCCACGGCCTTCATGCGCAACAGAGGATTTGCCGAAGGGTCGGAGTTGCTGGACCTCGTGTTCCTCACCTTGGCCGCGGCCAATGATATTGACAATACGGGCGGAATTGGCGATGTGCAGATATTGAAATATGGTGTATTGGGCAGCTTGAAGGCAGTCCAGCCCATATATACCGGAGGCCGGCTGACAAGTGCCAACCGTTTGGCCAAGCTCGGCGTAGAGGCCACGAGAGAGCTGACCGCCTTGAAGGAGGAAGAACTGAAGCAGGAGGTGGAGAAATACTTCTGGCAACTCGTGCAGCTCTATGAGGCAGAGCGTTCGCTTCTCACAATGGACTCGCTCGTTGAGAAAGCCCGCCACGACGCATCGCTGGCCCTGAAGGCCGGACTCGTCACGGCAAACGACAAGATGGAGGTGGACTTGCACGCCTCCGACCTTGACCGCGTGCGGCTTCAGGTGGACAATGGCAAGAAGCTCTGCCGCGAATATCTGGCCTATCTCGTAGGTACAGACCGGGTGGACAGCGTCGTTTGGGACGACATCTACACCGTGGAAGACCCGTCGAAATATCTCACCGACCCGACTGCGGCTCTGCACAACAGACATGAGACAAAGTTGCTCCAGATGAAGATGGACGCGGAAAAGCTCAAGAAGAAGTTTGCTCTCGGCACGCTCCTGCCGTCTGTCGGTGCCGCCTTCTCGTTAGACTACCATAATTTCTCGGCAAGAAGAGACGGAGGACTCTATCACAACATCTTCGACAAAAGGCCGTGGTCGTGGTTGTTGGCGGCGGTCATCAGTGTTCCCATAAGCGACTGGTGGGGCGGCAAGTACAAACTTCGGCGGTCAGATATAGCCATACGCCAGTCGGAGATTGACTATGACGACAAGCAGAAGTTGATGCGGGTGCAGATGTCGCAGAAATGGAATACGCTGACCGAGAAGTATCAGCAGATAGATGTGGCGCGCAAACAGTTGCTTCAGGCCGAACAGAACCAGAAGCAGCACGCAAGTGCATACCGTAGCGGTTCAAGCACCATGACCGACCGGCTGCATGCCGATGCGCTCTATGAGAAGGCTCGAACCAACTACATCGACGCCTGCATAAAATATCGCCTCGCCATAACCGACTATCTCCACGCCACAGGCAGAAACTAATGGAGAGTGAAGAATAGTTTTCTCGTTGTGCTTCCTCTTTTTTGTATTTTTTGCACAGTGATATATCAAGCGTCTCCGCATTTAACGGAAGAACCTATAAATCGGCTTTACAGACCTTGAAAATACTCTCAAGCTCTTACGGTCTTGACTCTCCCTCGACGTATTCAGACAGGAACATGTGCTGGCCGTCATACACGGCATAGGTGAAGTGGCTTATCCAGTCGCCGAGTATCATCATTCGCGCCTTCTTCGTCAGTTGCAGGTCAAGCTCTATGTGGCGGTGCCCGAACAGGAAGTAGTCAACGTTGGAGTGGTACTGGATGTACTTGCGGGTGAACAGCACGAGATGCTCCCGGCGCTCTCCCATATAGGGCGGTTCCTCGCCGCCTTTGCGCTTCATGCGGCTGTGCTTCGCCCATTGCAGGCCGAACCATACGCCCCAACGGGGGTGAAGGGCTGAGAAAAGACGCTGACACAGACGGCTGTGGAACACGGCACGAATCACCTTGAACTTCGGATCGGGGTCGCCGAGACCGTCGCCGTGGGCAAGGAAAAATACCTTTCCGTAGATTTCGGTGGTGAGCGGCTTCTTGTGCAGTATCACTCCGCACTCGCGCTCCAGGTAGTCGTAAGCCCAAATGTCGTGGTTGCCCGTGAAGTAGTGCACCTCAACCCCCATGTCGGTAAGTTCCGACAGTTTGCCGAGAAAGCGCGAATAGCCCTTCGGCACCACATATTTGTACTCATACCAGAAGTCGAACATGTCGCCCAGCAGATAGATTGCCGCAGCCTTGTCCTTTATGCTGTCGAGAAAGCGCACCAGCCTGCGCTCCTGCGTGCGCCCGTGTTCTATGGCCAATGAGCCAAGATGGGCATCGGAAAGGAAATAAACATTCTTCATAGTCCACGTCTTTTTTGTGGCGCACAGGTCTGCGCCCTATTCAAAACCAAGTTCCACGCGAGCCTCTTCGGTCATCATGCTCTGGTCCCAGGTGGGTTCAAACACGAGGTTCACTGCCGCGCTCTTCACTCCCTCTATGCCGTCCACCTTCTGCCTGACGTCTTCAAGGATGAAGTCGGCGGCCGGACAAGACGGTGCAGTGAAGGTCATGTCTATGTCCACATCGCCGTTGTCCTTTACGTCCACCTTATATATAAGGCCGAGGTCGTATATGTTCACGGGTATTTCGGGGTCGTAAACCGTCTTGAGCACATCCACAATGCGCTCCTCTATCGCTGTCTTTTCTTGCTGTGTCATGGTTGTTCTCTTTGCTTTTTCATACAAAGTTATGTATTAAATCCCGAAACGTCAAATATGAGAATCAAAAAGAGGTTATTGGTCGGCATTATCCCCTGTCCGCAAAAGCCGCCGCTCGTGATAGCAACGAGCTGTCCTCGATGTGGCTATTAGCCTTGCTCGATATAGGCATTAGCTTTGCTCGATATAGGCATTAGAACTTCTCGTCGTAGTCGTTAGTATGTATCTTTATGCATCTGCAATGCGTTGCTGCGGCTTTTTGGTGCAAAAACTTGCGCTTCGGATAGCACCATACGTTTATTTTTCATACTTTTGTACCGAATTTTCACCCCTCGCACTCGTCACGATGCTTGCGGCAAGAGTGCGCAATGGGGGCACACGGCGCGCTGAAATGAGGGTGCGCAACGGGGGGATACAGTAAACCGGATAACGACAATAACAGATGAAGAGAACATTACTTGTTTTGGCCGTCGCCTTGCTGACATTTGCAAGCGCAGTGGCCGACGTGATTACCATTGACGACATCAACTACAAGATAACGTCGGAGGAGAACAAAACCGTGTGCGTGACGAGCGGCGGAGTGTATGTGGGCGATGTGGTTGTGCCGGCGGCAGTGCTGATTGACGGCGTGGTGTACACCGTAACCTCCACTGAAGGCTATGCTTTCAACAACTGCACCGACCTGATAACGGTGGAGTTGCCAACCACATTGAAGGAACTTGGCCGGTATACCTTCAGCAGATGTTCAAATCTTGAACAGGTAAACATACCCGACGGCATCACCAGTATTCCCTACGGATGCTTCTTCGGCACTGCCCTCAAGTCTGTAGTGCTGCCCGAAAGCGTAAGCTCCATCGAGGGCTATGCCTTTGCTTATACGGCAAACCTGACCGACATCAACATAACCGATGCCATCACCGACCTTGGCGAAGTCGCTTTCTGCGGTTCGGGCATCGAAAGCGTCACCATACCCACAGGCATTACCTCCATTCCTAAGTTCGCCTTTTCGATATGCAACAACCTTAAAAGCGTGATTCTGCACAACGGTATCACCGAAATATGCGACAATGCCTTTGCTGCCGACCCGTTGCTCAAAACCGTTACCCTGCCCGAAAGCGTCACCTCGCTTGGTGCTTCGGCCTTCGCCACGTGCCAGTCGCTGGAAGAGATTGTTGTGCCCGACGGCGTAGACGCCATACCCAGCAAGTGCTTCTACAGCTGCACCGGGCTGAAGCGTGCCGTGTTCGGCAAGGGTGTGAAGTCCATTGGCGAAGAGGCTTTCACTAAATATAAGGCTGTTTCAGCGGCGTTCCAGCTGAAGGAACTGGTGCTCAAGAGCGAAAGCGTAGTGAGCGGCGGTGCCAATTTCGATGAGGGCATTTACAGTTCGGCCACGGTATACGTGCCTGAAAAGCTCGTTGAAGCCTATAAGGCCGATGCCGACTGGAGCAAGTTCAACATTGCCGCCATCGACGAATCGGCCGGCATAACTACGGCTACAGGCCGCAAGACCGACAGCGGCGTGTGGTATAACCTCAACGGCACGAAGGCCACAAGCCACAAGCGCGGCGTGTTTGTACACAACGGCAAGACCATAGTGGTGAAATGACAAATAGGTTAAGGGGTGGTGCGAAACCGCCCCTTAATCATACAGTGATTTTCCAGAAGTTCAATAGGATAACAACATTTTGATTTATATTTTATCTACAAAACAATTGAAGCGTATGAAGAAAACATTATCTGCAATGTTCCTGTCGCTGCTGTTCACGGCAACGACGGCAAACGCGCAGACCCTCAGCGAAGGCTTTGAGGGCGACACCACCCCGCCGGAGGGGTGGACTGTGAGAAGCTCATGCAAGAAATGGTCATGGTCTTCGGTGAAGTACAGTACATTTTCCAACTTCGTCAAGGGCTACAACGACGGCGGACTGAAAGCAATGAAGTCTACAACGGGACGCACCGGAGGCGCTGTCTACGCTCCCGACTCATGGCTTATCACACCGCAAGTGAGCGTGAACGAGGGCGAGTTCCTCAACTTCATGATTGGCTGGAACGCAAGTTTCAACGCCACAGCCTCTGTGCCCGACAGCGCCCGCACGCAGTTTGAGGTGCTCGTGTCCACCACCGACACCGCCACGACATCGTTTACCGACACGCTCTATGCCGTGGTTCCGGTGGACCTCTGCAACTGGCACGCCATGAGTCTTAATCTCGCCAAGTATGCCGGCAAGCAAATCTACATCGCTTTCCACGACCATGGCAACACTCCGTCGACACCTTGGACAAACAACGCCCTGTACATAGACGACGTGAAGGTGAGCGCAAGCAATCCGTCTGACCTTATCTTGGAAAGCATTGCTTCGCCCGTAGACGGATATTACGACACTCAGAACATGACCGTAAAGGTGAAGAACTACGGCAAGGAAGTGTCGTCGTTCAGCGTAGGATACTCTGTCGACGGCGGCGAAGCAGTCACGGAAACGGTCAACAAACCGCTCGGAACAGACAGTTGCCTGACCGTCACCTTTGCCGACTCGCTCAAATTGAGCCGCGAAAAGCACACCATTCTTGCTTGGGCAACGGCAGAGAGCGACATTCTGCACAGCAATGACACCCTCTCTGCTACAGTGACGATAGACCCCACCATGCCTTTCCCCTACAAAATGGCTGAGGACCGCAACGACTCTCTGTGGACAAGTACATACAAGCAAAAGGTATTGAGCATGCTCTATGGATGGGCTTATTCTGACTCTCAGGGCGCATGGGGATATATAGAAGCACCCGGAAAGAACTCCCGACTCAGAAGCAACTGGGTGGAAATGCCCGGAGGCCAGACACAGTTGAAGTTTGACTACATTTCGCTCAAGGATGCCGACCTGGTCGTTACGGCACGCACACCGCAAGGCGATACAGCAGCCGTCTACAACGCTGCTCTGCTTGCAGCTGGCGACTATGCCAAGGCATCCGTCCCGATGGACCTTATAGCAGGTGTATACCGTCTGGAGATTGGCATTGCCAGCGGCTATGAGGGACAGTTTGTCCTGAAGAATCTGGAGGTAAAATCCGTTGAAGCCAACGACATTGCCGTAAACGGAATAGTGGAACCTGCAGCAGGAGTAGTGACCGGAACTACGGTTCGTTTCTCCGCTGAGATAGAAAACGCCGGTTCGGCAGCGCAGGAAAATATACCCGTGAAACTGATTTACGACGGTGAAAACGTAGCCACGGAGACCATAGAAAAATCACTTGCCGCCGGCGAAAAGATTGTCTACACGTTCAACTATGCCTGCGAAGCCACAAAGGGCGTACACAACATGTCTGTCATTGCGGCTCTGAAAGGCGACACCAACGCCGCCAACGACACCGTGAGCCGCCCGTTCTATGCTTACGACGCCATGACATACCCGTATGTGGAGAACTTTGAAGACAGCACACAGTCGTCACTTTGGATGCGCACCACGGGCAACAGCAGCCTTGACTGGACTATCGGTTCGGTCAACAAGGGCTATGCAAACTACGCCAAGGACGGCGACAACGCCGCCTATGTCAACAGTTTGGCCAACACGGAGCACGACGACTGGCTCATTTCGCCAGCCATCAACGTGACCAAAGCCGGCGCAAACCGCCTGTCGTTCTACTATACCACCACGATGAAGTCCACCAACGCCACCGACAAGACGGTGCTGAAGGCTTATATCTCCAAGAACTTCTCGGCTGACGGATTTGCTGAAGCCGACCTCGTTAGTACCGACACCATCATCAACAGCAACATCTTGTCTTACCGCCAGGGTTATGCCTACAAGGAGATTGACGAACCGGGCATATACTACATCGCGTTCCAGTACACCGGAACTGGCCATGACTTGCTTATTGACGACGTACGCTTTGACGACGCAACCGATTTGGCCGTAGCGTCAGTAAGCCACACTGCCAAGTCTGGTTTCGCACTGACTACCGACACCGTAAGCGTGAACGTGATCAACCACGGCGCAAGCGAGATGAAGGATTTTGACCTGAAATACTACGTAAACGGCAAGCTCGCCGCCACAGAAGAGTACGACGGCGATGCGCTGAAGCCGGGCGAAACGCTGGAGTATACCTTCGACAAGAAGCTCGACATTAGCCAGCCGGGTGAATACGTAATAAAGGTGGAGGTGAGTGCCGAGAGCGACACGCTTGTCTACAACAACTCTTGGACGCTCGACGCAATACAGAACTATGCTGTGGCCACGCTGCCTTACAGCGAAAGCCTCGACTCTCTGGCCAGCCTTGAGCGTTGGACTGTAGAGGGCAACTGGCAGAAGGGCAACAACTTCACGTCGGCCAACTCTGCTTACAACGGCACTGGTGCCATCATGCACAACGCCAAAATCGCTGATGCCAACGGCGACTGGGCATTCTCCGACTGCATAGAGATACCTGCGGGTACCCACGAGCTGAGCTTCTTCTACCGCACCGCACTCAACGGAAAGAGCGCATCTACCTATGCGCAGAACTTTGAGGTATACCTTGGCAGCAAGGCCGACTCGGCAAGCATGACCAAGCTCCTGTACACAAGTCCTGCTGACGTGATGGTGCCCGAGCGTCGGTACAAGAAAGTGATTGCCAAGTTTGACAACGAGGAAGGCCTGTACTACATCGGTATCAAGTGCACCACCACTACCAAATACGGCAAACTCTTCATGGACCAGTTTGCCATCGACGACACCGTAAGCACCAGCAACACCCTTGGCGAGTACGATGCCGACTTCAGCGAGTGGTATCAGTATGACCAGTCGTCGCAGTTCCAGCACTGGGTGGCCGACTCTACCGATGAGAATGTATACACTACACAGCGCGTCATCTACAATGCACTGACAGCAAGCGAACTTCCCGGTGTGCTTGTTTCGCCTGCATTCATCGGCAAGGCTGGCGACAACATCGACGCTACGCTCACCTACAGCATGGCCATCAGCAACGAGAGCCAGCTGTCTGACACGGAGAAGGCCAAGATGAAGATGTCTGTTGTTTTGGCACAGGTCAACATTCCCGACTCGTTCACCACAGTGATACTCTCTGACTCTATCATCACAGGTGAGGAAACAGAGGCCACAGGCAGCTACACTCTGCCCGCCGACGGCATCTACTACTACGGCGTGAAGGCCGAAGGTGCCGACAATTCGATAAAGGAAGACGTGGTTGCAACCTACAAACTGTATGGCTTGAAGCTCGTAGGTCCTGAAACCGTCACCGCTATCAGCACCGCCAAGACCTCTGACGCTGCCGCAGTGGAAGTCTACACCATAGACGGCATCAGTCTCGGACGCTTCAACACCGTTGACGAGGCTCGCAAGAGCATCGGCAAGTCCGGTCTGTACATAATGAAGAGCGGTTCAACCACGGTTAAGACCGTGATAAGAAAGTAACTCTGAACCATCCCTTGGCAGCACCGCTGCCAAAGGGAAGAGACACGCTGAAAAGGAGTCCGGCAGGGATGACGAATGTTCGTCCACTGCCGGACACTTTTGCTTTTGCGGTTTTTGCTCCCTTTTCAATTTAAGAAAAAGAGCGGTAGACCATCACACATTGTTACGATTCTGTCCCATGAATATTTGTAACATCGTGGTTTCTTTGTACTTTTGCACCGCTTCGGGCGGCCATGCTTTGCCACAAAACAGACAGCGCAACACTTCGGCAAGGCACACAGGCCGCAAAGGCAAGACCACGCCAATGGCGCAAAGGTCATGTTTAACCAAGAATTTATAGAATTAAGACAGGAAGTGTTGCGACCGATTCATTATGAAGAAAACATTACTTTTTCTGACGATGCTGTTTGTGGCCGTCGCCGGTTTTGCCGACGGTGAAGAGCTTGGCATCTACAACCGCGTTGACCTCGGTTCGTTCTGGAGATACGATTTCCGCTACCAGACCACCGACACCGACAGTGTCACTCCCATCACTCTTTCGGCGGCGATATTCATGCACAAGGACCTGCACAGCCAAAAGACCGAAGGCAAGGGCTGCATCCTGATGAACCACTACACCATAACCAACGACGCCGACCGTCCCACCAACGTGACCTTGCTCACCCAACTTGAGGGCGCGCTGACCATGAGCAAGTATTTCATCATCGAGTCTGACGGCATCGGTTTCGGACTCACCAAAGACCGTCAGCAGCCTTACCTCCAGGGACGCATACTCGGCAAAGCCGACATCGACGCGTTCATCGCCGGACGCAAGCTGATCAGCGAAGAGGGCTTCTCTTATGGCGATGCCGTGATCAACATGGGCTACTCGCAGGGAGGTTTTCTCGGCGCGTGGGTAGACCGCCTGGTGAGCGAGGGCTACCGCAGCGACGAGCTTCCGAAGATTGACTACACCTTCATCGGTGGCGGTTCCTATGACATCTACGCCACCTATCTGGACATCATCAAGGAGACCGTCTCGCGCTATCCCGTGGCATTGCCTCTGGTGCTGTGGGACATTCTGGCCGACAAGAGCATCAAAGTCACTCCCGAGGAAGTGCTCACGCAGGAGTTTCTCAACCATCTGCAGGAGTGGTTCAGCTCCAAGGCCATCAGCACCGACTCTATAAACGCCAGGGCTTTCCGTCTTTTCGACAGCGACGAGGAGTCTGGCATAAACGTGGAGAAACTCTTCAACATGAACCTGTGGGATCCCAACAACGCCATGGTACAGGAAAAGATAATGCCGTGGATGAAGTCGCACTCGCTGACCTACGAGGACTGGAAGCCGTCGAAGACCGACACCATCACTCTTGTGCACTCCACTGGCGACGAAGTGGTGCCGTTCGTCAACGTTCAAAGTCTCGAAAAGCAATACAAGCGCATGGGCTACACCACATATAATGTGGACAGCTCGTTTACAGCCAAGCACACACCGACCGGAACGTCATATCTCGTGAGAGCCATCGGGGCGCTTTCAAAGTTCAAGCCCAAGTCGTCAACCACTGGCATCCGCGATGTGCGCCGCAGCGTAGCCGTGCCGGAAAACCGCAATGTGTACAGTCTTGACGGTCGCCTTGTGCTCTCCGCTGCCGACTATGCCGCCAAGTTCAGTACCCTGCCCAAGGGCGTTTACATCATAAATGGAAGAAAGGTGGTGAAGTAAGTAGCTACCCTCTGTCCCCATATATCCCATGACATAATGGGAGCAAAGTAGTTGCCGTGGCGTTTGCTGCGGCAACTTTTTGCTTTATGAGCGTGGGCGTCCATCGTATAGCTGGCAAGCATAGTTGGCGCTGTGTCCTCTCACCATAATCATCGTTGGAAGGCTTAGTAGGCTTAGTGGGGACGTGCGTCCACGCTCCCCTCAGTTAAAATGCATCGTCTCGGCTAAGTCGGGTACGGCTGCCTAATTCGGATGCGTGGACGCAGCACCTACTAAGCCTTCCAACTGTGCTGGTGTCCTTGGCTAAAAGGCTTTGGCCGTGCTTTTGACGTAAGAGCATTGATTCCGGCAGAAAATGCATATAATCTTTGCCGAAAATGCATGCAATCTTTGCCCAAAATCATATCGATTTTTGGAGCGGTTGACAGTCAACAGGTTGTAGGGCAAAATGTTTTGCCGGCATATTCTACAGCCACGTTCACTCTTTACCTCTTGTTTTATAGCTGAAAAAACGCTAACTTTGCATGCGAGCAACGCTTGGCAGCTCGCCTGAATTGTGGACTGTTGCTGCCGAAGCGCAATTTTACAGAGACAATATAGCACACATATTATATATGTCGACAGTTACGATAAAGAGCGTCAAGGACAAGCGCGGCCTTGAGGCTTTCATACAGTTTCACTACGATTTGTATCGTAATGACCCCTGCGATGCGCCCAATCTGCACAGCGATGAAGTGGACACACTCAGCAAAGACAAGAATGCGGCGTTCGATTTCTGCGAGGCCGAATATTTCCTGGCCTACAAGGACGGACGCGTGGTGGGGCGTGTGGCGGCCATAATAAACAACCGAGCCAACGAGAAGTGGCAGCGCAAGAGCGTGCGCTTCGGCTGGATAGACTTCGTGGACGACATAGAGGTGTCCACCGCATTGTTCAAGGCCGTGGAAGATTGGGGACGTTCTAAGGGCATGACCGAGGTGGTCGGTCCGCTCGGTTTTACCGACATGGACCCCGAAGGCATGCTCACCTACGGTTTCGACCAGCTCGGCACGCAGGCCACCATATACAACTACGACTACTATCCCAAGCACATGGAGAGCATGGGCGGCTGGGAGAAGGACAACGACTATGTGGAGTACAAGCTTCTTGTGCCCGAGAAGATGCCCGAAAAGTATGAGAAAATAGCCAAGATGATTGAGGCGCGCTACAATCTGCACGTGAAGAAGCTCACGCGGAAGGACGTGTTCCAGGGCGGCTACGGCAAGAAAATCTTTGAGGTGATCAACGAGACGTTCAGCCATCTGTACGGATATTCGCAGTTGACCCCGAGGCAGATTGACCAGTATGTGAAGATGTATCTGCCCATGGCCGACCTCAATCTGGTGACGCTTGTGGAGGACAGAAACGCCGACGGCAAGATTGTGGCCGTGGGAATAACCATACCGTCGCTCACAAAGGCTTTTCAGAAGTGCCGCAACGGCCGCCTGTGGCCTTTCGGATGGTGGCACGTGATACGTGCACTGAAGTTTCATAAGACCGAATGTGTAGACCTGCTGCTCATCGGCGTGTTGCCCGAATACCGCAAGAAGGGTGCCAACGCACTGTTGTTCTACGACCTGATACCCTGGTATCAGCGTTACGGATTCAAATGGGGCGAGACCCACGTGGAGATGGAAACCAACGGAAACGTGCAGAGCCAATGGCAGTATCTCGAATCGATACTGCACAAGAGGCGCAGGTGCTATATTAAGAAGTTGTGATTTTGATGGAAGACGAAACGATAATCAATGCCGACGGGCAGCAGCCCGTTGAATATACCGACGACAACATCCGGCACTTGTCGGACATGGAGCACGTGCGCACTCGCCCGGGAATGTATATCGGACGACTGGGCGACGGCTCTCTGCCCGAAGATGGTGTGTATGTGCTGCTGAAGGAGGTGATAGACAACTCCATTGACGAGTTTAAGATGCACGCCGGCGACCGCATAGAGATAAACGTTGACGACAACAAGTGCGTGAGCGTGCGCGACTACGGACGAGGCATACCGCAGGGCAAGCTCATCGAGGCGGTGAGCGTGCTCAACACCGGTGGCAAGTATGACTCCAAGGCGTTCAAGAAGAGCGTGGGACTGAACGGTGTGGGTGTGAAGGCGGTGAACGCCCTCAGCCGGCACTTCACCGTGAAGTCATACCGTGACGGCAAGGTGCGCACGGCAACGTTTGAGCGCGGACAGCTCCAGTCGGACTCTACCGAGACCACCGCCGACGAGAACGGCACGTACATATACTTTGAACCAGACGACACGCTGTTTCTCAACTACTCGTTTCACAACGACATCGTTGAGACCATGCTCCGCAACTACACCTATCTCAACACCGGACTGGCTATAATGTACAACGGCAGGCGAATCCTCAGTCGCAACGGACTGAAGGACCTGCTCAACGACACAATGACCACCGACGGTATATATCCCATAATACACCTCAAGGGTGAGGACATCGAGATAGCCTTCACCCACACCAACCAGTATGGCGAGGAGTACCACTCGTTTGTAAACGGACAGCACACCACTCAGGGCGGTACCCACCAGAGTGCTTTCAAGGAGCATATCGCCAAAACGATAAAGGAGTTTTACGGCAAGAACTTCGAATACACCGACATCCGCAACGGACTTGTGGCCGCCATAGCCATCAACGTTGAGGAACCGATGTTTGAGAGCCAGACCAAAATCAAGCTCGGTTCGCTCACCATGACCCCTGGCGGCGGTGTGAGCATCAACAAGTATGTGGGCGACTTCGTGAAGACTGAGGTGGACAACTACCTGCACAAGTATGCCGATGTGGCAGAGGTGATGCAGCAGAAGATACAGGAGAGCGAGAAGGAGCGCAAGGCTATGGCCGGCGTGACGAAGCTGGCAAGGGAGCGCGCCAAGAAGGCCAACCTGCACAACCGCAAGCTGCGCGACTGCCGCGTGCACTTCTCCGACGTGAAGAACGACCGCAAGGAGGAGTCGAGCATCTTTATTACCGAGGGCGATTCGGCCAGCGGAAGCATCACAAAGAGCCGCGACGTGAACACCCAGGCGGTGTTCTCTCTCAGGGGAAAGCCCCTCAACTCGTTCGGACTGACCAAGAAGGTGGTGTATGAGAACGAGGAATTCAACCTGCTTCAGGCTGCGCTCGACATAGAAGAGGGCCTCGACACGCTGCGATACAACAAGGTGATAGTGGCAACGGATGCCGATGTGGACGGCATGCACATCCGGCTGCTCATCATAACGTTCTTCCTGCAGTTCTTCCCCGAACTAATCAAGAAGGGACATGTGTATGTCTTGCAGACTCCATTGTTTCGCGTGCGCAACCGCCGCACCAAGATAAAGAGCCACGAGGTGATAGCCGATGCCGACTCGAAGCAGCCGGAAAAGAAGAAGAGCGACTTCATCACTCGCTACTGCTACAGCGACGAGGAGCGGCTGAAGGCCATTTCCGACCTCGGACCTGACCCGGAGATTACACGATTCAAAGGTCTCGGAGAGATTTCGCCCGATGAGTTCAAGCATTTCATCGGTCCCGACATGCGTCTCGAACAGGTGACTCTGCACAAGAACGACCAGGTGCAGAAGCTTCTGGAATACTATATGGGCAAGAACACTATGGAGCGCCAGAACTTCATCATAGACAATCTTGTGATTGAAGACGACCGTCCCGAGGAGCTTGAGGAGTGATCCAAAGAGAAGTATGAAGAATCGCTGCGCAGTTGAAGGCTTAGTAGGCGCTGCGCGGTTGAAGGCTTAGTAGGCGCTGCGTCCTCGCTGCGCCCCCAGATAGAAAAGGCGCAATGTTGTAGGCCTGGCGTCCTCGGCAAAAAAAAACACACACAAGGCAGGATGGCACGTCGCCCTCAACGCCCCCATCGCTTGTCAGAGAGAAAGCATATTCACGTGAAAACAATGACGTTAAGAAATATTCTGATGGCTTGCGCCCTGCTTCTTTCGGGCGCAAACGCCACGGCGCAAGTGCGAATTGACGTAGGGGCGCAAAGTCCGCTGCGCAAATTGCAGATAGCCGAATGGGCTATAAACAACCTCTATGTGGACAGCGTAGACGAGAAGAAACTCGTGGAAGACGGCATAAGGGGCATGATAGAGAAGCTCGACCCCCACTCGTCGTACTCAACACCGAAGGAGGTGAAGGCCATGAACGAACCTCTTGCGGGCAACTTCGAGGGCATAGGAGTGCAGTTCAACATGATTGAAGACACGCTGCTCGTCATCCAGCCCGTCAGCAACGGCCCGTCGGAAAAGGTGGGCATACAGGCCGGCGACCGCATCGTGACGGTAAACGACACCGCGATAGCCGGAGTGAAGATGGCGCGCGAGGAGATAATGCGTCGTTTGCGTGGCCCCAAGGGCACAAAAGTAAGGCTCGGCGTGGTGCGTCGGGGCATAAAGGATACCTTGTCGTTCACCGTGGTGCGCGACAAGATACCCGTGAAGTCTATCGACGCAGTATATATGATACGTCCGAAGGTGGGCTATGTGCGCATAGGCAACTTTGGAGCCACCACCCACGACGAGTTTCTTGAGGCCGTAAAGACGCTCAAGAAGCAGGGCATGGAGAGTTTGGTGCTCGATCTGCAGGAAAACGGCGGAGGCTATCTGCAGGCTGCCGTGGCCATAGCCAACGAGTTCCTGGCTGACGGCGACCTTATCGTGTACACAAAAGGACGCAGTACGCCGCGCATGGAATATAAGGCCAAGGGCAACGGCCAGTTGACCGGCTGCCCGGTGGTGGTGCTCATTGACGAATACACCGCATCTGCTGCCGAGATTGTCACGGGTGCCATACAGGACCAGGATCGCGGAACGGTGGTTGGTCGCCGCTCCTTCGGCAAGGGACTGGTGCAGCGCCCCGTTGATTTGCCCGATGGCTCGATGATACGTCTCACCGTGGCGCACTATTATACGCCGGCCGGACGCTGCATACAGAAGCCTTACGTAAAGGGGGCTGCAAAGGACTATGCTATGGACGTGGCCAACCGCTTGAAGCACGGCGAACTGATGAGTGCCGACAGCATACACTTCGCCGACTCGCTCAAGTGCTACACTCTGCGCAAGCACCGCACCGTGTATGGAGGTGGCGGCATCATGCCCGACTGTTTCGTGCCGCTCGACACCACCAAATACACCAAATTCCATCGCGAACTGGTGGCCAAGAGCATCGTCAACACTTCCATCCTGCGTTATGTTGACGACAACCGCAAACTGTTGAAACGCAAATACACCTCATTCGGCGAGTTCAAACGCACGTATGAAGTGCCGCAGAGTCTCATAGACAATATATTGAAAGAGGCTGAAAAGCAAAAGATAAAGCCTAAGGATGAGGCTGAAAAGGAGCGCACGCTGCCGCAACTGCGACTGCAACTGAAGGCTCTCGTGGCGCGCGATCTGTGGGACATGAGCGAATATTTCGCCATCATGAACGAGCAAAGTGCCATTGTGGCCAAGGGTGTAGAACTTCTGATGCAGCAATAGCGAAAGGAAGGCTTAGTAGGCGCTGCGTCCCCGCCCTGCCCCTGCGGATAGGAAAAACGCTAAGTGGCGGTAAAAGAACAACTTGGTGCAAATCGAACCAAGTTGTTCTTTTACCGCCACTTAGCGTGAATGGTACGGCACCGTACCTCCTATGCCGTGTGCCCTTTTAGTCAAGGGCAGCGATTCTTCATCTTTGGTAATGTGAAAAGAATAAGTTCCTCAAGTTTGCCCTGTATTTTTAGGCGGTTTTGCTGGCTTCTTTGAAGGAGCATAGCGGGCTATGTGACTGAAAGATAGTGCAAGCCGAACGCAATGAAGCTTGCTTCAATTGCTGAGGCGCAGCCTATCTTATGTAAAAGAAGTCGCAAAAACGACAAAAAGACAGGGCATGAAAACTACAGAATGTGCATCCGCAAACTTGTGGAAGTTATTTTTTTTGAACATTACTTACTGCACCTTTGACAGGAATTTCTCTCTGTCAACGATGAATCTTAGGTGCGTGCCTTCACCGATGACGGTGTCGCCCTGCGAGGCGGAAACCTTGAAGTAGAGCTTGCGGCCATCAACCTTTTCGAGTGTTGCCGTGGCAGAAACCTCCGCACCGATGGGTGACGGTTTGAGGTGAGACGACTCTATGTGCCCGCCTACCGTGGTGCTTCCGTCGGGCAATTCGTCGGCTACGGCGAGCATTGCGGCGTTTTCCATCAGAGCCATCATGGCCGGAGTGGCGAATACGGGCATATCTCCCGAGCCTAAGGCTATGGCAGTGTTGGCTTCGCTTACTGTGGTTTTGCTTGTTTGTGTCAGTCCTGTTTGTAGCATGATTGTCGTTTTGTTTGTTTTATGATGATAAAAAGATAATTCGATTGCCGTTTTGTCGGTGTTCAAAGACAACGGAACTATTGCGTCAAAAGCCTTTTTAACCGTCACAATGGCGGAAAACGATTCGTTTTACGTCTCGGTTTCGGTCGTGTCTTCCCTCGAAATTTTCTGGTATTCTGACGGTGTCATACCGTTTATCTTGCGGAAAGCACGTATGAAACTGACCGCATTGGTATAGCCCACCTCCTCGTAGACAGCCTGGATGGTCATCCGTTCGTAGTTGTCGGGGTCGGCAAGCAGTCGGCACGCCTCCCTTATGCGCCGTTCGTTGAGCAGCGTTTTGAAGTTTTTACCGTAGGTTTCGTTGATTATCTGCGACACATACTTGGTGTTTGATCCCACCGCCTCGGCCAGCATGTTAAGACTGAAGTCTGGTTTGGCTATGGCTTTCGTGTCGTCCATCACCTGTATTATCTTCGCCAATAGAGCCTTCATCTGCTCGTTTTCCATGCTCGACGACGCATTTTGGGCGGTTCCATCGGTGGATTCGATGTTTTTCTGCTCAAGCATTTTGCTCAAAAGCCGCTCGTTCTTGGCTTCCTGAAGTTGCAGCTCGCGTGTCTTTTGAAGCAGGGTGCTGTGGGCGAAACGCAGTTTGCGGTTGTTGCGCAGCAGCAGGAGCGAGAGCAAAACGAGCAACAGGAGCAATACGGATATGGCAATGATGGCAAGCGTCTGGCGCGTTATCACACCGTTGAGCGAGGCTATGTGTTCGTCGGTTTGGCGGGTTTCATAGTCGCGCAGCTCGTTGTCTGCCGAAAAAATGACGTTTCGGTTGAAGATGGTGTCGGAAAGCGAGAGATAAAGGCCCCGGTAGCGTTCTTCCTCCAGCTTGTTGCCTATGGCCTCATTGGCGTTCCAGAGCAACTGGTATACGCTTATCAGCAGGTCAAACGCCTTTTCTCGCTTGGCCTCCGGCTCACATATTTGGGCATAGCTGATGGCTTTTGCATAGTCGCCCAGCTTCATGTAAATCTCGCCGAGTTCGCAGTATTGGAACAGCGAGTACTCTTTGCCCATCCGGTTGTCCCTCGCATACTGCAAGGCCTGCTCATGGTGCTTGATGGCCGCACAGGTGTCGCACTCTGTCATGGCCAGTCGCGCTCTGTTGTATATAAGGTAATACTTGTCGGTGGCCTTGGTCAGATGCTGCTTTTCGAGCAGATTGAAGTAATGGCGCGCGTTTTTAGCATCGTTCAGTTTGCAGTAGTTGGCTACGATATTTACCAGAAAACTTACCTGAATACCCGTGTCGCCGTGGGCAACGGCCATGTTGTAGCCCTTAAGGTGATAGTTGAGACTGCGCTTGTGGTCGTTCAGGACATAATACACGTTGCCTATATATCCCGTACTGGCCTCCATTGTGCTGTAGTCGCCCTCCTTTTCTGCCGTTTCAAGGCTTTTGGCAAAGAACTTCAGGGCCATCGGGAAGTCGTCGTTCTTGGCATGATTGAGTCCTTTCTGCAAAAACTCTCGCCCCGTTGTGGCGGCCTGGGCTGCCAAAACGGTGAAAACGGCAATTAATATATGCAAGCTCCTCAACCTCATTCGCGAATATTTTGTAATGCAAAAATAGCGTTTTTCTTTCAGAAGTATAGGAAAACGGGGCGAAAACCGCCTAAAAAGCTAACATTTCTTGAATTGTAATAAACTTCGGAGCGGCAATGCAACACCGTATCGCAGATGTTTCTTACTTTTGCAAAAAGAAACATAAAAGGATAGCGTATGCGGAAAGTTTTACTATTATTCTCACTCTTTTGTATCAATTTCGTTCCCGGCAACTCGCAAACGGACTATAAGGTAAGCACAGACGTGCAGAAGAAGAAAGTCCTGCTTGAGGAATTTACCGGTATACACTGCGGCAACTGCCCCGACGGGCACAAGATGGCTCGCATCTTTCTGAACGCCTTGCCTGACCAGTCATATGTAGTCAGTATCCATGCAGGCCACTACAGTGTGCCGTCTCAAGGAGAACCAGACTACAGGACGGCGGAAGGCGATAGCGTTTCCGGCTTTCTCGATTCGGAAATGGCTGGCTATCCGTGTGGTTCGCTCAACAGAATGCAGTTTGACGAGGGGCCTTTCTTCGTGTCGCGTTCCTATTGGAATACCTATGGACAGTATATCGCCAAGCAGGACGCTCCCGTGAACCTCTACGTGAAGAGTTCCTACGACGGCAAGACAGGAAAGCTGACCGTACATGTTGAAGGCTACTATACGTCTGACTCGCCCGAAGGCACTCAGACCCTAAGCGTGCTGTGGACGCAGGATGACATCATAGGTCCGCAGAACGGCGGCGGCAAGGGCGACATGTATGTGCACGAACATATGCTGCGCGACTATATCACTCCCGTCTGGGGCGACACGATTAGCATCGGACAGGCCAAAAAGGGTCAATACTTCACCAAGGACTATGTCTACGACTTGCCTGACTCTGTAGGCCCGACAAAGGTTAAGCCGGAGGATGTTACCGTGGTAGCTTTCGTAACCACAGACAAGGCTGACGTGGAGAACGTTGAGGGTGGCAGACCTGCGTATTTCAATTACAACGAAACAGAGTCGGCAACGCTCCAGTCGCCTGACATAACCATCGGAACGCGCTACGGCTACAACTTCTTTGAGGCTTATCTGAAGAACACTTCGGGTACAAAACTCACTTCGGCAACATTTGACGTGACCGTGAACGGCCAGACGGAGACTCACACCGTTGAGTGCGACATAGACCAGTTCAGCAAGGGCGCGATAACAATACCGGCTAAAATGTCGTATGCCGACAAAGGCAAGACAAAGTACAGCATCGTTCTGACGCAGCTCAACGGCAAGGATGTGGAGCGCGACACCATCAGTGGTGGCTTCCAGAAGCCGGCAGTGTCGGCGGCAACGGTAAACGTACAGATTCTCACCGACGCTTGCGCCTCGCAAAATCGCTTCCTCTTGAAGGATGCTGACGGCAACGTCGTGAAGGAGTTTGGCCCATACGAGAACGGCAAGGTGGCTACTTACGACGAGACAGTCACGCTGGAAGACGGCAAGACCTACTGCATTGAGGTGACAGACTCCTACGGTGACGGCTTGTTGGAGGACGGCAAGGGCGGACTGATTGTGCATAGCGGCAACGGCAAACTGATAGATCAGTTCTACTCAATCAACGGCTTCGGAGTACGTTCTTTCTTCACCGTTGACGTCGCTGCGGGCATCGCAGGTGTTGAAACCAACGGTTCTGCTTCCGTAAATGCCCTGTTTAGCATCAGTGGATGCCGTGTTTACGATGCGAAAACGCATGGTTTGTACATAGTAAAGGGCAAGGACGGGAAGAACAAGATAGCAATTAAATAACAAACGACATAGGAGATAGACTTATGAAGAAAACATTACTCAGCATGGCGGCTGCCTTTTTGATGGGCGTGCCCGCAATGGCGCAGTGGTCAGCCGACTTCGCGGAGAACAACAGAATTAACCCCGAAGGCATGGCCAACTATGGTTATGAGATAAAAACCAACGACAATGGGGTGACGTATGCGTTCATGCAGATACCCAGAAAAGGCACTATCAGCATGCGTCTGCAGATTCTCGACAAGGATGGCGTGAAGCTGATGCCCGATACGGCAATGGTTTTGTCTGCCGAGAAGAACATCTCTTACACGAAAGTGAACCAGCATCTGATGATTGACAAGGAAGGCAGCGCCGTAGTGGTGGTGTCCGACTATCGTACAGGCAATGAGGGCTTCACCGCATACAAGGTGGACGAGAAGGGAAACGTGCTGTGGAGCAAGCAGATTGGTACCCCGACTGAAGATCTTGATGTGGCATATATGAACATGACATGCTCCGATGACGGTGGCTATGTGTTCGCCTATGCCAAGTATGATGTTAGGACAAACTTCTGCAGCACATACATCGAAAAGCTGAAGTCTGACGGCACTGCGGCGTGGGACAACGAAGTGACTATCGCTGACAAGTCGGCAAGCTGCTGTGTTTTGGGCGTTGTTGACGCAGGATTTTCGCAGACGATGGTCATGTACGCCAAGGGTTCCAACAGCGACCTTATGGTCAGGCTCGTTGACTTCGACGGTTCGACGGTGTGGGAGGAAGATATGCCTGTGTTCAAGGGCGGTTTCAACACCGGAGTGCCTGTATGGGTGCAGACAGGCACGAGCGAAGCGCCTGAGAACGGTATGTTCATATATTGGATGGACGCCAATGAGGAGAGCATAAGCTACGAAAACCGCATCTCATACATACTTCCCGACGGCACTTACGGCTTCTCTACCGGTGAAGAAGGCACCATCATAAGCCACGACACCGACAACTCGCGCGAAGTTCCCAGCATCTATTACGACAAGAATGAGAAGGCGATATACTTTGCGTATAGGGAGTTCAACCAGGCTCAACAGAACTATCAGGGCATCTTTATGCAGAAGATGTCGCTCGACGGCGAGCTTCTGTGGGGAGCAAATGGCAAGGCTGTCGTTCCTATACAGAGCACCGACTCGTATTCTTATACCACCATACAGGGCGCAGGCGAAGGAAAGGTAGCTGTGTTCTACATGAAGAACGAAGGTGCCACCGACAATTCCAACGTCAATTCCTACATGGTCATTTATGACAAGGACGGCAATGTGGTGCAGGACACCGTGAATGTGTCGCGCGCTATCTGCACAAAATATAGTCTTAAGTCGTCGCCTTTGATTGACGGCAAGTACTTCCTCCTGAATTGGGAGCAGAAGGCGGGTGAGGGCGTCTATCCGGTTCTCGACATCATGATACAGCGTGTGTTTCTCGACGGCAGCGCAACTGGCATAAAGAACGTTACCGACGGCAAGAACAGCTCTAAGCCTGTGCGCTCGGAATACTTCACTCTTGACGGCCAGCGCATTGAGAAAGCCACTAAGGGCATAGCCATTGAGCGCAGCGTGTACAGCGACGGCACGGTGAAGACTCAGAAGATAATGAACCGCTAACAACGGTTGTTCTATGCCGCCGACTTCATTGGAGCGGCATTTCATCCACGTTGTTGGAGAGACTATCGATTGTTTCATGGTCTCTCCAACAACGGTACAACACAAACACAACAGCGATTAAACATATACATAATAGGAACTAAATGATGAAGCTTATGAAGAAAAGATTTGTTTCGTTGGTAGTTTCGCTCGCTTGCCTGTCGGCTGTTTCGGCGCAAGTGACGCAAAGCTACGACACAAAGGTTATGATTGGCGGCACGTATACCCCCATTACGGACGGTACGGTCGTGAATCTTAAGTCCGATAGCCTCAAGATTAGCAATGCTATCTACACAAAGGACGATAAGGAAAACACGAAGCAGTTTACTGCTCAGGGCTATCCTATCGGCTTTGATTTCAAGTTTAACAACAAACTGATGAACCAGTTTGCCATAGCGGCTCATGGCTTTATCGTGCTTGGCAAGGACTCTGTCACTTCTTCTGTCCCCGATCCTTTCCAAATACTTGCCAGCAAGGCGGACAACAACCTTGTAGGTATGTTCTACAGAAGCTCGGTTGGACGTATTCCCTCTACCGAGATAAGCTACAAGGTCACGGGCGAAGCTTCCAACCGCGAGCTTATAGTGCAGTTCAAGGACTTGCAGTTGTGTGTGGAAAGCTGGAATGGAATTAATGTTCGCGACACCGTTCAGTTCCAGATACACCTCCACGAAAGCACAGGAAATGTGGAGATGATGTTCAACGGATTTGAGCCGAGTGCAGCAGCTGCTGAAAACATGAACTGGAATGATGCCTTCAAGATTGGCATACGCGGCGAGTATGGCGACCTGCTTACCAAGGACGGTAACTTCACAAGCGACATTTTTGCAGTGAAGGATGCAAGCATAAGTTGGAGCAGCAGCACGTTCCCCGCCGACGGACTTACCTATCAGTTCATCGCGCCCGAGGATTGTGCGGCTCCAAGCGCACAGCCTACAGCGTTGACTCTTGCCACAACGACGCTCGGAGTGTCTGGCTCGTTCACGGCTACCGATGCTGCCGACCACTATCTCGTGCTGATAAGCAAGGCCAATGCGCTTACAACCATTCCTGTGGCCGGCAAGACCTATGCCGAAGGCGACTCTATCGGTGACGCACGCGTGCTTTCCTACAGCGAGAGCACTGAGTTTGAGAGCGGCGACATCCTCGAAGGCGCAAGCACCTACTATGTTCATGTGCTTGGAGCCAACTCGTTCTGCTTCTACGGACCCAAGTACAACACTACCGAACCATTGACTTTAGCCTTGACCACTAAGCCTCTGGCTCCGTCTTCCGTTGCTTTTGCAGACAAAGACACTACCACAATGACGCTCAACGTGGCTGCTAACGCTGCCGGCGACGACATTCTGGTGGCCTATACCACCAAGCACAAGCAGAATGACTGGGGCGAAGACCTGCCCGGCGGTACTTTCGGCACTCCCGCAGGCAACTATAAAGAGGGTGCAGCCATCGATGGCGGCGGCACCGTGGCTTACGTTGGCAAGGCAAAGGACGGCATCACCGTGACCGGACTCACTCCCGGCCAGCTCTACCACTATGCTGTTTGGAGCCGTAACGCCGCCGGCGAATACTCAAGCGTGACCGTGGAAGCATCGGCCAGTGCCGCATCCACGTTGCCCTGGAAGGTCAATCTTGACGACTATGCCTTGTATGCCGCTCCCGAAGGCTGGGAAGTAAATGGCTCTTGGACTATACAGGAGGATGGCGACAACAATAAATATTTCTCCAGCAAAATAAACAGTGTTGACACCAAGGGCACTGTTCTGTGGCTCGAAACACCCGATGTATATCTTGGCGAAGGTTCCAACCGCATGATATTCGACCTTCTCTTGTACAACTGGGCGCGCTTCGGCAACACTGTATATACTATGGACAACCTCGACACCGTTGCCGTGCAGGTGACAACCGACGGTGTCAACTATACTCCCGTGGCTACTTACACAAAGGACAACCCCATCGAGTTCGCTTCAGGCGACTCTTATGTAACGCTCCGCACGCCGTTCCTTGAGGCAGCCGGCAAGAAAGCCCGTCTGCGTCTGTACATGCGTCTGTGCGGCACGCCCAATATACAGCTCACCAACATTTCGGTTGAGGAGAAGAAAGCTTGCGACTATCCTATTGATGTGACCGTGGCCGACAGCACAATCGTTGGCGATGAGGCTGTCGTTACATGGACTCCTCAGGGCGAAGAGGACGCATGGGATGTGCGCTACAAGAAGACTGCCGACGAAGAGTGGAACGCTCCCGTTACCGTTCGCGAGAAGAAATGTGCTCTGAGCGGTCTTGACGGACTCACATCCTATGATGTTCAGGTGCGCGCACGCTGCTCAGCAGCCAGCCAGAGCGAATGGTCAAGCACCGAGACATTCACCAGCGGCCTTGCCGTTCCTTTCGATATGGTGTTTGCCGAGCAGAGTTCTTTGTCTTCGGCATGGCAGATTAAGTCCGGCGCCATTGGTTCTGACCTGACTGACGGCGGGAACTGGACATTCCGAAGCACTTATTGGAGTAAAGGTCTGCTTTACAATGCTTACGACGAGGAACTTGACGACTGGCTCTTTACTCCTGTGCTCAACTTGGGCGACGAGAACCTCAACTACAACGTGAAGATTGCTATCACCGCAACAGGTGACACGATAGCCGGAAGCGATGGAACAATGCAGCTGGTTGTTGTGAAAGACGGCGAGAAGCCTTCGGCTGACAACGTGGTTTATACCATCAAGTCGTCTGAACTGCCCGAATCTTACGGGAATAAGACCTACACAGTGCCTGTCAAGGGCTACAACGGCAAGGTTCGCCTTGCGCTCTACACCCACAGTACCGTTGGCGGTTTGCCCACAATGAAGCTCGACACACTGGGCATTGCCTATTCTTGCGTGAACGACATTGAGGCTAAAGTTGACTCTGTTGGCGAAGATACGATACAAATGTCGTGGACAACTGGTGCCGATGAGGTATACGTGTTTGTGCGTGAGGCCGGACAGACCACTCGCGACTTTGCCATCTGCACCGAAACCAGCCTTGCTTTGGGCCACCTGAAACCCCACACTACCTACGAAATCGGTCTGACCAAGGCTTGCGAAGTTGGCGACACAGCCAAGGTGAAGATTGTGGAAGTGACTACGCTCGGCGAGCTTTGCAAGGAAGTGACCGACATAAAGGCGACTCCCGCCAAGTACTCTGCCAAGATAGAATGGACAGGCGAGGCTTCAGCCTACAACGTACGCTACCGCGCAAAGAGCGATACTCCTGCCGGATGGACAAAGGAACAAGTGACAACCACCTCTATTGAGATAGACGGACTGGAGAACAACACTGAGTATGAGTACGCTATACAGGCGCAGTGCAGCAAGTCGGAGAGCGACACCAGCGCATACACTCCTGTTGCCACATTCACCACGCTCGTTGAAACCTGCCAGACTCCGGCCAACGTTGCCGTGACTCCTTCTTACAACAAGGCCACTGTGACCTTCGAGAGCGAGGCCGACAAGTTTGAAGTAGCCTATCGCAAGGCTTCCGACGACGCTTGGACATCGAGCGTTGAGGCTTCTGTCTCTGCCGACAACAAGCACTCTGTTGACATCGAAGGTCTCGTTGCAGAGACTGCCTACAAGGTTCGTGTGCGTGCAATCTGCGCCGAGGGCGACTCAAGCCGTTGGACTGCATCGGCCGACTTTACCACTCAGTCCGAGCCGGAGTGCGTCACTCCTACCGACTTGACCGTAAGCGACATCACCGACAACTCGGCTACGCTGTCGTGGAAGGCTGACGAAAGCAACCTGACATGGAACTTGCGCTATCGCGAGAGCACCGTTCAGGAGTGGACCGAGGAGACTGCTCTCACCGAAACCAGCTACAACCTGACCGGACTCAAGGCAAGCACAGCCTACGTCTGGACAGTGATGGCCACTTGTGAGGCTGAGCGCACAAGTAAGTGGGCTGCCCAGAAGCGATTCACAACGGCTGAAACTTCTGGCATAGACAACATCGGTATCGGTTCAATCGGCGTGTTTGTCAAGGGCAATGTGCTCAACGTTGTCAACCCGGAGGGTGGCGTGATAAAGAACATCACTGTCTATACCGCTGACGGACGCGTCGTTGCCGCTTCTGAAGTGAACACCGCCGAGAACGTGTTCATGCCTCTCGCTGTGCATGGACCAGTCATCATAAAGGTGAACGGACAGAAGCAAACCAAGACGCTGCGCGCCGTGATAAAGTAATCTTGTAGAAAGATAAATACCCTGAAGTCGGGGAGGGGAGAGCCGCAAGGCTTCTTTCCTCCCCGACTTGTTTTTCCCCCGTCTGAGAAAAGCCTTGTTGGTAAAGTGAGTAATTACTTACATTCCGAAATGGCCTTACAATATTTTGCAAACACATCTTTTTTCAGTGCAAAACATTTGGCTCTGTAACCCCCTGGCTGTCAATCTCACAAAAAAATGTTGTGATTCTGCCCAAAGATTGCATATATTTTCGGCAAAGATTATATGCATTTTCGGCCGGAATCAACGCTCTTCCGTCAAAAGCGCGTCCAATGTCTTTTTGCCAAGAACACCAGCACTGTTGGAAAGCTTAGTAGGTGCTGCGTCATCGCTGCACCCGAAGAAAACAACAAAGAAAATCAAGCCAGATTCCACGCATTTTTACGGGCGAGGACGCAGCGCCTACTACAGGCAGTCATTGTGCCTTTTTAGGGGTCTTCCGTTAAATGCGTGGATGAATGCCATTATCACCCTGGCCTCGAAGAGGCCGCATCTCAGTAACCCCTTGTGAAGCGTAGCGGAACATGGGATAGTGTATGGATGAAGGAGAAGCCACTGACAACCGTCTCTGTTTTCGGTTAACAACCATTAAAGGTAAGTCTGTATTTAGGAATATTGGAACAAAATATATACCTTTGCAGCCAATTTTTTCACAAAACGGATGACAACGATAAAAACTCTTTGCGCGGTCACGATGCTGACCACCGCTGCCACGGCGAGTGCCGGTGGCTTGTTGACAAACACAAATCAGAACATCGCTTTCCTTCGCAATCCGGCTCGCGACGCGGCCATAGCAATCGACGGAGTGTATAGCAACCCGGCCGGAGTGGCCTTTCTCGGAGAGGGACATCACCTCTCGCTCAACTGGCAGTTTGCCTATCAGACGCGCACCATCGACAACCAGTATGCGCTGTTCGCCAACAACAAGGACGACAACTCCACCACAAGAACATTCAAGGGCAAGGCCATTGCCCCGGTGATACCGTCAATCCAGTATGCCTACAACAAGGGCAGACTGTCGTTTCAGGCCAACTTCGCGCTGGCTGGCGGCGGTGGCAAGTGCACCTTTGAGCAGGGTCTAGGCTCGTTTGAGCGCATCGTGGCCGAAACAGCGGCCGGGGCGTGCCAACTGGCCGGAGCCATTGACGGCGTGCTGGGGCAGGCAACGGGCACCCCGGCACAGGTGTTCACCGGAAGCAGCATGTTCGGCAGCAAGGGCGAATACACCTACAACAGCTATATGCGCGGGCGGCAGTACTACTACGGACTGTCGGCAGGCGTGGCCTATAAGGCGACGGACAACCTGAGCGTGTTTGCCGGCGTGAGAGGCGTTTACGCACTGTGCAACTACTACGGCTATGTGAAGGACATCACCGTGGGCAACATGCCGCTATATCAGGTGCTGGACCCCACCAGACCAAGTGCGGCCAACATCGAACTGAACTGCGACCAGTCGGGCATCGGCTTCACGCCAATACTCGGCATAGACTACAAGGTGGGACGATTCAACTTCGCCGCCAAATATGAGTTCAAGACACGTCTCAGACTCAAGAACGAGGCCGTGAACACCACACCGAGCATCGGCAACCTGCCCGCCAACCTGCTCACGGCCATGACCGCCAACGGCATGCCGGAGGCCACTGCCAAAGCCGTGTTGGGCTCGGAAACGGTGGATATGGCCATGGCTAAGCTGAAGGTGCAGTTTGACGAGAAGATAGAAGAGGCTACCGGAGAGTATGAGGACGGCAGGACAATAGCCGGCGACATACCGGCTCTGCTCACCATCGGTGTGGGCTACACCCCGATAGACCAGTTGCGGTTGAGCGCAGGTTTCCACTGGTTTGACGACAAGCACGCCACGGCATACAACGACAGACACAAGGAACTTAGCCGAGGCACCATAGAGTTCAACGCCGGAGCGGAGTATGACGTGTGCAGGCTGCTCACCGTGAGCGCAGGATGGCAGAACACGAGCTACGGACTGACCGACGAATACATGGACGACAAGTCGTTTGTGACGAGTTCCAACAGCCTCGGTGTCGGAGTGCAGGTGAACATCACCCCGAAGACCCGCCTCAACGCCGCCTATTTCCACACGTTCTACAAGCACAAGCAAACCAACGAGAGTGTCGCGCAGGGCATCAGCTATGCCGCCGACTACACCCGCAACAACAACGTGTTCGGCCTCGGTCTCGACATGGACTTCTAACACCTTATTATATATAAGGGTGGTTCTATAAAATACCAACGTAATTTATAGAACCACCCTTAAGACCTACATATTGCCGCAAGCGAGCCACTCGCACAACCGCAACTGGCGCAAAAACAGTTGGTTTTCCTTTGAGTTGTCTCTGATTTAGCGTACCTTTGCAAGGCCGCGTGCCGCACTGCGATGGCACCGCGCAAACGCTTTGGTAATGTGAAAAGAATAAGTTCCTCAAGTTTGTCCTGTATTTTTAGGCGGTTTTGCCGGCTTCT
>CAVGKZ010000067.1:0-17588 GCA_963630025.1 bacterium | reverse complement strand
CATGACAAAGTTCCCTAAAGAACTTCATCAAATTCTTGGCGAAGTAGCACATCCCTGTCCAACATTCTGCGGTATCCGGGAGCTTGGCTCTTATGTTGTTGGCTCGATATACTCTCTTGCCTGTACCGAACGAGCATTCGATTTCGTTCCTCTGTCCCACGGCCTTGGCCATCAGGGCCAGGCGCTCGGGGCTGGGCGGCTCAACGGGTGGCCGTCCGAGCGGCTTCGAGTAGCTTTTGATTTCCAGTTCTTTAAGCATGGCCCTGTTGGCCTTGTTCATATAGATTTTGTCGGCAAGGACAGTGGCCGGCAGGCAGCCAAACCGCTCAATGTACTTGTCGATGTGCAGTTGCATGTCACAGTTCTCGTTATAGGCATCCCAACTGTGGTGGTCGATGAATGTGTAGCCTTCCACGACGCTTGCCCCTATCTTGGCTCCGAACTCGACCTTTGCGGCGGCCTTGCCGCGGACGATGGGGCGCACATGCGGCTGGAAGATGCTGATGATGCGGTCATCGCAGCGGTGCTCGCCTGTGCGGTGCATCCACTCCTGTTGGAAGTACATCTTCATTGTGGCGTCCAGCACTCTTCGCTGGTCTTTGCGCAGAGCGTCAAGACGTGCGCGGTTCTCGCCGGCGGTCAAGCTGGCCAGGGTGAGG
The DNA here is from genome assembly GCA_963630025.1 of bacterium. Taxonomy (GTDB): domain Bacteria; phylum Bacteroidota; class Bacteroidia; order Bacteroidales; family Bacteroidaceae; genus Prevotella. The sequence goes on along the minus strand of CAVGKZ010000067.1, from coordinate 16,929 downwards.
ATGTCCTTGTGAAGGTAGCTCAGAAGCATGGAGATGGTGTCCTTCACCAGCTTGCCGCCCCTCTTCTTCATCTTCACCAGATAGCGGTAGGCATTCCTCGCCTTTCCGAAATATGTATACGGGGCGGGGATGCCGGCCTTCTTGCATATGCGGCGGATGAAGCAGTCCACTTTGCGGCAACCGTCCTCGATGATGTCAACGTCCACGGGATAGCGCACTTCGGCGTCGGCGCATGTGGCGTCCATCTTCAAGACCCCCTCGTGCCTGCGTCCCTTGCTGTCGGTGAAGGAGGCCGTGTCCTCTTCAGCCGCAGGAGCGGATGGCGGTTGTTCGCCACGGTCTTCGGCCTCTTCCTCCTCGCGCTGGCGCATCTCTTCCTTCATCTCCCGCTCACGTTTCACAAGGGCTTCGGTCATCTTGTTGATGACATCGCCGCTGATGCGCTTGCGCAGATCCACAAAGAGGGATGGGTCGAATATCGGCTGGTCGGTGAACTCGGTCAAACCGCAGAAGTACTGCATGTATGGGTTTTCCTGAATCATCGCAATGGTCTCGCGGTCGGACAAACCGGTGATGTGCTTGATGAACATGGCGGCCAGTACCATGCGGGCAGGTTTGGAACCGGCTCCGGCGCTTTGGTTGTTGAGCATCTCATTGTACAACTCTTCAAAAGGCTCCCATGGGAGGTTGTCGCCCATCCACACCCATCGGTTATGCTTGTCCAAGCCGTCGAGCGACGACCTGCATGCATCAATGGTCAGCTGTCTGTATCTTGGCTTAAATCTCATTTGCCTGTCAGTTTTAACACCCAAAGGTACTCATTTTTTCGTTAAACAACCAAAGAATTATTAATATAATTATTTGATATTCAACATCTTGTGTGTTAATCAGCAAACACTACTTGAGTTTTCTGATGGTTTTCTCGTTTGCCTCGTCCATCTGATTCACGTCGATGTAGGAGAGGTAGATTTGCATAGTATGCTCGGAATCATGGCAAAACGAAACCGGCTTCGATGCACAATGAAGTCGGCTTCATTTGACAATGAAGTTAACCTCGTTGACAAATGAGGTTAACCTCAATAGTCAACGAGGTTAATCTCAATGGCTATTGAGGTATATTCATTTGACAGTGCGACTACAAGATTCTATTGGAGTAAGATTGGAAACAAGCAAGAAAGTCCGCCAAAAGCTGAAAGCAAGGTATAAACTTGCGATGGCTTTTGGCGGACATTTTATAATCAGTCAGATGCAAAGTGCCGGATACGACACCCACCTCTGTCCTTTAATTACTCTGCGCGGAGAGAGAAACGCTTGAAGTCAAGCACAGTCAGCTCCTTGTCAGCAGCCTTGAGATAGTCAGAAACGCTCTGCTTGGCATCCTGTATGAACTCCTGGTCGAGGAGACAAGCCTCCTTGAAGAACTTGTTCAGACGACCTTTTGCAATGTTCTGAATCATCTGCTCGTTGAGATTTGCAGACTTCTCTGCCGTTGTAGCAGCGATAACCTCCTTAGCCTTAGCTACGTCCTCTGCGGTAATCCAACCCTTAGTCATGTTAGACTCCATGTGCTCCTCAGAGTCTACGTGAGCGGGATTGATGCCTGCCTTCTTCAAAGCGGCCTCAACAGCCTTGCTAACCTGTTCCTGCTTCGTCTTCTCTACAGCCACCTTAATCTCCTCGTCAATAACAGACTGGGGAACAGAATCTTTGTTGAGGGCAACAGGCTTCATTGCTGCAACCTGCATTGCCACGGCATGTGCCTGCTCTTCTGCGGGCTTGTTGGTCTGAACCATTGTGCAGAGAGTGTGCCTGCCCATGTGGTCGTAAACAGAAACGTTGTCGCCAGCGATGAAATTGTAACCGTCAAGTTCCATCTTCTCACCTGTGATACCAGAACGAGCCACCACTGCATCCTGTACTTTAGTACCGTCAGCAAGAGTCAGTTCCTTCACTTCGTCAAGGCTCTGAGCCTTTGCTGCAACTGCAGCGTCAAGAATATCCTGCGTCAACTTTATGTAGTCTGCACCGTTAGCCACGAAGTCTGTTTCGCACTTCAAAGCAACGATAGCGGCAAATCCTGGAACGGCCTTCACGAGCACGCATCCGTTAGAAGTCTCACGGTCGCTGCGCTTTGCTGCGATGGCCTGTCCCTTCTCGCGAATTATCTCCATTGCCTTGTCGAAATCGCCCTCAGAATCGGTAAGGGCTTTCTTGCAGTCAGAAAGACCTGCGCCAGTCATTTTGCGCAGTTTCTGGATGTCAGCTATTGATACTGCCATGTCTTGTATTCTTTTTAGAGTGATTATTTGTTAATATTGGTCTGTAAAAATGTAGAATTACGAATGTCGGATTCCCCGTTCGCTACATTGCCTCTGCGGAATCCAAAGCCTAAAGCCTCAGAACTGTCCATGGGCAGCACGTAGCGCGGAAACCGTCACTCGTAATTCTATCTTTTATTAAGCCTCAGCGGGAGCCTCTTCAGCTGCCTCAGTCTGAGTTCCTTCAGCCTTGTCAGTTTCTTTTGGAGCGTCCTTGCGAGCTTTGCGTGCACGCTTAGCCTTGCCTTCGCCATCTTCAGCGGCAGCCTGTGCCTGTGCAGCAGCCTCGTCAGCCTTTTCAGCCTTGCGCTCCTCCAGTCCTTCAGCGATTGCTGCGCAGCAAGCGCTGAGTATCACGTCAACGCTGTCTGTTGCATCGTCGTTTGCAGGAATAACGAAGTCGATGTTGCGAGGATCGGAGTTGGTGTCAACGATACCGAACACGGGTATACCCAAACGGTTAGCCTCCTTAACGGCGATGGCCTCTTTCAGCACGTCAACAACGAAAAGAGCTGACGGCAGACGAGTCAAGTCGGCGATAGAACCAAGGTTCTTCTCCAACTTTGCACGCTGACGTGAAATCTGGAGCAACTCGCGCTTCGACAGGTTTGAGTAAGTTCCGTCGGCCATGAGTTTGTCGATGTTGCTCATTTTCTTCACAGCCTTGCGGATTGTGGGGAAGTTGGTGAGCATACCGCCCGGCCAACGCTCAACCACGTACGGCATATTGACGCTTGCAGCCTTCTCGGCAACTACGTCCTTGTTCTGTTTTTTAGTAGCTACAAACAGTACCTTCTTGCCAGACTTAGCAATCTGCTTCAGTGCCTCGGCAGCCTCATCAATCTTGACTACGGTTTTGTGAAGGTCTATAATGTGGATTCCGTTGCGCTCTGTGTAGATGTAGGGAGCCATTGCGGGATTCCACTTGCGGCGCAGGTGACCAAAATGGCAGCCAGCCTGCAACAGCATATCAAAATTTGTTCTTGACATTTCTTTAATGCTTTAATGTTGTTTACTTTCTTTTTTATTCTTTTGTTAGAATCAGCCCACAGGTAATCGTTATAATGTCCGGTCTCCAATATTGGGAGAGCCACGCGGATGACGAGTCTTGCAGGTTTAGATGCTAAACAATGTCCAGCCTCATGCGGCCATATACATATATAGTATAAGGCGACAAGATTAACGCTTGCTGAACTGGAAGCGGCGACGTGCTTTCGGCTGACCCGGCTTCTTGCGTTCTACCTCGCGAGCATCGCGTGTGAGAAAACCGTGATCCTTGAGGTTCTTCTTATCCTCTTCGTTCACCTTAACAAGGGCGCGTGCTATAGCGAGACGCAGAGCCTGGCTCTGACCTGTAAAGCCACCACCATCAAGATTGGCCTTTATGTCATACTTCTCAGCCACTTCAAGCAACTGCAGAGGCTGCTTAACCACATACTGGAGTATGGCAGAGGGGAAATATACGGTGATGTCCTTTTTGTTTATGGTTATCTTGCCTGTGCCTTCGCTAAGGTATACGCGTGCAACGGAACTCTTGCGACGGCCTATTGCGTTTATTACTTCCATTTCCTTGATTATTTGTACTGGTTAATATCTATTGTCTTTGGCTTCTGAGCCTCGTGGTTGTGCTCTGTTCCCTCATAGATATAGAGGTTGTTCATGAGGCTACGACCGAGAGAGCCTTTGGGAAGCATACCTTTAACGGCATGACGGATGATGCGCTCTGCACCGTTGGGACGCTTGCGCAGCGCAGCGGGTGTAGAGAAACGCTGTCCACCGGGATAACCAGTATAACGTGTGTAGACCTTGTCAGTCTCTTTCTTTCCGGAGAACACCACCTTGTCGGCGTTGATGATGATAACATTGTCTCCGCAATCCACGTGAGGAGTGAAGTTGGGCTTATACTTTCCACGCAGCAACTTGGCTACTTTAGAGCACATACGACCTACAATCTGGCCGCTTGCGTCGAAAACCACCCACTCTTTTTTGGCTGTCTCCTTGTTGGCTGAGACAGTCTTGTAACTTAAAGTGTTCATTTTAACGTTGTTGTTTTACTACTAAAAAACTTTTTCTATCTGGGCACAGAACTCACTCTGCGCCTTGGACAGCGATTCACTAACCGTCGTGCCCGGCCAAAGACACGGCTATTAACACTCTGTCCGTGGGGATTCTAAGTCTCTCCCCGTTAATAATCGGACTGCAAAGTTACTGATTTCCTTATATATATAAAAGCAAGACGATTGTTACAACTGCATTTTTACGATTATTTAACCATTCACCCCGGGTTACGAACAAATAATGTAGTGTAACCTGGCTTTCAAAACAGCCCAAAACGATACTGCCTTAGAACATAAAAAGGGAATCTGCAAAAGCAAATTCCCTTTTTATGTTGGGATACTCGGACTCGAACCAAGAATGACAGGACCAGAATCTGTAGTGTTACCATTACACCATATCCCAATACGTTGCATCCGATTTCCTTTCGAATTGCGATGCAAAGGTAGTGCTTATTCCTGGAACAACAAAATTTTCAGCCTACTTTTTCTGTCATTTTTTTTGTTTTTGCCAGATTAATGCGTCATTGCAACTCGCCACCATCCGACTTGCAGTCTAAAAACAGTCTCTCGTGCTGAAAGTTAGCCTTTGGTTGCCTGTTGGTCGACGGCCTTTATCTTCTCGCGCACGAGGTTCATTTCGTCTTTAAGCCGCTGCACTTTGCGGTTCAATTCCTCAACCAAACTGTTACCTTTCTTGCTTGACGCACTGAGGAAACCAAGATTGTTCTCGTAAGTCTGCACATCGTTTTTCAGAAGTTCATACTGACGTTGCAGTTTTCCCCTTTCGCTATCCAGAGAACCGTCGCCATGACCTGCGGCATTCTTTATATGATTCTTGAAGTCGGATAGTTTGCGGCGTGCTATCGTTATGTTCAGTTCACTGTACAGTTGATCCAGCACAGCCCGATAGGCTTCATACACCTTGTCTTTGTCCTTGAACGGTACGTGACCCACGGAATTATATTCCTCAACCAACTTGCGCACAGTTTCCTGTACGTTCTCACCGCCCTCAGCAGCCACTGTCTTGAGTCTGTCGATTATCTCCCTCTTCTTCTCAAGGTTAGCCTTTTCCTCACTGCGCTGGCCAGATGTGGCGGCGTTGCGTGCATCAAAGAATGCGTCACAGGCCGCACGGAAGTCCGCCCACAGTTGATCACCCAGCTTCTTCGGCACGAAACCTATCGTTTTCCACTCCTTTTGCAGAGCCATAAGTTTCTCCGATGTGGACTTCCAGTCGGTACTGTCTTTCAAGGCATTGGCCTTTTCCACGAGTGCTCGCTTCTTCTCGGCGTTAGCCTTAAAGGTTTCCTTCTGCTCTTTGTAGAATTCAGCCTTGCTGGCGAAGAACTTGTCACACGCAGCGCGGAAACGCTCAAATATCTTAACGTTCATCTTCTGCGGAGCGAAGCCTATCTTCTTCCATTCACCCTGCACCTCAACAATCTGCTTTGTATGCTTCTCCCAGTCGCCTGAACCCTTGTTTTCCTCGCCGACAATGACCTCCACTTTCTCGCAGAGTTCTGTTTTGCGCACAAGATTTTCCTCCTCCTTGGCCTTTATTGCCTCAAAGTGCTGCTGATGGCGTTTGTTTATCACCGTAGAAGCAGCCTTGAACCGTGCCCAAATTTCCTCGCGCTGTTCCTTACCCACAGGGCCGGTCTCGCGATATTCCTGGTGTAACTTCTGGAGTTGGTGGAATGCGCTTATCACGTCTTCCTCTTCTGCCAACTTCTCGGCGGCCTCACAGAGCTGAGTTTTATGCTCCAAGTTTTTCTTGAAGTCATATTCACGAGCCTCACTGTTCAGTTTGAGCAAGTCGTAAAACTGCTCCGTGTACAGCTGGTAGCTGCGCCACAATTCACTGGCTTGAGCTTGCGGCACATTTTTTATCTCCTTCCACTGCTGTTGCAGAGTCTTAAACTCCTGGAACGACTTGTTGGCCTCCTCCGGTGAGGTGACCATAGCCTTTATCTTCTCTATTATGTCGAGCTTCTTCTTAAGGTTGGCCTCCTTTTCTTCCTCCTGCTCCTTGAACAGTTTGGCTCTCTTTTCTCTCACGACACCCATCTCGGCCTTGAATGCCTCCTCGACCTCGTCGGGCGTGTAAGTATACTCTTCAGGATTGCCGCCACCTTCAAGAAACGCCTTCATCTGGGCTTCGCGCTCAGCTGTGTGCATTTTATAGAAAGAAGTCTTGAGGTAATCCACCTCGCTCTTGTCAGGAACTTCGTCGCTGTGTGCTATTTCCTTCACCCTTTCGAGTATCTCTTTTTTCGACGTATACACCTTTTGATGCTCCAAGGATGGTTTTTCCTCGGTTTCCACACCGGCCTCAGCCAGTGTTTCCGGTGTTTCCGCAGTGTTTGCTTCAGCGGACGCTTCGACTGTTTCGGAGGCCGTTTCGGTCTTTTCCTCCTGTGCTGCCGGAGTGTTTACAGCTGTTTCTTCCGTTTTGTTCAGCTCTTCAGCTGCACCCGTTTCGAGGTTTTTTTCTTGCGAGTCCATTATCTTAAGATTTTTGTTTGTGGTTTCTATCTAAAAAAATATTTGGCACAAACTTAATAAAAAATATTTTATTGACCTAAACGCACTGCGATTTTTAGTCTTTTTTGCCGTCAAATAAGCCTTTTATGTCGGAACACCCACCAGAAAAGCCCCGAGATGGCCACCGACAGCACCATAGCTATGGCAAATCCATAGGGACTTGTCTCCATGCCGTTGACGAGGTTCATACCGAACAGGCTCGCAATGAGTGTCGGGAACATCATTATAATGGACACCGACGTGAGCGTTCGCATCACGGTGTTCATGTTGTTGTTGATGATGCTCGAATAGGTATCCATAGTAGATTCAAGGATGTCCGAGTATATATTGGTAGTTTCCCTGGCCTGCGTCATCTCGATGTTGACGTCTTCTATAAGGTCAGCGTCAAGTTCGTCTATCTGCAATTTGAACTTCAGTTTCGACAACAACGTCTCGTTGCCACGAATGGACGTGATAAAATATGTAAGCGAGTCCTGCAAGCGGCTCAATCCAATGAGCGACTCGTTGTTCACTTCACGGTCAAGGTTGCGCTTGGCTTTCTCTATGAGGTTGTTTATCTGCTTCAGACGTTTCAGATACCACACCGCCGAAGAGAGAAACAGACGGAAAATCATGTCCACATAGTCGGTGAATCCCTCACCGCGCTTCTGCTGGAAGCTCACGAAGTCGATCATCATGTTGGTTTCATAATAGCAAACCGTGATAGTCACGTCTCGCTTGTGTATGATACCGAGCGGCACGGTGGTGTATGGCGTACGCGACCGGATTTCCTTTACGTACGGTATACGAAGGATTATCAGCATCCAACCGTCGTCGTACTCATAGCGGGCACGCTCGTCGGTATCGCTGATGTCTGACAGAAAATAGTCGGGAATGTGAAACCTGTCTTCAAGGTCTTGGAGGTCTTCTTCCGTTGGGCACGTCACTTGCACCCAGCAATTGGGCTGCCACTCCTCCACAGTTTTCAGCCCACCGTTAGTATTCCAGTATGTTCTCATTAGCCAAATCTCCAAAAAAGCGGCAGTGGGACCGGCCATTGAGAGCATCCTCACCACCTACTGATTGAAACAATCCGCGTGATAATCGTCCATATTCTATTATGTTGCTGTTGTTTTTTTGCGCTGCAAAGGTAGCATTTTTTGTTGTTAACGAGTGCCTTTCGATTAAAGTTTTCGACTGTAAGCGTTTATTTTGCACAAAGAAAAGAGAACCACTTGCACTAAGTGAAGAATGAAACACGCTCTTTTACCATCGTTCAAACACTATTTTTCCGCATTTTGCGTTATTTTACATGTTGGGCTTGCGTTGCCGCACTGGTCGCACAGTAGGTGGCCTACAACCTCACAAGCAGGACTTAGAACACTCTGCACTGCCTACAAAAAAAACGATTATGGAGAACAACGGTTACGGTCATATTCTGAAATATACAGGTCTGTTCGGAGGCGTTCAGGGACTTGGCATCTTGCTCAACCTTGTGCGCAACAAGTTCGTGGCAGTACTTCTCGGCCCGGCCGGCATGGGACTGGTGTCGATCTACACCACGGCGATGAACTTCTTTTCCCAAGCCACCAACCTCGGGCTATCGTTCAGTGCCGTACGCCACTTGTCTGAAGCTTTCGGGCGCGAAGACTCCGTCGAAATGGAGCGCACCGTAAAGATAACGCGCGGTTGGATTCTGCTGACAGCCTTGGCCGGAATGTTGCTCTTTCTGTTGGCGTCACCGCTGCTCAGTCGGGTGTTTTCCATCGACGACCACACTCTCGATTTTGCTCTTCTCTCACCTGTAGTGGCCATGACGGCACTCACGGGAGGCGAGACCGCCATACTCAAAGCCTCACGCCGCCTCGGTAATCTGGCTATGGTGCAGATTGGCACAGTGGTGGCTGCGCTCACAGTATCAGTGCCCCTATATTGGGCTTACGGCATGAGCGGCATCGTGCCCGTGCTGTTGCTTGTGGCCGTTGCAACACTTGCACTCACCGCACGCTACTCCCTGCGAATATACCCTCTTCGTCTGCGCGGTTCAAAGGGTCTGTTGGGCGAAGGCATGGGCATGGTGCGCCTCGGCGTGGCATTTGTCATGGCCGGCATCATGGGCAGCGGAGCAGAAATGTCCATTCGTTGGTTTCTCAACGACTGGGGGCATCTCGATGCCGTGGGTCTGTACAACGCCGGTTATGTGCTCACAATAACCTATGCCGGCATGGTGTTTTCAGCCATGGAGACAGACTATTTCCCTCGCCTGTCGGCAGTAAACCACGACATGAACGCCGTAAACCTCATGGCCAACCGCCAGACAGAGGTGTCGCTACTGCTCGTTTCGCCTTTGCTCGCACTGCTCATGGTGCTGCTGCCTGTGTTCGTTCCCCTGTTGTTCAGCGGCAGTTTTATCCCGACGATAGCCATGGCTCAAGCAGCAACGTTCTCCATGTATTTTAAGGCGGTCAGTCTGCCCGTGTCATACATCACGCTTGCCAAGGGCGACTCGCGCGCATTCTTCCTTTTGGAATCTATGTTCGACGCGGTGATGGTAGCATTGGTTATCGGCGGCTACCGCTGGTTTGGTCTTTGGGGCACAGGCGTAGCTCTGTCAGCGGCCTATCTTTTCGACCTTATCATCGTGGTGGCCTATGCCCATGTGCGCTATGGCTACCGCATGTCATCCTCCGCCGTGCGCTATATGGCCATTCAGTATCCGCTCGGCATCGCCGTCTATGTTTTTGCCGTGCTCCGCATGCCTCTGTGGACATCCATTGCCGGATGCGCTGCGGCCATTCTGGCCAGCGGCGGCGTGTCCTTGTACATATTAATGTATAGGAAAACGTCGCTATGGGACACTCTCAAACAAAAAATCCATCGCCATGACTGACGTTACCGTACTCGTGGCCGTACACGATGCGGCTCCGTTTCTGCCCCAATGCCTCGATTCGCTACTGCAACAGACACTACGCAACATACAAATTGTGTGCATTGACGACTGCTCTACAGACTCTTCGCCGGAGATTCTCCGCAACTATGCCGCACGCGACAGTCGCATAGAAGTGATAACCCTTGACACCAACCACGGCCAGGCATACGCACGCAATCAAGGACTCAAGGTGGCAAAGGGCAACTACGTGACGTTTCTCGACAGCGACGACTGGTTTTCTCCCGACGCTTTGCAACAGGCCGTTGACGTGTTCAACTCATTTCCGCAAACCGACTGTGTGCTCTTCAGCGTAACAATGTGGCACGAGGGCGACGGCAAGCCCACTGCCCCCTACTCTATGCAGCCGTTCACAGTGCTGTCGGGACGTGAGGCGTTTGAACGGAGTCTGCAGTGGGACATCCACGGCATATACATAACCCGCAAAAGTCTCTTTGACCGCCATCCCTACGACGACAGTTGCCGAGCCTACAGCGACGACAACACCACACGCCTGCACTATCTCGCCTCGCGCGAGGTTAGGCTTTGCGACGGCGTCTACTACTACCGGCAGCATGCAAACTCCATCACACATCGTGCAACCGCACGCCGTTATGACCACATACGTGCCAACGAGAGCATGAGAAGCGAACTGCTGCGCATCGGAGCCGGTTTCGATGTATTGCGCCGTTATGAGAATGTACGATGGCGAGTGCTCATCGACACTTGTTTCTTCCACCACTGCCACTCACATGAACTGCCGCGCCGCGACCGCATCAGTGGATTGAAGGAAATACGCCGCATAAGGCGAGGCATAGACCGCCGACTGCTCGACCGCGCACTCACCCACCATTTCGGTTATCGTCCCATGCCCTGCTGGCTACTGTTCCGTTTACAGGAGTGGCTCTACTTCACACTCCGCGGACTCGTTGGGAAGAATAAAGAAACGTAATTTTTATCTGACAAAACTATTTTTTAGAACCCACCCGTAGGCGAAAAGCCAGCAACCATTCAAATCCCCGTTTCGCTCAGGGCAGGACCAGGCGGAAAACTGGATAGTTACAAAAGAAAAGAGACATATCCGCACCATTCACATGATGACTGATATGTCTCTTTTATGTGTGTTATGACTCTTTCAGTCCAGCCTCTACTTGGCTGCGGCGACGTTTGAGCCGTCGTATGCCCACTTGTAGTAGGATGCTCCGTGCACGAAACCAGCACCGAAAGCAGTGAAAATCATATTGTCTCCCTTCTTGAGCCTCTTCTCATTATCCCAAAGGGCAAGGGGAATCGTGGCCGCACTGGTGTTGCCGTAGTGCTCAATGTTGACAAGAACCTGCTCCATAGGAAGGTCCAGTCGTTTGGCCACGGCCTCAATGATGCGCATATTGGCCTGATGGGGCACAACGTAGGCAATGTTGTCCTTGCTCAATCCGTTGCGTTCGGCGATGAGGGCGCAGTCGTCACTCATGTTCGTCACGGCATAGCGGAACACGGTGCGTCCCTCTTGGTAGAGGTAGTGCAGACGATGGTCCACCGTGAAATGCGACGGAGGACATACTGACCCGCCAGCCTTCAGGTGAAGGAAAGGAAGTCCCTTGCCGTCCGTGCGGAAATAGGAGTCCATCAAGCCGACGTTCTCCTCTTCTGTGGCTTCAAGCAGGACGGCAGCGGCACCGTCGCCAAAGAGCGGACATGTGCTTCGGTCCTTATAGTCCACCACAGACGACATCTTGTCGGCTCCGATGACGATGATTTTCTTGTAGCGTCCGCTCTGTATCATTGCGGCCGCATTGTCAAGCGTATAGAGGAAGCCGCAGCAAGCAGCCCAGAAGTCAAACGCGAAAGCGTTTTTCAGTCCGAGTTTGCCGAGGACAACCGATGCAGTTGAGGGGAATTGGTAATCGGCCGTTGAAGTGGTTACGATGAGTGCGTCTATCGTATCGGGGTCAACGCCTGTCTTCTGGAGCAACTGCTTGGCCGCCTTGCGAGCCATGTATGATGTTCCGAGACCCTCTTCAGTGAGGATGCGGCGTTCCTTGATGCCGACGCGCGTCATAATCCACTCGTCGTTGGTGTCAACCATCCGCGACAGTTCCTCGTTGTTGAGGACGTAGTCGGGCACGTATCCGCCAATTCCGGTGATTACCGCATTAATCTTGCTCATTGCTGATACGCCTTACTCTGCTGCGGCAGTGTCTTCTTTAACGATAGCCACCTTGCCTCTGTACTGTCCGCAAGTGGGGCATACTGTGTGATAAATATAGAAAGCTCCGCAGTTGGGGCATACTGCCAGTGTAGGCATCTCTGCCTTGTCGTGGGTTCTTCTTTTACGTGTACGAGTCTTCGACTGCCTTCTTTTAGGATGTGCCATTTTGCTTTAATCTTTAATGTTGTTTCTTAATTCTTCCAATCCACTCCATCGCGGATCTATAGGTTTGCTGTCGTCCCCCTCTAAGCTTCGGGCTGTAGAGTGCTCATCGAGCAGGTTTATCATGTCACGGTTGCATTTTCCAGGTGCGTGCACGTGCCTGACGGGTATTGACAATGCTATAAATTCATAGGCGACCCACGTAGCGTCAAACGTTCCTTCGTCATCGGCAACCGTTATCAAGTCGTCTTCTTCGGAGTTTTCAGCCCCCAATCTGGCCACGAGATGTCCCTCACCCTCCACAGGTTGCCGCATATCGTCAAGACAGCGGTCGCAAGACACCGTAACTGTTCCACTGATGTGGAAATCCAGATTGAAATACCGGTTGGCCGTTTTGCGCACTTCAACGCGCACTTCGACATCACCGCCCCGTACTTCCTGCACGCCTAAGGCGTTGAAGTATTCGTCGCCCACGTTGAAACAGCAAGTTTCCCTGTCGTCGGCAAGCCCCTTGAGGTCGATTTTCAATGTCGTTAAACCAGCCATTCTGCCCGGATATTCTTTTGAAAGAGAGTGAGCCTCAACGGCTTCAGCAGCCTACGACGGCTACATATACAGTCTTTCGGGCTGCAAAGTTAGCAATAAATTTCCATTCGCAGTACAAATACTTCTTTTTTTTCCGCAACTTTTGGCATCGCCGGCAGCCCTTTGCTATGAAGCAAATACGCCTGGACGCCTCTTATGGTTCGCCAAGGGCGTTTACAATCGCCTCAACCTGTGCCGGAGTGTAGGTCCGTCCCTGCTTTCCGCCCGACAGTTGTTCCAGATGCTGCTCCAAACCGGGACTGTGCTTTATCCACTGCACCAGCCTTTTCCACGCACCGCCAGGCGTCAGCCCCGGATTGTATGCCACAGCCAGTTCCGTACGTCCATAAGAACGTATACGAAAACCTATGTCTTCAATCTTTGCCATATCTTGTTCTTTATATATATGTATAAACATAACGTTAATCTCTTTTTATCCGCTATGCGTAGACGCGTAACGTTTTTTTTCTTATATTTGCAAGATGGAGTGATACCGTCGACCACAACGAACGCACCACTTCCACCAGCCAATCGCGACACCCTTGTATCAGGAGTGAAACGATTACAGCTGCAAAGTTAATGATATTATCTTAATAATACAAGTTTTATTCTTGTTTTTAGAGACTTTTTTACACACAAATACTGCATTATGGATACAAGTAACAGACTGCAAGCACTGATTGACCACTACCGACTCACACCGTCGGCCTTTGCCGTCCGCATCGGCGCAAAGACAAAACAAGCGATATACGACATACTCAAAGGCCGTACTCGCGGGCTGTCAATGACCATCGAAAGCAAGATTCTATCTGCCTTTCCTGAAGTAAACCGCGTGTGGCTACTCACCGGCGAAGGACCGATGCTGCAAGAGGGCGTGACGCCGGTGCCAACAAAAAGCTTTGACGGCCACGGAGTGCCCTACTACAACGTTGACTTCCTGGGAGGATTTGACCTCATGTTCAACGACCAGACCGTCATTCCCGAATATCACATCAACTTCAAGCCCTACGACAAGGCCACCTGTTGGTGCAACATCACGGGACACTCGATGGAGCCAGAGATAAGTCACGGCGACATTATAGCCTTGCGTCGCATAGAAGACTTCTCGTTTCTGCCCTTGGGCGAGGTATATGCCATCGTAACCACCAACGACATGCGCACCGTCAAACGGCTCGGCCCGTCGGAAACACCCGACAGCTATGCACTGATTCCCACAAACAAGTCACCGGAATACGGCATTCAGACACTGCCGAAAGACAAGATACGCTGCGTGTTTGAAGTGCTCGGCTGCATGAAACGCTTCTGACGGAGGCTCGGGAATGACGTTATCGAAAGTGAGAATAGCCGTCCTGCTGCTTGCGCTCGTAACGCTGGGCACGGCAAACGGGCTTTGGGCGCAGCAATACGTGGTGCGCAAGCTACCCACGCAGGCACAGTTGCCCGTAGCCAACGTTCACTGCATACTGCAAGACAGCGAGGGCTACATGTGGTACGGCACTAACGGCGGCGGCGTCTGCCGCGACAACGGCTACCAGATAGACGTTTGGCGCGACGACGCCACACGGCCACGGCGCATAAACAGCAACAGTGTGACCTGTATGGCAGAAGACAGGCAGCACAGGATTTGGTTCGGCACACGCCGAGGGCTGTACTGCATAGACAAAGCCGACTACTCGCTGTCGCAACCCGTCAAGCGCTACGCCGAAACTCCCGTTGACGCACTCTACGCTGACCCCTACGGGAGAATCTGGGTGTCGTCACGGTCGGAGACAGCGTGCTGCGCCAACGGCGGAAATATACTGTCAGCGAGCAAAAGCCCCTACCCCGTCAGCCGCTTTTACGCCGTCGGAGACAATCTGTGGGCGGCATATTGGGGCGGTGGCATGGCCGTTCTTTCCGCCCAAGACTACCGTTCAGGCCGCTGCAAGTTCCGCCAGAAGCCATGGAACTCCGCCGCTTTTCCCGTCTGCATGGCCAAGTCGCACGAACAGGGCGGCCTTTGGATAGGCACATGGGGGCAGGGCATCGGCTACTACGACACCGCTTCAGGGCGCTTTACGCCCCAGCCGGCCACCTTAGGAGCGGCAAGCAAGCAGCAGATAATAGACATCTGCATAGACCATAGTCAGGGGTTGCTGTGGGCCACTACCATGGACAACCTCTACGCATACACAATCAAAGACAAGACTCTGGCACCCATGCCTTTGGGAACACTGCTTCCGCAGGGCAGCAAGATACTTGACCACATGGCTGAAGACCGCAACGGCAACATCTATGTGGCCGGCTTCACGCCCCACACCTTCATCATTTCCACGGACAACAACCAGATCAGGTGCCACACTGTGCCCGCCATGGCTGCGCTGACCGGCTTCCCGCTGCTGGCCGACCGCGTGGTTGCCGACGGCAAAGGCTTCTGGATATGGCAGGGAAGGGTCGGGCTGACCCACTATGTGCCATCTACAGGACGCGTAACGCCCGTAAAGACGCGGCCGTTTGAGCGCAGCGTAGCGAAAAGAAAAGGCGGCGACGGCATCTGGGCGACCTCCGGCAACAGGCTGCTCAGCCTTACGGCCACCGAAAACGGCATACACGAGACTGTTGTAGCTGCGGTCAAGGAAAAGATTTCAAGCCTTTCCGACCAGGGCGACGGCCACCTGTGGATAGGGACTGACCGCGCCATATACTGCTACTCCACCCTTGGCGGCCAGATGGAGCTTGTTTCCAAGACCGAAGACAAGGTGATAAGGACGGCTGTGGCCGACAACCGCACCGTATATGCCGTCATTGCCGGCAAGGGACTGTGGAAATACGACGGCAAAGGGCGGCAGCGGCGGATTGACAACGGCGAGGAGGAGTTCTCCGCACTGGCCATTCTCAATGGCAACACGCTGATTGCCTCCACCATACAGGGCAACATCTACACCCTCAACGAAGGAGACAGCCGGCTGAAAAGAGACTCACGGATGAGTCTGGCCAACGGCGACATGATAAAAGACGTGAAGACAGACGGCATGGGGCACGTATGGACACTGGCCGACCAATACGTCACGGAGTATAACCCGCAGAACCATGCGTTCAGAGTGTTCCGCAACACCGACCCGTTCATCAATGTAAGCTACTTCTACAGCCTTGAGCCGACCGCCAACGGCATGATGCTCAACGGCGCAGGGGCGTTCTGCGTGGTCAACTCGTCGGCAGCGCTCAACCACAGCAACGTTCAGGGGACTAAACCGGTGGTGTCGTCGGTGGTGACAGCCGACTCTACCATACTGATAGGCCAAGACAGAAAGTCTCTCCGCCTGTCTGCCGGACAGCAAGCGGTGGCCATACGTCTCTCAACTCTCGACGTGCTTCACGCCAACGAGATTTCCTTCGCCTACAGACTGGGCGGTAAAGACTCCAAATGGGCGTATCTGCCGCAAGGCACCAACACCATAACGATAGCCGACCTGCCAAAGGGACTGTCACGGCTGGAGGTTAAGGCCACCGACAACAACGGTTGTTGGGGCGAGGAGCGGCTGTGTCTTGAGATTTTCCGTGCACCATTCTGGTACGAGACTTGGTGGTTCTGGCTTCTGTGCACCGTATTGGCCGTTGGCATTGGCGTGGGTCTGTGGCGTCTGAACCGCAGCATCCACTGGTTGGAGACCCTTCAGCGCAAGCGGAAAGAACTCTCTCTGAGCGAAATCTCCCTGCGACCCGAAGACACAAACAAGGCAAAGCTGGACGAACAGTTTCTCCGGCAGGCCATAAACTCCGTGGAAAAGCATCTTGACGACACCGATTTCAGTGTGGAAGTGTTTGCCGGGGAACTCTGCATGAGCCGCATGAACCTATACAGGCGCATACAAGGGCAGACCGGGCTGACCCCTTCCGAGTTCATACGCGACATCCGGCTTAAGAAAGCGGCGCAACTCATAGTCAACGGGCCGAAGATGCCTGTCACGGAAATAGCCAGCAGGGTGGGCTTTTCTTCATCGGGCTACTTCTCCAAATGCTTCAGAAACAAGTTTGGAGTGCTCCCTTCGGAATATACAAGCCCCACCCCGTCATAAGCAAGTTTTCTTCATGTAACGATACATTGTTATATATGTAACATAGGCTGTCCAATTTGTTGTACCCACTTTTTAAGCGGAAAGTAAATTCCTT
>CAVGKZ010000066.1:0-3867 GCA_963630025.1 bacterium | reverse complement strand
CCTGTATTTTTAGGCGGTTTTGCCGGCTTCTTTGAAGGAGCATAGCGGGCTATGTGACTGAAAAGAAGTCGCAAAAACGACAAAAAGACAGGGCATGAAAACTACAGAATGTGCATCCGCAAACTTGTGGAAGTTATTTTTTGAACATTACTTACTTGTCTGCGAGGCGTTTTACCCTTGTTTCTGCCTGTAGTAGGCGCTGCGTCTTCTTGTTTCTGCCTACTAAGGCTTCCCATTGCACTTCCCCTTTGCGCTGAGGCTGAGACTTTTGAAAACAAGTTGTCTTTTCCGCTCGTTTGCATTACCTTTGCAAATGAACAACATTACTCAACACGAGAAGCAACAGGAATGAAGAGAACAACACTTCTGCTGAATATATTTTTGTGTCTGTTGACATGCGTGGCCAACGGGGTCGCTGCTGGCGGTGGAAAGGACGGCAAGGGTAGGGGTATCGTGATACTGCATGAGAACGACGTTCACTGCCATTACGAAAAAGGATATGCCGCAATGGACCGCATGCGCAACGCTATCGGCGACACGGCCTGGGTGGCTGTGGTCAGCTCGGGCGACTATGTTCAGGGTGCAGCCGCAGGAGCGGTGTCGCGCGGAGAGTATATGCTGGACATCATGCGCCAGATGAAATATGATGCTGTGACCATAGGCAACCACGAGTTTGACTATGGCATAGAGGCTATGCGCCGACTGCTCGACAAGAACGTCGAGAGAATGCCGGTTGCGTGCGCCAACTTTGTGGACACCGAGGCCGACACTCTTGTGTTTCCGCCATACGTCATGCGGCAGTACGGCGAGAAGAGGGTGGCCTATGTAGGCGTGCTGACGGCTTCCACGCACGAAGGAGAGCCGGCGGCGTTCAAGACTGAGCTGGGAGCGAAACTGCCATACGTTGTGGCCGACGGCGAAAGGCTGATTGGCTTGGTGCAGAGCGCGGTGGACGAGGCGCGGCAGGGTGGTGCCGACTATGTGATAGTGCTCTCGCACCTGGGCAACGACAGTACGCTTTCGTACACCACGTCGCAGGCATTGGTGGCGGCGACGCGGGGCATAGACGCTGTGCTCGACGGCCACACGCACCTGACATATACCAACCGATACGGCAACCTGGACGGCAAACAAGTGCCGGTGGCGCAGACGGGGGCGATGTTTGCCAACATCGGCAAGCTGTATATCAGTCCCGAGGGCAAGCTGACGTCAACGCTGGTGCCGCTGGATTCGGCTCTCAACTGTGGCGGAACGGCCACCGAGACGGTGACGGAAGCTGTGGCAGGGGTGGAAAGCAAGATGAAGGACCTGGAGAAGGACACGGTGGCGTTTGCGGACTTCCCGCTTGTGGTCAAGAAAACCGACGGCAGCTGGATTGTGCGCAATGAGGAGACAAACCTTGGCGACCTCGTCGCGGACGCGTTCAGAGAGTTTACTGGCTCAGACGTAGCCCTGTGCATAGGCGGCGAGATTAGGGACGGACTGCCTGCGGGAGCCGTTTCGCGGTGCGACGCCATCAATGCGCTTCCCTATTTCGACGATATGCTTGTCGTGAACGCCACGGGCGCGGCCATAGCGGAGGCTCTCGGCAGCTACAACTTCAACGTGCCCGTTCCGGCCGGGTCGTTTACGCAAGTGTCGGGCATGAAGTATACCATAGTGACGGGCAGTCCTTCGACGGTCGAAGACATACGGATACTCAACCGCTCCACGGGGCAGTATGAGGCTATAGACCCGGCGCGGCGATATACTCTGGCCACGTCGAAGTATGCCGTGAACGACTATGTGTACGGCAAACCGCTGAAAGACTCGCCCGTGGTGCGCGAATACTCGTCATTAGACACCGACACGGATATGCTCATCTGGTATCTGAAGACACGCTTGGGCGGCACTGTGCCCGAAGAATACCGCACAGCGCAAGGAAGGATAACGATAAGGTAGGAGTTTGCAGCGGTAGGCTTGTTGTGAGAAGCGGCTGTGGGGCGCAGGCAGTTCCCCCCCCCACAGCCGCAATACTGGCCTATCTGCGTTTGAAATCTTCCACGCCGTTCTGCTTGACGATGGCTTCGCCTTTGCTGTTGCCAATCTGCACGTTGTCGAGCGTCAGACCGTGGATGTGGTTGAGCGTAAAACCGTTTTCCGACTCGAAAACGGAATTGCTCACGGTGATGTTCTTTATAGGCATTTCGGGCAAACCGTTGAAGTAGGCGGCTTGCTTGGCTCCCTTGCACACAACGCCCTTGATGGTTATGTCGCGGAACGAAGGGGTGGTCTCGTCAGCCTTGACCTCCTCGGTGGTGTTGTTGCCGGCATTGGCTCCGCCGTAGTAGAGGTTGAAGGTGACGGCATCGCCCTTTATGTTGCTCATGCCGATGTCTTCGATGTAGATGTCGCTCACCACGCCGCCACGTCCGCGCGTTGACTTGAAGCGTAGCCCGGTGTCGGTGCCGATGAAGAGACACTTGCGCAGCAATATGTTGCGCGCTCCGCCCGACATCTCGCTGCCGATGACGAAGCCGCCGTGGCCGTGATATACCCGGCAACCGTCTATTATCACGTTTTCGGTGGGCTTGTTGCGGTCACGCCCTTCCTTGTCGCGCCCCGACTTTATGCAGATTGCGTCGTCGCCAACGTCGAGCGAGCAGTCCTTTACCGCCACGTTGCGGCACGACTCAAGGTCGAGTCCGTCGCCGTTCTGCGCAAACCAAGGGTTGCGGATGGTCACGCCGCGCAGCGTAAGGTCTTCGCACATGAGCGGATGCAGGTTCCATCCCGGCGAGTTTTCAAACGTTGCGCCCTCAAGAAGCACTCTCTTGCAATTGGTAAATGACAGCAGCGCCGGGCGCAGATAGTCGTGAATCCTGTTCCACGAGGCATCGTTGCCCTTGCTGAACGCCTCGGCTATCAGCCGGTTGTCGTTGCTGATGTCACGTATCTCGGCCGACGGATACCAGATGGTCTGCGCCTTGTTGAGCGCGCCGCCCTCGCATAGCTTCGCCCACTGGCCCGGAGTCAGTTTGCTTTTCTTCACCGGACGCCAGCTTTCCCCGCTGCCGTTGAACACGCCGTTGCCCGTTATGGCCACGTCGGTAGCTCCGTTGGCTGTCAGTGGCGACATGCAGCGGCGCGACTTCACTCCCTCAAAGGTGGACTCCACGAGCGGATAGTCATTGCGGTTGGGCGAGAAGAGCACCAAAGCTCCGTCTTCCAGATGCAGCTCGATGCGGCTTTTCAGTTCAATAGGGCCTGTGAGCCACACTCCGAACGGCACGGTAAGCCGTCCGCCGCCGTGCTCCTCAAGGTGTTTTATGGCCTTGGCGAAGCTCTCAGTGTTGAGCGTCTTGCCGTCGGCCACGCCCCCGAAGTCGGTTATACATACATTGTATGTGGGAATGTTCGGCTCTGCCACCCTGTCCATGGCAAAGGGGATGTTGGAGTATAGACCGCTGTCGCTTGCTTTGGCGTTTGCCGTTTCGGTAGTTTGCGCTTTGGCGTTAGCAAAGAGTAGGATTGCCGCAGCAAGAACCAATACTTTTCTGACGTAGTGTCGGGTCTTGGTGGGTGTAGACTGTGTCTTGTCGCAGGTGTGGCGTAATGTTGCAGTGGCTATGTATAAGGCTTTTTTCATGTTTTGGTTTCGTTTTTATGGATAATGTGACGGTAAGTAATGTTCAAAAAATAACTTGGTGCGATTTGAATTATGGCAAACTTTTTTTAGGTGGGTTCTATAAATTAGCTTTGCTGGATTTTGAGACTATTTTCGAGTACATATCGTCAGCGAGTAAGGGAGCAATGCGAGCATTACGACCGAACGAGGTGGCGATATGAACCGAAAAGAGTCCAAAAGACGGCAAAACGTAACCCATG
>CAVGKZ010000065.1:0-38591 GCA_963630025.1 bacterium | reverse complement strand
GTAGCAACCGACTATGTATATTCAAATATGCTCGTGGGTGTATTGGAGGCGACCACGGTGGCAAAGACGACCGATACTTATACTAACTATGTGCTGGGCAAAGACACAGAAGGCGTTGCCGACTTCTACTTGGCAAACGAGCCTGTTGTCCCGGCCAACAAGGCTTACCTGCAAATCCCCACAGACGGTACTTCAGATGCAAAGGCTTCGTTGCGCCTCAGCTTCGATGACGAGGACGGAGACATCACGGCCATTACCCAGCTAAGGGAACAGTCAGACACGGAAACACTGCCCGTCAGAAAGGACGCATGGGACGGGGACGGGACAATACTGTAAGGACTTCCTTGCGGCTCTACTGTTAGATAAGCTGAAGACCATAGAGCAGCACTTAACCCATAAACGGGGCGCAATGCCGGGCTTATAACCTTTTGCATTGCGCCCCGTCTTCGTGCTTGTCCAGCCATTTTGAACGGCGCAGGATGCCTATTCTATTTATTTTCACTAACTTTGCAGCCGAAAAGTATATATTTTTTAGGCGGGTTCTGAAAAAATCCCGCTGCATAACGCATTATTTTAGTTTGAAGACATTTGAAGAATTGGGCGTCAGCGAAGAGATTCGCCGCGCCATTGAAGAGTTGGGCTTTGAGCACCCGATGCCTGTACAGGAAGAAGTAATCCCTTATTTGCTTGGAAACAGAAACGATGTCATTGCTCTGGCGCAGACCGGCACGGGCAAGACGGCTGCGTTCGGCATACCCGTATTGCAACGCATTGACCCCGAAAGCCGTGAAACGCAAGCCCTTGTGCTCAGTCCCACGCGCGAACTGTGCTTGCAGATAGCCGACGACCTGCAGGACTTTTCCAAATATATGCCCGGCATCAACATCGTGGCCGTGTATGGCGGTACCTCAATAGAAAACCAGATAAAGGCTCTCCGCAGGGGTGCGCAGATTGTCGTGGCCACTCCCGGCCGCCTCATCGACCTTATGCACCGTGGAAAAGCCAAGTTGGAGGACGTGCGCAACGTTGTGCTTGACGAGGCTGACGAGATGCTCAACATGGGATTTTCCGAAAGCATCAACGAGATATTCGAGGGCGTGCCCGAAGACCGCAACACGCTGCTCTTCTCTGCCACAATGAGTCGCGAGATAGAGAAGATTGCCCGCAACTATCTGCACGACCACAAGGAGATTGTAGTTGGCAGCCGCAACGAGGGTGCGGAAAACGTGAACCACATATATTATATGGTGAACGCCAAGGACAAGTATCTTGCCCTCAAGCGCGTGGTGGACTACTATCCGCGCATCTACGCCATCATCTTCTGCCGCACGAAGCGCGAGACACAGGAGGTGGCCGACAAGCTCATCCGCGACGGATACAATGCCGAATCGCTCCACGGCGACCTGTCGCAGCAGCAGCGCGACCTGACCATGCAGAAGTTTCGCCAGCATCTGACGCAGTTGCTCGTGGCCACCGACGTGGCGGCGCGCGGTCTGGACGTGGACGACCTCACTCACGTGATAAACTTCGGACTGCCCGACGACATTGAGAGCTACACCCATCGCAGCGGACGCACCGGGCGTGCCGGCAAGAAGGGAACGTCGATATCCATCATGCACACCCGCGAACGGTCGAAGATGAAGGCCATAGAGAAGGAAATCGGCAAGAAGTTTGTGGAGGGAACCATCCCGTCGGCCAAGGAAATCTGCACCAAGCAGTTGTATAAGGTGATGGACGAGATAGTGAAATCGGACGTGAACGACGAGGAGATAGCTCCGTTTATGGCCGAAATCAACCGCCACTTCGAGTATATGGACAAGGAAGACGTGATCAAGAAGATTGTGAGCCGCGAGTTCGGACGCTTCCTGGCCTACTATGCCAACGCCCCGGAAATAGAAAAGCCGAGCGCAAAAGCCTCGAAGGAGGAGCGTGCGGCACGCGGTGGCAAGAGCGGCGGTCGCAAGGACAGGCGCAGAACGGCGGAACAGGGCTACAAACGACTGTTCATCAATCTGGGCAAGGCCGACGGTTTCTATCCCGGCGAGGTGATGCAGTATGTGAACAAGCACTGCCAGGGTCGTCAGGAGATAGGCCACATAGACCTGCAAAACAAGATTTCTTTCATCGAAGTGCCTGAGGAAGACGCTGAAAACGTGATGCGCGCCCTCGACGGAACACGCTACAAGGGACGCGACGTGCGCTGCAACAGCGGCGACGAACCGTCTGGTGAGCGTGGCGGCAGGCGCGGACAGCGCAGTGGCAGAAGCACTTCGGAGTCCAAGGAGCGCAGCCGCAGCGCACAGGCAACTGGTTTTGAGAAGTTTGACAAGCGGTCGAAAAAACGCGCCGCCAACGACTTCGACGCTCCGGCAAAACGCGGAAAACGCTCCAACGCTGTGCCGGAAAGCGGACGCAAGGACGACTGGCGCCAGTTCTTCCAGGGCAACGACATCAAGCTGAAAGGCGAAGAACCCGACTTCTCGGAAGAGGGTTGGGCACGGAGAAAGCCCAAGAAGAAGTAGCGAAGAGGGCTGTTTCAAAACAGTAAACGCCGCGTTTCAAAATCATAAAAAAAGAGAATAACGCGCATAAATGCAAGTGTTATTTCGTTTGTTACGTGGGTTTTAAGTATATTTGCCCGAATTTTTGATGTAATAAGATACATAAGTTTTTAATTTAGATGAACGTAATTACGAAGACCATCTCGCTGCCCGATGGCAGAACCATCAGCATCGAGACCGGGAAAGTGGCAAAACAGTGCGACGGCTCTTGTGTGCTCCGTATGGGCAACACCGTGCTTCTGGCCACCGTTTGTGCCGCAAAAGATGCAGTTCCCGGAACAGATTTCATGCCTTTGCAGGTAGACTACAGAGAACAGTATGCCGCCGCAGGACGCTTCCCTGGCGGATTCACCAAGCGCGAAGGCAAAGCGAGCGACAACGAAATTCTCACGTCGCGTCTTGTTGACCGCGTGTTGCGCCCGCTGTTCCCCTCAAACTTCCACGCTGAAGTGTTTGTCAATGTCATGCTTCTCTCAGCCGACGGAGTGGACCAGCCCGATGCTCTCGCAGGATTCGCTGCTTCCACAGCATTGGCTTGCTCGGATATACCCTTTGAGTGCCCCATCAGTGAGGTGCGCGTAGCCCGCATAAATGGCGAATATGTCATCAACCCGACTATGGACCAGATGGCTGACGCCGACATGGACATCATGGTAGGCGCTTCTGCCGAGAACATCATGATGGTGGAAGGCGAAATGAAAGAGGTGTCGGAGCAGGACATGATTGGCGCATTGAAGGCTGCCATGGCTGCCATCAAGCCCATGTGCGAACTGCAGACCGAACTCTCAAAGGAGCTTGGCAAGGATGTGAAGCGCGAATATAACCACGAGGTGAACGACGAAGACCTGCGTAAGCAGATGAACGACGAACTCTATCCGAAGGCTTACGACGTGACCAAGCAGGCTCTCGACAAGCAGGCTCGCCAAGATGCTTTCGACAAGATACTCGAAGACTTCAAGGAGGCTTACAACGCAGCTCACGCCGATTTGACAGAGGATGAGCTGGAAGAGAAGGCTGCCCTTATGGAGCGCTACTATCACGACGTGATGCGCGACGCCATGCGCCGTTGCATCCTCGACGAGGGCATCCGCCTCGACGGCCGCAAGACCGACGAGATTCGTCCCATCTGGTGCGAGGTTAGTCCGCTGCCCATGCCCCACGGAAGCTCTATCTTCACACGTGGCGAAACACAGTCGCTCACCACTTGTACGCTCGGTACAAAGCTCGACGAGAAGATGGTTGACGACGTGCTCAACAAGAGCTACATGCGCTTCCTGCTGCACTACAACTTCCCGCCGTTCTGTACTGGCGAGGCAAAGGCACAGCGTGGCGTAGGCCGCCGCGAGATTGGCCACGGCCACTTGGCATGGCGCGCCCTGAAGGGTCAGATTCCAGAGGACTTCCCCTACACAGTGCGCCTCGTTTCGCAGATTCTTGAGAGCAACGGTTCGTCGTCTATGGCCACAGTATGCGCCGGAACACTCGCTTTGATGGACGCTGGTGTGCCCATGAAGAAGCCCGTGAGCGGTATCGCAATGGGTCTGATAAAGAACCCCGGCGAGGACAAGTATGCTGTGCTTAGCGACATTCTCGGCGACGAGGACCACCTTGGCGACATGGACTTCAAGACCACTGGTACGAAGGACGGACTCACAGCCACACAGATGGACATCAAGTGCGACGGACTGAGCTTCGAGATTCTCGAAAAAGCCCTCATGCAGGCCAAGGCCGGACGCGAGTACATCCTCGGCAAGCTCACTGACACCATCAGCACACCGCGCGAGGACATGAAGCCTCAGGTGCCGCGTATCGTGCAGATAGAGATACCCAAGGAGTTCATCGGTGCCGTGATTGGCCCGGGCGGTAAGATTATCCAGCAGATGCAGGAGGACACCGGCGCTACAATCACCATCGACGAGGTTGACGGTGTGGGCAAAGTGCAGGTGAGCGCCCCCAACAAGGACAGCATCGACGCTGCACTGGCCAAGATAAAGGCCATCGTGGCCATACCCGAAGTGGGCGAAATCTACGAGGGCACCGTGCGCTCCATCATGCCTTACGGCTGCTTCGTCGAGATTCTTCCCGGCAAAGACGGTCTGCTGCACATTAGCGAAATAGACTGGAAGCGCCTCGAAACGGTTGAAGAAGCCGGCATCAAGGAGGGCGACAAGATAAAGGTGAAGCTCATGGAGATTGACCCGAAGACTGGCAAGTACAAGCTTTCACGCCGCGTACTCGTGCCGAAGCCCGAGGGATACGTTGAGAGGCCGCCCCGCAGGGAGCGTCCCGACCGTGGCGAACGCCGTCCGCGCCCTGAAAGAGGTGAGCGCAGACCTCGTCCCGAGCACGGCGAACGCCGTCCGTTCCAAGGCCATGACGGTGAGAACGGTGGCAGTCACGAGCCGAAAGACTTCAATGACTCGCTCGACCACATGGACTTCTAAACTTTAAAAGTTATACACTTTTTTCCATAAAAAGGGGATTGTGCCACGGTTGCACAGTCCCCTTTTTCTGTATGCAAGACATCCTCCATCTGCTTTTTGGCTGTCGTTCGGCTCTTATCTGTCCCAATTGTTTGTTTTATACTGCGAATATGCGTAAATTTGCCGTTACTGTGACTGCGGCAAACAGGGCGGTGCCGCATGGAAAACCAACTTGAACTATTGTTTAACCTAATGACTTATAGAATGAAAATCAAAAAGATTGCCGTTATTGCCGTTGCATTTCTGCTGGCCGTGCCGCAGGGGTTCGTGCAGGCAAAGAAGAAGACTGCCGTGCAAACCGACCGCGAATACTGGTGCTCGCTGGCCTACCGCATGGCCGAGCCAGTGCTGTCGAACATGAGCCGGGGCGAGTTGCAGAAGAACATGGAGCTTGAGCTTAGCCCCTCATGGGACGGGCGCGACCGCCGCGTGGCCTACATGGAGTGCTTCGGAAGGCTCATGGCCGGCATCGCCCCGTGGATTTCGCTGCCCGACGACGGCACTGCCGAGGGCAAGCAGCGCACCCAGCTGCGCCAGTGGGCGTTGCAGAGCTACAAGAACGCCGTCGACCCACAGTCGCCCGACTATCTGCTGTGGCGCAAAGAGGGGCAGACGCTCGTCGACGCGGCCTATCTGGCCGAGAGCTTCATACGCGGCTACGACGCTCTGTGGAAGCCGCTCGACGACACCACCAAGCAACGCTACATCGAAGAGTTCACCCAGCTGCGCCGCATCGACCCTCCCTACACCAACTGGCTGCTCTTCTCTTCGACCATCGAGAGTTTCCTGGCCAAGGCTGGCGCGCCCTACGACGTGTATCGCGTGAACAGTGCCGCGCGCAAAGTGGAGGAGTGGTATGTGGGCGACGGCTGGTATGCCGACGGCCCGACGTTCGCCTTCGACTACTACAGCAGCTATGTGTTCCACGCCATGTATCTCGAAACACTGCAGAACATGGTTGACGCCAAGGCGCGCACACGCCTAGACTATGGCCAATACTACAAGAGAGCGTTGCGCCGCGCCCAAAAGCACGCCATCATCCTCGAACGCTTCATATCGCCCGAAGGCACATTCCCCGTCATCGGACGCTCCACCCCCTACCGACTGGCGGCCATGCAACCCCTTGCCCTTATGGCTTGGTACGGACAGTTGCCCAAGGAGCTGAGCCAAGGACAGGTGCGCAGCGCGCTCACCAAGGTGATGCACCGCATGTTTGACTCCCAGAACAACTTCAACAAAGGCGGTTTCCTTACTATCGGCTTCTGCGGCAGCCAGCCATCAACGGCCGACTGGTATACCAACAACGGCAGCCTCTACATGGCCTCACTGGCCTTCATGCCCCTTGGGCTGCCGGCTTCCGACGCTTTCTGGACGGCTCCCGCCGAACCGTGGACGCAGGTGAAGGCGTGGGGCGGACAGCCTTTCCCCAAAGACCATGTGTGGAAAGACGAGATACAAACCAAAGATAAGTTCTGAAAACATATCTTTTCCGGCATCCGCCCTTGCGTGATGCCGGAAAAGGCAAACATCACCAATCATGAAAATAAAAGCACTGTTGCCCGTTTTCTTTATGGCAGCGACCATCAACGCCACTGCCGCCAAGAAGGCTACGCCCTCTGCGGCGGGCTATCCAATAACCCAAGTGCCGTTCACGTCGGTAAAGATTACGCCCAGCACATTCTGGGGACAGCGCGTGAAAGCGGCACGCGAAGTTACCATACCGCTGGCCTTCAGAAAGTGCCAGAGCGAAGGCCGCTACGAGAACTTTGTGCGCGCCGCCCACCCGTCGGCCGACTATGACGTGTCGACGTTCATGGGGTTCTCCTTCGACGACACCGACGTCTACAAGACAATAGAGGGTGCGAGCTACGTGCTCCAGACCTATCCCGACAAGAAACTTGAGGCATACATCGACTCGGTGCTCGACATCGTGGGCGCGGCACAGGAACCCGACGGCTACCTCTACACCGCCCGCACTATCAATCCGGCCAAGCCCCACAACTGGGCAGGCACGAAACGGTGGGAAAAGGAGGAGGATCTCAGCCACGAACTTTACAACCTCGGCCACATGGTTGACGCCGCCTGCGCCCACTACCAGGCCACCGGCTCGCGCAAGTTTCTCGACATCGCCCGCCGCTACGCCGACTGCGTGGTGCGCGAGGTGGGAGCAGGCAATGGGCAGGCATGCGTGGTGCCGGGCCACCAGATAGCAGAGATGGCCTTGGCGCGGCTCTACGTGCTCACAGGCGAGCGCAAATATCTCGACGAGGCCAAGTTCCTGCTTGACTATCGGGGCAAGACGAAGATACGCCAGAAATACTCGCAGAGCCACAAGCCCGTGGTTGAGCAGACCGAGGCTGTGGGTCACGCTGTGCGCGCCGGCTATATGTACGCCGGAATGGCCGACGTGGCCGCGCTCACGGGCGACTCTTCCTACATCAAGGCCATCGACGCCATTTGGGACAACATCGTTTCGCGCAAGTACTACATCACCGGAGGCGTCGGAGCGCGCCACTCCGGCGAGGCTTTCGGCGACAACTACGAGCTGCCCAATCTTACCGCCTACAACGAAACCTGCGCCGCCATATCAATGGTCTACCTCAACCAGCGCATGTTCTTGCTGCATGGCGACGCCAAATACATCGACTGCCTTGAGCGCACGCTCTACAACGGCGTGATAAGCGGCATGAGCGTCGATGGCGGACGCTTCTTCTATCCCAATCCGCTGGCCTGCGACGGCAAGTACAAGTTCAACAACGGCGGCTCAATGGAGCGCCAGCCGTGGTTTGGATGCGCCTGCTGCCCCAGCAACCTGTGCCGCTTCATCCCCTCGGTGCCGGGCTATGTGTATGCGGTAAAGGGCAACGACCTCTACGTGAACCTCTTCATGGGCAACACCTCGACCGTGAGCGTGGGCGGCAAGAGCGTGACCCTGCACACCGACACGCAGTATCCGTGGGACGGCGACGTGGCCATACGCATTGAGAAGAACTCGGCCAAGAGTTTCCGCATGCTCGTGCGCATACCGGGATGGGTGAGAGGCCAGGTGGTGCCGAGCGACCTCTACTCGTTTGGCGACGACAAGGCCACGGCCTACACCGTCACCATCAACGGGCAGAAAGTCACTGGCGAGCTTCAAAACGGCTATCTCGCCATCGACCGCACGTGGCGCAAGGGCGACGAGGTGCGGCTGCACTTCGACATGACTCCGCGAACCGTGGTGGCCAACGCCAAGGTGGAGGCCGACCGTGGGCGCGTGGCCGTGGAGCGCGGCCCGCTCGTGTACTGCGCCGAGTGGCCCGACAACAGCTTCGATGTGTTCCACTTCGTGTTGCCAAAGCAGCCTGTGCTCACCGTGACCGACAGTCCCAAGCTCATGGGCGGCATAAAGACCATATCCACTTCGGGGCAATGCCTCTCGCAGGATGCCTCTGGACGGGTGAAAGTGACTGACGCGAAGCTCACGCTTATACCTTATTACGCTTGGAACCATCGCGGTTCAGGCCGTATGGAGGTGTGGATGGCAAATTCACTTGGTGCACTTGACGATTGAAAACTGTATCGGTGATTGAGTTTTATTAATGGCAAAAGCAAGAAAGGGTGGCGTATTCGTCACCCTTTCTTGCTTTTGGTATGGCTTGTGGTCAAGGTGCAGCTGTCGAAGGCGTGGTGTCTTCGAAAGCGTCGTACCTCCTACGCCCGGCGAGGAGACTGATGCTGTTCTGCCGCTGCCTCCGCATTGTCTCCGCAAAGCTGCTGCCTTGTGTGCTCTATTATGCCCACAAGCTCGTCGACGGTGCTTGCCCTGAGCATGGCGATGCGCGTCTGGCGGAAGTCGGGGATGCCCTTGAACACGGGACTGGAGGCCAAGTGGCGGCGCGTGTGGAGTATGCCCCGATACTCGTCGATGCGCTCCACGTTGATGCGCAATTGCTCCTCAAGCACGTCAATCTTTTCGTTTAGCGTGAGCGGACGGTGGGGTTCTGTGTCGGATAAACCTGATTCCCCGTTGTCAGTGCAAGCAGTTTTGCCGTCAAGCAGGTCGCGTATCTCCTTGAATATCCACGGACGGCCAAATGTGGCGCGCCCCACCATTATGGCATCCACGCCATAGCGGCTGAACGCCGTGGCGGCCTCCTCGGCCGAAGTGATGTCGCCGTTGCCGATGATGGGTATGGTGATGCGCGGGTTGCGCTTCACCTCGCCTATCAGAGTCCAGTCGGCCTGGCCCGTATACATCTGTGCCCGTGTGCGCCCGTGTATGGTCAAGGCACTTATGCCGCAGTCTTGCAACTGCTCGGCAAGGTCGGTTATGATGAGGTTGTCGCCGCTCCAGCCCAGGCGCGTCTTCACCGTGACGGGCAGCCTGACAGCCTTGACCACCTCGCGCGTTATCTCCAGCATCAGCGGAACGTTCTGCAGCATGCCGGCACCGGCCCCCTTTCCGGCCACTTTCTTTACTGGGCAGCCGAAGTTTAGGTCTATCAGGTCGGGCTTGGCCTGCTCGACAATCTTGGCGGCCTCGACCATAGAGGCCACGTCGCGCCCGTAAATCTGTATGCCCACGGGGCGCTCGTCGTCGCTTATGGTGAGCTTGCCCACAGTCGATTTCACCGAGCGCACCAGAGCCTCGGCACTGACAAACTCGGTATACACCATCGACGCACCGAAACGCTTGCAGAGCAAGCGGAAGCCAATGTCGGTCACGTCTTCCATCGGGGCGAGAAACACTGGTCTCTCGCCCAATTCTATGTTTCCTATCTTCATTTTTTTATTTCAACATTGCGCTCATGCGAGCAGATGATACACACCCCCGGCCATCGGCCTGACCACGCCCTTCATCTCAAGCTGAAACATGAGAGCCGTGACGCGGTGGATGGGCAGCGCGGCCTTAACGCTTATGATGTCGGCCTGCAGGTCGTTGGTCTTGCCGAGCAGGGCCACTATGGCCTGTTCGTCGGCGTCAAGCTCGGGAAACAGCGACCGCTCAATGCCAGCCGACTTGGCCTTTTGCAGCCGCGCGTCGTCGTCCCAGCCCATGGCCTTGACGAAGTCGTCGGCGCAGGTTATCAGAGCCGCCGCGTTGTCGCGTATCAGATTGTTGCACCCGGCGGAGTAAGGCGCGCCCACAGGACCGGGAAAGGCGAACACGTCGCGGTTGTAGCTGCGCGCTATGCCCGTGGTGATGAGTCCGCCGCCCTTGCTCGCCGACTCCACGATGATGGTGGCGTCGGCCATGCCGGCCACGATGCGGTTGCGCCGCACGAAGTTGGGCTTGTCGGCGTTGGTCATCGACATGAACTCGGTGAGCAGTCCGCCCTGCGAGAGCATGGCCTTGGCCGTGTCGCGGTGACGTGGCGGATAGAGCTGGTCGAGTCCGTGGGCAAGCACTCCTACCGTCTCGTAGCCGCAGTCGAGCGCGTTGCGGTGGGCGTGTATGTCAACGCCGTAGGCCAGGCCGCTGGCCACGAGCACCCTTGGGCACCACTGGCGCAGGTCGGCAATGAACTTGCGCACGAGGTCTTGCCCATACACGGTGCAGTGGCGCGTGCCGACGACAGACACCACCTTGGCCTGGTTGAGGTCGGCAGAGCCTTTGTAGTAGAGCACGAGGGGCGCGTCGGCACACTCCCTAAGCCGCTGCGGATAGCCGTCGTCGGCTATGGTGAGCACGCTTATGCCATGCTTTTGGCAGAAGTCAAGCTCCACCTCGGCGCGGCGCAGCGGCTCGTCCCAGTGGCGCACGGCCTCAATGAAGCGCGGCGAGCAGCCCTCGACAACGTCGCCCACGCAGTTGCGCTGCTCATATACCGCAGCGGCACTGCCAAACTCGCGGTAGACGGCCAGCGCGGTGGCGAAGTTGAAGCTGTTCATGCGCGTCAGGGCCATGGCATAGAGCCGCTCTTGCTGTATGGAAGCCATGGCGTTCATTGCAGGTATTGGGCAAAGGCGCGGTCGTAGTCGTCGCTGTGGCCGGGCCGTCCGTTGATGAGGCACACCACGTCGGCGGTGCTTTTCAGACACAGTTGGTTGTCGGAGGCGCGGTAGATGTCGTGCTGGAAGATGTAGCGCACGCCCTCCTTGCGCAGTCCGAGGCGCGATATGAACTCGTCGTCGCAGCGCAGCGGAGCCTTGTATTGCAGGTTCATGCGCGCCACCACGGCGTCGACGCCACGGCGGTGCATCTCGGCGAAGCTCAGTCCGCAGTGCTTGAGAAACAGGTGGCGGGTGTGCTCGGTGTAGTGCAGGTAGTTGGCGTTGTTGACAATGCCCTCGATGTCGCACTCATAGTCGCGCACCATCATGCGGGCCTCAAATATGTATTTCTCTTCTTTCATGATTATTCGGTGTGAATTGCTGTTATGCTTGTTGCGTGGCAGGAGTATCCTCGCGGGCGAAGGCCGTAGGCGTGGCTTTAAGGTACTCGTAGCCTATGCGGCAGCGCAGACAGTCCTTGCGGTCGCAGTATTCCCTCTTCAGCTGCACCAGAGCCTGACTGTCGCCGGCGGTGCGCACGTCGAGTCCGCACTGCCGCCACATGCGGATGATGTTGTTGTTTTCGGCCTTCAGACCGTCGAGAAACTCAAACGCGCGGTCGCACAGACGCTCGTCGGACGTGTGGCGGCCATAGGCGAAGAGCATGGGTATGACGGTGTTTATCACTAGCAAATCGACCGACTGCGCCGACATGCGCTTGGCGCTCTTGCCGCTCTCGGAGCCAAAGGAGTAGTGAGTGGCCCAATAGGGCGTCACTTGGGTGCGCATCAGCTCGCGCGACTGCTCCACCGTGGCGCACTCAAGCAGCGCGCCAAGCCCCGTCTTGCCTGCATAATACAGGTTGGCCATCTGCGCAATGCGTATGTGAGGGAAGTTTTGCGGGCGGAGGCGCAGAAACCGCCACAGCTTGTGGTCCATGGGAGTGAGGCCGAACTTGTGGGCGAGATACTTGTATTCAGCCAACAATCGGGCGAAATAGCCGTCTGTCAGAGCCTCGTCGCGGTGGCGCTGGGGGATGGCATCCTCGGAGAGGAGTCCGGCCTGCCCCATGAATATTGCCTCTATCTGAAACAAGTTGTCGGCGTGGCGGCCCACGAAGTTGAGCGGGATGTTCATTGCCCACTGCTCAAAGGCGTCGCCATTTACGCCGAAGCCGTAGTTGCGCGCCAGCGTTATGAAGTAGGCGTCATCCCACGACCCTCCCCTCATGGCGGCGCGCCGCCCTATGGCCTCGGTCTTCTGGCCAAGGCGCTCGGCCTGCAAGGCCGACATCCACGAGTGGACCATGAGCGACGACAACTGCGGCACAATTTGGTGGCAGGGCGGATAGGCGTCGGCGGAGACCAGGGCGCGGTAGTTGTCGGCCACGCCCTGCGGCACGTCGAGCCGCATCTGCGCCACAGTGCGCCCGCGAGCGTCAACCACGTCGCGGTCGATAGCCCCGGCTATGTGCAGCACCACGTTGTCGTAGGCCGCGTCGTGGTCGTGGCCGTGGGCATACCAGTCGGACGAGCGGTCGTGTATCTCGACGTTGCCCACCCACAGCGTGCCGCCTATGCGCACCTTGGCGTTGAAGAAGTCGGGCCCGGCGTGGCTGTTGTGCAGCCCCGGGTCGATCACCTCCACGCTGCGCCCGTCATTGGTGGCCAGCGGCTCAAGCGGAAACAGCCTGTGCTTCCACACGTAGTGCAGTAGTTGTTCCATGGGAAATGCGTTTCTTTTATTGTTTTCGCTTATGTCGGCATCAGAATATCTTGTTTGCGATATCCTTTATCGCACTTATGGTGTCGTCCTTGGCATTTATCGCCTTTGAGAAGGCAAGCAAACCGCTCACGAAGTCACGGAGGGTCAAGGTCTTCAAGTCGCTTATTCTAAGTTTGGCGTAATTGAGTATCGAAATCAGACAGCAATAATGCCCTTCACGCCCTATCTCCCTAAGCAAGCGGAACACCTCCTTCTCGTCGAAAGACACATTCTTGCCATATATGAACAGACTGTTGTCCAAATCGGCAGCCCTGAACTTGCCAACGGCATGAGCCACATCTTGCGGAGAAAAGTCTTTGTCCTTGACTTCTATCGAATACACAAGTCTTCGCTTCTTGTCATACACATCAACATCGCCCACCTCTTTGGACGACGCACCGCTCTCATTCACTTTATGAGGCTCAACCTTGTAGTCCTTGCCCACATACATCTGCTCCAACTGCGCCACCACCAATGGACAAACCTCGCCTTCGAAAGACTGTTCCGTGATGGCATACACATAGTCAAGCACCAATTGGGAGAACTCGCTTATGTCAACCAGTGCGTCGCCAAGCGAGAACTTGCGCACATAGCCACTGCTTATCTCCTTCATCACGGCGAGAGCCGACTTCAAGTATCGATAAGCTTGCTTGCTACTTGTGATTTCCGACAGAATGGATATAACCTCTGACAACGTGTGGTAGTCGTTGCCCTTCCTGACGGCATTGTCAAGCGAAAGCAGCACGAAACGGGCTGGTTTGTTGAGGTAAGGCTCGTTGGAGCCGCCAAGGCATCCGGGAAGTTTCAAAGTCTCGAATGGCACAACCACTTTATGGCAAAGCGAACGAGCGTCATACTTCCCATCCTCGCCATCCCCTTTCTGCAAGCTCAATATGTTTACGTCTTCGTTTGTGGCTTTTGCCAACAGCGCAGTGAAGAGGATGTACCTGTATGTCTTGTGTGTTCCCTCCAACACTCCTTTTATGCGTTGCGACAATTCGTCTTCGGCGTATTTTGCCTCAAGAAACGCTCTGTCCAAAATAAGCGATGCTGTCTTTAGATTTACGGAAGCCATGTTTTGTCAATTGAAAAGTCCAGAATATATTATTGTTGACTTGCCTTGCAAAACGTCTATCACCATTGAACATACAGCGTTGGCCATGTTGCAAGGCACGGCATTGCCTATTTGCGTGTATTGGGACGACTGGCTTCCGCAAAACTTATAGTCTAATGGAAACGTCTGCAGCACGCGTGCCTCGTCCACAGTCAAGCGTCGCAAATATGGCGGAATGGTCTCTGTCTTGGCAATCCCGACATCGTTCATCAGACGGTCGTGATAGTCCTCAACCCAAGGGCGCGACTTTTGGTACAAGGCATTGTCGTCTATTATGGGAGTCTTGTTGCCACCCATTGACGCCGGCAGCGTTGCGCTGTAGCCATCAATGCGTATAGGACGCCCCAAGCCATTGAAAAGCATTCCTGCATAGGGCGACTTGCGCAGCACAGGATTGCTTGCCAAGGTTATCTTGGCGTTGCACAAGCATTTGTTGTTGCCCGTGCCGGCACGGTCGAGCACGGCCAACGACTCGCGCACAGTGCGTGCCTTCTTGGCATAAGGCTTCAGCATGGACTGCAAGTCCAAATTGGCGAAAGAGTTTCCCTTGAAGCCCACTATGAATATGCGCTCGCGCGCTTGCGGCACGTCATAGTCTGACGCATTAAGCACGCATAGCCCAACGGAATAACCCAACGACTGGAATCGCTTCAGCAGAGTCTGCCGCACTGAAGCCCAACGGGCAAGCACGCCCAGTGCCTTTACGTTCTCCATGACAAAAGCCTTGGGCATGACCGCCTCGACAACCGATGCGTAGCTCCACACCAACTTGCTGCGGTTGTCGCTCTCGTCCATCTTGCCGGCAACGGAAAATCCTTGGCATGGAGGACCGCCAATAACCAAGTCTACGTCGCCCCTATAACTCGCAAGCGATGGGATAAACCCGTTTATGTCGCCTTGGTGTATGTGCTTTCCTATGTTCTCGCTGTATGACATACAGGCTTCGGGCATGACATCATTTGCCCACACTATCTTTGCACCTGCTGAAATCGCACCAATGTCGAGACCTCCAGCCCCCGAAAACAGAGAGATGGTGTTCACACTGTTGGACTTCATTTTCTCTTTCAAAGCTTTCATCAACAAAAAACGGAAATGCTTGTTTGTTCTTATTTTGTACAAAAATACTCGTTTTTCGCCAATGGCGAGAACGATTGCCGCGATAAATTCTCGCGAGATGGACGTTTCAGCATTGCATAGCGGCGACTTGCGCTTCGCAAACATACCGTTTAGGCATCGCAAATAGGCCATTTAGCGGTCGTAAATAGGCCATTTAGCGGTCGTAAACATATCGGTTTCATTCCGTAAGCAATAGTCTTAATTTTCGTTACAGACAAGTTCGTCAAGCAGCAAACATAAAGTGGAATGTAAGCAAAAACAAGTCTTTTACTTACAATTTTACCGACACCTGCAAAAAGGCGACACACAGACACCTATAGAACAGGCGAAATGACCAAGGTCGGGGCGATTATTGAGGGGAGACATTGACCAACACGCTAACATCGACATCAGGAATGACAACGTCAGCAAGCCTGTCTTCCTTTTAAGGGTGGCGCAATCTTGTTACTCTGATAGCAAATTACACTTTTTCAAGCGAATAATCCACAAACGCCACACTTTTTCAAACGAATGATATGGATTTCGCACAATTGCGAGGAGACATTGCCCATACTCGTTTTTTTCAACTAACTTTGCATAAGCCAAGCTGCGCTCGGGAAATTGAAAACAAGTTTTCTTTCCGCTCGCTTGCATTGGCTTTGCATAAGCCAAGTTGCGCTCGGAAAATTGAAAACGAGTTTTCTTTCCGCTCGCTTGCATTGGCTTTGCATAAGCCAATGTTGCGGCTTTGGCGACAAACAGAAGACAAACAAAAAAAAACAAGAATAAATGGAAAGAGTGATACTCACGGGCGACAGGCCCACCGGCAAGCTCCACTTGGGGCATTACATAGGCTCGCTCCGCAGAAGGGTGCAGCTGCAAAACGAGGGTGACTACAAGAAGATGTTCGTGTTCATGGCCGACGTGCAGGCACTGACCGACAACGCCGACAACCCGGAGAAGATAAGGCAGAACCTGATAGAGGTGGCGCTGGACTATCTCGCAGCCGGACTCGACCCGGAGAAATGCACCATTTTCGTGCAAAGCCAGATACCGGAGCTGGCCGAGCTGACCACTTATCTGATGAACCTCATCACGGTGAGCCGCGTGCAGCGCAACCCCACGGTGAAGACGGAGATAAAGATGCGCAACTTCGAGGCCAACATCCCACTGGGCTTCTTCTGCTACCCGGTGAGCCAGGCGGCCGACATCACGCTGTTCAAGGCCACCACGGTGCCTGCCGGCGAAGACCAGGAGCCTATGCTTGAGGTTACGCGCGAGCTGGTGCGCCGCTTCAACTCGACATACAGCGAGGTGCTCGTGGAGCCCGACATCATGCTGCCCGAAAACGCCACGGCGCGCCGTCTGCCCGGCACCGACGGCAAGGAGAAGATGAGCAAGAGCCTGGGCAACTGCATATATCTGAGCGACACGGCTGAGGACGTGTGGCAGAAGGTGCGCTCGATGTATACCGACCCCAACCACCTGAGGGTGGACGACCCGGGCAAGGTGGAGGGCAACGCGGTGTTCACCTACCTCGACGCGTTCTGCACCGACGACGACTTCGTCAACTACTGGCCCGACTACGCCAACCTCGACGAGCTGAAAGACCACTACCGTCGGGGCGGACTGGGCGACATGAAGTGCAAGAAGTTCCTCAACACGGTGATAAACAACATGCTTGAGCCGATGCGAGTGCGCCGCCATGAGCTGGAGCAGGACATCCCCGAGATATTCAACATACTGAAGCGCGGCACGGAGAAGGCGCGCGAGACGGCCGCCGTGACGATGGACGAGGTGCGCCACGCCATGCGCATAGACTACTTCAACGACGTTGAGCTCATCAAGTCGCAGGCCGAGAAGTACAAGAAGTAAAGACAAAGAGAGAGAGAGAGAAAAAATCCACTTGGTATGGTTGGGAGGCTTTCATACAGCCCCAACCATACCAAGTTTTTATATGCAGCCCCACAAATAAGGGCTGAAGCCAGCAAGCCACACAGGCGCAAAGGCAGGAAGGAAAGGAGACATTCGGGATGAAATCGCTAAGAGAACTGTTCAGAATAGGCAAAGGGCCGTCGAGCAGCCACACCATGGGGCCGCAGCGTGCGGCAAGGATATTCCTTGAGCGCAACAAGCAGGCAAGGGCGTTCGAGGTGACGCTCTACGGCAGCTTGGCCGCAACGGGACGCGGCCACATGACCGACGTGGCCATAACCGACGTGCTGAAGGACACGGCGCCGGTGGAGATT
The DNA here is from genome assembly GCA_963630025.1 of bacterium. Classification (GTDB taxonomy): domain Bacteria; phylum Bacteroidota; class Bacteroidia; order Bacteroidales; family Bacteroidaceae; genus Prevotella. Next base: position 21,349 of record CAVGKZ010000065.1, on the reverse strand, counting down.
GTGTGGATGCCGGGCACCACACTGCCCTTCCACCCCAACGCGATGAAGTTTAAGGCTCTCGACGAGGAGCGGCGCACGCTGGACACATGGACGGTGTACAGCATCGGGGGCGGCGCGCTGTCGGAGGGCAAGGGCGACGACGACATGTTCAACACGCCCGAAGTCTACCAGATGAACACCATGACCGAGATAATGGAATGGTGCTACAACAACGGCCGCAGCTACTGGGAGTATGTGGAACTGAGCGAGGGGCGCGCCCTGTGGGACTATCTCGCCGAGGTGTGGGCGGCCATGAGGCAGTCGGTGGAACGCGGCATCGACCACGAGGGACGGCTTCCGGGGCCGCTCAACCTGATGCGCAAGGCTCCCACATACTATGTGAAGGCCACCGGCTACAAGCAGTCATTGCAGTCGCGCGGACTCGTCTACGCCTATGCGCTGGCCGTGAGCGAGGAGAACGCGTCGGGCGGAACCATCGTCACCGCACCCACCTGCGGGGCGTGCGGAGTGCTCCCGTCGGTGCTCTACCACATGCACAAGAACCACGGATTCAACGACGTGCGCATACTCAACGCCATAGCCACGGCCGGACTCGTGGGCAACATCGTGAAGCACAACGCATCGATATCGGGCGCCGACGTGGGGTGCCAAGGCGAGGTGGGCGTGGCCTGCGCCATGGCCTCGGCCGCCGTGTGCCAACTGTTTGGCGGCAGCCCGTCGCAGATAGAGTATGCGGCGGAGATGGGACTGGAGCACCACCTCGGCATGACGTGCGACCCCGTGTGCGGACTGGTGCAGATACCGTGCATAGAGCGCAACGCCTTCGCCGCCACGCGCGCCCTCGACGCCAACCTCTATGCGTCGTTCTCCGACGGAAGCCACCGCGTGTCGTTCGACAAGGTGGTCAACGTGATGAAGCAGACCGGCCACGACCTGCCGTCGCTCTACAAGGAGACGAGCCAGGGAGGCCTCGCCAAGGGCTTCGACACCACGCCATCGACCAGCCACATCATAGGCCGCCTGGCGAAATAAGATGCGCATAAAGCCGAGCAAGACGGAACTTCCACAATTTTATAAAGCTTCTGGAAAGCTTTTATAGCGCCGCTGGAGGATTCTTACAGCGTCGCAGGGGTGGTTTTATTGGGTTACTGGATGGTCTTTATAGCGCCATTGGGATGGCTTTATAGCGCCTCTGGAAATTTCTCATAGATTCGCTTGAAAGCAGAAAGGGCGGTGACGAAACGTTTCGTCACCGCCCTTTTCAGAAGCCATATATATGTCCCGTTTCGGGAATATATTACAGGTTGGGGTTGATTTCGCTCCACTTAGAGATTTCGGGAACGATGTTGAGAGTAACCAACTCGTCGCGCATCTTGCACAGATGCTCGTAGCTTGCGTCGAGTTTAGCGTTCTCCTCGGCAGTTCCCTGCGGCACTTCATAGTGTGCGCCGGTGGTATCGAGAGTGGTGTTCATTGCCATCATTATGTGGTTGTACTTGTCTGTTGACACATATGTACCAACGGGGAAACGGAACTTCTCGCCGCCCATCACTGAACGTATCATTTCCACTGACAAGTATGCCGGGCTTTGGAACGAAGAGCGTCCGCGCAGTTCGATAATCTTGGCGCCGCCCTGAGTCACGTCCTTCTTCATCTGCTCCCACTCAGCCTCGGGGAACTCGGATGTGCCGATGATGTCGGTGAGCTTCTTGCCGTCGATGGTCACGTGTGAGCCGAATACAGCCATCTGCTCGCCGTGTCCGCCGTATGTAGCGCAGCCCTTCACCTCGCTCTGCATCACTCCGAACTTCTTTGCCAGTGCGCTCTGCAGACGGGTAGAGTCGAGGGCGGCCAAGGTTGTAACCTGTGAAGGTTTCAAACCAGAGTACAGAAGTGTAACAAGACCGGTGAGGTCAGCGGGGTTGAAGATGATAACCACGTGCTTAACGTCGGGGCAATATTCCTTGATGTTTTTGCCCAAGCCTTCTGCAATCTCGCAGTTGCCCTTCAGCAAGTCCTCACGTGTCATGCCTGCCTTACGGGGTGCGCCACCTGAAGAGATGATATACTTTGCGTTGGTGAATGCTTCCTTTGCGTCAGTTGTAGCTGTGATCTTCACGTCTCCGAAACCGCTCTGGCGCATTTCTTCGGCTACTCCCTCGGGAGAGAACACGTCGTAGAGACAGATGTCGTTTGTGAGTCCCATTGTGAGGGCTGTCTGAACCATGTTTGAGCCAATCATACCGGCTGCGCCGACGATTGTCAGTTTTTCGTTAGTTAAGAATGCCATAATTGTTTGTGTATTTAAAAGTTTAAAGTGTATCCCTTTCGTTGAATGTTGCGCAAAGTTAGCAAAAAAACAGTATGAGTGGCGTTTATACACCAGTTTAATTTGTTATTAATTCTGAAAAGGTTTACCTTTGTCAAGTACAAATTACAATTCCATTAATGAGTCAAAAGAATAGTGAAAAAATACGGTTACGGCTGGCCGAACTGCGCAGTCTGATGTCGAGGGAACATCTCGATGCGTTCATATTTCCCAGCACCGATCCCCACAACGGAGAGTATATCCCGGCCCATTGGCAGGGACGCAAGTTCATAAGCGGTTTCAACGGTTCTGCCGGCACGGCTGTTGTCACTCTCGACGATGCCGCTCTGTGGACAGATTCACGCTATTTTCTCGCCGCTGCAGAGCAACTTGAGGGCACTGGATTCGTCCTTATGAAGGAGCGGATAGAGGGCACGCCCACGATAAGCCAGTGGCTCGGGCGCAAACTTGCGGCCAAAAACGGTGCGCAGGTGGGCATCGACGGCTTTGTCAATTCGGCCAATACGGTGAACGGACTCGTAGAAGAGTTGCGTGCGAACGGCGGCATAACCGTCAGAACTAACTTCGACCCTCTGCAAAAGATATGGCGAGACCGTCCCGAAATACCGCTGAACCCGATAGAGGTGCATCCTATTGAATACGCCGGAGAATCCGTTTCGGAGAAATTGAAGCGCATAAGGGCTGCTCTGCGCCAGCTGCATGCCGAGGGTATGTTGGTGTCGGCCCTTGACGATATAGCCTGGACGCTCAACCTTCGCGGCAGCGACGTGCATTGCAACCCGGTGTTTGTGGCCTATCTGCTCATCGGCAGCGACAGCGCAACGCTGTATGTTGACAGCCGCAAACTTACCGACGAGGTCAGAAACCACTTGGCCGAGTGTGGCGTAGGCACTGACGAATATGATAGAGTAGGGGAGGGGCTGCGCTCGTATGGCGGCTACAACATACTGATGGACCCCAACGAGACCAATTATACGCTGTACAAGACGGAGAAGCGGAGCCTTACCGTGGCGGCCAATTCTCCCGTTCCGGCCATGAAGGCGGTTAAGAACGAGGTGGAGATAGAGGGCTTCCGGCGTGCCATGTTGCGCGACGGCGTGGCTTTGGTCAAGTTCCTGCGGTGGCTGAAGCCTGCGGTGGCTGCCGGCGGACAGACGGAACTTTCCATCGACCGCAAGCTTACAGAGCTGCGTGCGGCCAGCCCGATGTTCCGTGGCATATCGTTCGACACCATCGCGGCCTACGGCAAGCACGGCGCGATAGTGCACTATGAGGCCACGCCCGATACCGACGTGGAACTTAAACCCGAGGGATTTGTGCTGATAGACAGTGGCGCGCAGTACCCCGACGGCACTACTGACATAACGCGCACCATCGCTCTCGGACCTGTTTCCGAGGAGATGCGCCACATATACACCCTTGTTCTCAAGGGTCACATACAACTAGAGATGTGCAAATTTCCCAATGGAGCGAGCGGCACGCAACTGGACATTCTCGCCCGTGAGGCCATGTGGCGCGAGGGCGTCAACTATATGCACGGCACAGGCCACGGCGTGGGTTCGTTCCTCAACGTGCATGAAGGTCCTCACCAGATACGTATGGAGTGGAAACCCACGCCCTTGGTGGCCGGAATGACCGTCACCGACGAACCTGGACTGTATCTTGCCGGGCGTTTTGGCGTGCGCACGGAGAACACTCTGCTTATAACCGACTACGTGACGACGGAGTTTGGCCGCTTCCTTCAGTTTGAACCGCTCACGCTATGTCCCATCGACACCGAGCCAATTGATATGTCTATGCTCACTGGCGAGGAGCGCGCGTGGCTCAACGACTACCATCGCACTGTCTATTCCCGTCTTTGCCCGTTGCTCGACGATGAGGCTGACCGCCAATGGCTGGCCGATGCAACGAAAGAGATATAGGAAAGGAAACGGTTGCTTTAAGTCGCTATTACCGTTTTTATAACGTGAAAGGGAAGGACACCGTCTGGCATCCTTCCCTTTTCAATTTGTATCCTTGCGTTGCAAGTCTTGCTTACAGCAGGTTCATCGTGTCTGTGGCAATCATCAGCTCCTCGTCGGTAGGTATTACAACCACCTTGACCTTAGAGTCGGGAGTTGAGATAATGGCCTCTTCGCCGTGTATGCCCAAGTTCTTCTCCACGTCGATGTCCACGCCCATGAAGCTGAGACCCTGGCAAACGCTCTCACGGACATTGGCTTGGTTCTCGCCAACTCCGGCAGTGAACACGATGATGTCGCATCCGTTCATGGCAGCGGCGTACGATCCTACATACTTGCGTATGCGGTAGCAGTACATCTCGAAGGCGAGCTTTGCGCGCTCGTCGCCTGCCTCGTTGGCTGAGAATATCTCGCGCATGTCAGACGAAATGCCCGAAACGCCGAGCAGACCGCTCTTCTTGTTGAGCAGATTGGATATGCCATCGGCATCAAGTCCGAGCTTCTTCTCTATGAATGCAATGGCTCCGCCGTCGATGTCGCCGCTGCGGGTGCCCATCATCAAGCCTTCGAGCGGTGTGAGACCCATTGACGTGTCAACGCACTTGCCGTCTTCTACGGCTGCGATAGAACCTCCGTTGCCAATGTGGCAGGTGATAATCTTCTGTCCTTCGGACTTCACGCCGAGGTAGTCGCACACGCGCTGCGACACGTAGCGGTGGCTCGTGCCGTGGAATCCGTAGCGGCGCACACCGTACTTCTCATACAGCTCGTAGGGAATGGCGTACATATAAGAGTGCTTCGGCATGGTCTGGTGGAAAGCGGTGTCGAACACGCCCACCTGAGGCAGTCCGGGCATAAGCTCCGTAACGGCCTTCACGCCCTTGAGGTTGGCGGGGTTGTGGAGCGGAGCGAGGTCGCTGCAAGCCTCGAAAGCCTTGAGCACTTCGTCGTTGAGCACCACGCTCTTGTTGAACTTCTCGCCTCCGTGCACCATGCGGTGGCCAACGGCGTCAATCTCCTTGAGGTCTTTTATCACGCCAATCTCCGGGTCGGTGAGCAGACTGAAGATGAACTTCACGCCCTCGGTGTGCTCCGGTATGTCGTGCATTATCTGTTTCTTCTCGCCGTTGGGCAGTTTCACCTTGACGAAAGCTCCGTCGAGTCCCACGCGCTCTGCGCCGCCCGATGTCATCACGGTCTTGCTGTCCATGTCATACAGAGCGTACTTGATGGACGACGAGCCGCAGTTCAATACTAATATTTTCATGACTTTAGTTCTTCTTCAATTACTTTTTCTTTGCGTCCATAGCCTGGCAAGCAGTGATGGCCACCATCTTGTAGATGTCGTCTACGGAGCATCCACGGCTCAGGTCGTTCACTGGGCGAGCGATGCCTTGCAGGATGGGGCCGAGAGCCTCGGCGTCACCCAGTCTCTGCACGAGCTTGTAGCCGATGTTTCCTACTTCCAGACAGGGGAACACCAGCACGTTGGCGTGGCCGGCGATGTCGCTTCCGGGAGCCTTCTTCTCGCCTACCGACGGCACGAGGGCAGCGTCAGCCTGCAGTTCGCCGTCAACCTTCAGTGTCGGGTCAAGCTCCTTGGCCAGTTTTGTTGCCTCCACGACCTTGTCCACCACTTCGTGCTTTGCACTTCCCTTGGTGGAGAAGCTCAGCATGGCCACGCGCGGATCGGCAAATCCGGCCACGCTCTTGGCTGTCTGCGCTGTGCAAACGGCGATTTGAGCCAACTGCTGTGCGTCGGGCATAGGCGTAACGGCCACGTCGCCCACAACGAGAACACCGTTCTCACCATACTGCGGCTGCTTGGTTATGAGCAGCATGGCGCCGCTCACGCATGAGATGCCTGGTGCGCACTTGATGATTTGCAGAGCCGGGCGCAGAGTGTCGCCAGTGGTGCTCAGTGCACCGCTTATCTGTCCGTCGGCACCTTCGGTCTTGATAATCATGCAACCGAGGTAGAGAGGGTTCTTCACCAGCTCGCGTGCCTGCTCTATTGTCATGCCCTTCTTCTTGCGAAGTTCGGCCAGAAGAGTGGCATACTCCTCAGCCTTGGGGTTGTTTTCAGGGTCGATGATGGTGGCCTTGTCTATGTTTTTCAGTCCCCACTTTTCAGCCAAAGCTGCGATTTCGGCGTTGTTGCCGATGAGGATAAGGTCTGCCACGCCGTCGGCCAGCACACGGTCGGCAGCTTTCAGAGTGCGTTCCTCGGTGGCTTCGGGAAGCACAATGCGCTGTTTGTTGCTCTTAGCGCGTTCGATGATTTGTTTTACTAAGTCCATAAAATTTATTTATGTAGTGTTTTGTAAGTTCTACTTTGCAAAAGTAGCAAAAATAATCGGTACTGTTAGGTTTGCCGGCGTTTTTTTGGCGACCAACTCTTGTGCCTTTTTTTGCAAGAGTGCTGCGCAGAGGACGCAGTGCCTACCACTGCTACCTTTGCGCAACATTCTTCATTCTTCACTTAATTCCTCACTTTCTTCACCTCGGCTCCTCTCTTGACGACATAGAGTCCTTTGGGGAGCGACTTCAGGTCGGGATTGGCGGTCTTGTAGGTGCCGACGAGCGTGCCGGACAGAGTGTAGACGTGGGTTGTGCCAGATGCCGACGCAGAGCTTACGCTGTTGATGCCTGTGAGCGAACCGATGGTGAACGACAGGCGGTTGTAGTTGGTGCCTATTGCAGGCATGCGAGTCCACGCGTTGTTGTCAAGGTAATAGATAGCCGCCTGGTATTTGTCGCCCACTTCGGCGCTGGGCAGTTCTCCCTCGAATGTGAGAGTCACTTCGTCGCCGCTGCCGATGATGGCCTTTTGGGTTATCATATCGCTACTCTCGTCATTTCCGTTTCTGAAGAATCCGAGAGCTATATCGTTGTCAAACAAGCCGGATGTGCCCCTGATAACGGCTGAAACAGACACGTTGTCGGCAGAGACGGCCGTTGGATTGGCTATGCGGAGTTGGTTGACAAGTTTCAGTCCCACCTTTCCCGACGGAGCTTCAACCACCGTGACCGGAATCCTCTCGCTGATGGGGTTGCTTTGCCAGTCTGTCAACAGCAGTTCATAGCTTCCGGCCTTGTCGGGAGCTATACCCGTGAGGGAGTATTTCTGTGTCATTCCGTCATCGATGTCTATCGTGGTTCCATAGACCGATACATAGGTGTTGGCATCCACATTCATGACATAGAGATACACCTTGCCGAAATATTCAGCTCCGGTGTCGCCCAAGTTGAGCGTAGCCGTGAAACGTTTTCCGGTGTACAGCGTCGACGAGGCGGCGAAGTCGGACACTGTAAGTTGGCACGTTCCTTCCTCGGGCTTTGCAAACTTCACGTTGGAACCGCTTACCGTTGCTGCGAGACTGCCGTTGGCACTGCTTATGGAGTTGATTTTATACCAAGTCTTGGTGTTGGGATCCTGATAGGCTGGATATACGCTGTAAACGCCTTCGGTTTTGGGGAACTGCTCAAGGCTGATTTTCATCATTCCCGTACCGCTGCCCGACTGGTATGACCCGCTGTTGCCGGCCACGTAGGTGGTGTCGTCCGCTGCGCTGACCACCATCAGTCCCCAGTTTACGGTGCTTGCATAAAGGCCGGCGTTGTAGAATAGTCCCTTGAACGTGAGCGTTTCGCTCAATGCTGCTTGCGACTTGGATGTGGAAAAATCAGTTTTGTTCAGATAGTAAGGCTCCACCACGGTGTTCTCCTGCGGCTTCTGTATGTTCACCACGGCCTCCTGGCTGAAGCCGTAGCCCGACGTGCTGCCGCCGATGCCCTGCTGCTCGGGGGCGAGCACCGACAGGAGGAAGTAGCCGTTGTTGATTCCGCCCCAACCCCAGTTGATGTGGAAGTAGCCGTCGCGGTAGCCGTCGCACACAAAGGCATGGGCGTTTTTGTTGTCTTCCGATACACCGGCGTAGTAGACCGGTCTCGAAGCGGCAAGTTCACGGTAGATGATGTCCATCCATTCCGTCAAACCGTAATAAGAACGGTCCAGGTATTTGATGTTTTTGTCGTAGTTGAAGTATTTCAACCAGGCCGGAGCCACGTATGTGGAAAATGTTCCGCTGGCCTTTGCTGCATAGTACATGTCTACGGAGATGCCCACGTCGTGCATCAGTGTGGCCACTGCCGATTTTGCCGAATCAGTGCTGTTGTTGTCATACTTGTCGGTCATCGCACTCCAGTTGTACGTGGTGTTGCCGAAATCGGCCGAAAGAACCTCGCCGTTCCAGTTGTAGGCATGACTGCCGATGCCCTTTTCCGGCCATTTGTGGTAGTACATTATCTGCGACATGGCCGTTGCCACGCATCCTGAAGGGCATACCGTGTCGTGCTGCACGGGGCATAGGTCGTTGTAGGGGGTGCTCTGGTCCCACTTTGCGGTGACTATCGGCGCAATGCTCTTAAGCTTCGCTGCGGCAGGCTTGATTGCTGCGGCTTTCGACTGGGTCACGCTGGCCATCTGTCGGTCGTATTCAGCGAGCCACCACGCCATGTTTTCGGGCATGGCACTCATGTCCACCGTGCCCTCGTCGGCATAGCCGAGCACCATCGTGGCAGCCCTGTCGTCGGCAGCCACGATGACATAGCCCGCCGATGTGCCCCTGTTAAAGATGTAGTAGCCTGTAGAGGCTCCGGCAAGCGACAGTGTCTGTCCGTTGCCACTGGACTTGCGCACTGCGGAGCTGCTGTTGAAAAACTTCGAAGCCACAGCTTTGGCCTCGTTTTCCGTTATCTTTTCGGCCAATGCAGCATTGGCGAAGAGAAGCGCGGAGAGCGCAAAAACGAATACTCTCTTCATCGTATAATGTATGTGTGTGTATTATTTTCTTGTTGCCAATCTTGTTCAGTGTGAGATTCTTTTCAAAACCCACTTCAGGTTCTTGCCCCATCGGTTTTCGCTCTGATACGTAAGGGCATAGTCCACAACGTGCAAAGGTAAACATTCTGAATGAAACGATTAGGCATTGAAAGAAAGTTTATGTTGGCGAGGAGGCAGATTTGCCGATTGGCGGAATCGCTTTTGGATACAAAAACATTCGGCGTTGCAATCTGTTGATGGCCAGTCGTTTCAAAAATGATACTGATTTTGGCCGAAAATCGATATGATTTTCGGCCAAAATGTATGCAATCTTTCGTCTAAAATGCGGTGTTTTCGGGCGCGGGCGGGGACGCGGTGCCTACTACTTGCTTCCCACAAGTTTGCCGTCGGCCGTGATGCCCGCAACGCTTACCTTTATTCTTGTTTCCTTGCTGTTGTTGAAGAAAGAGAGCCTCAGGCGTCCGTCGCTGTCCGTCCTGACGTTCGGGTTCCAGTAGAGCGTCCGGCGGTAGTCGGTGGGAGTTTGCGGTTTTTGGGTGGAGTAGTCGGGCGAATAGAAGTCCACCGGCTCGTTTATACCATATATGTATATGCGCCGGTCGCGCGAAGTGGGCTGCACACCGTTGTCCTGTATCGTCTCCAGTTCCACTGTCGCGTCGGCCTCAAACTTGTAAGTAGGCAGCGACACGTCCTCATTGCGAGGCTCAAAGTCGCTGAATATCCTCACTTTGTCCAGCCGCTTCAGTTTCAAGTCGTCGTAGAGAGCCCTCGGCGAATAGTTGTTCCACACCTTATACTGTTCGTCCGAAGGCAGCCTGTAGTTGCGGTAGTATATGTGGCCGTTCAGTTTTGCGTCCACATTCACCTGGTTGTAGCGGCCCATATTGCCGTAAAGCAGTTGGCAGACGCGCACGGGAAACAGTCGGGCGTCGAACTTCCCTATGCTCAGCCCGTAGTCGGTCAGGTCGTTGTACAGGTCATAGGCGTCGGCTACAAACGCCGGCTTGTTGTAGTCGATGGCTCTTTTGCCCCTGCGCTTGCCCTTCACGTTGATGTTTTGCAGCAGATGGTCGTCTTGCTCCATTGAGAGAAGAGAGTCGGTGGCGGTGATTACGGGCATGTTGAACCCCGTTTCGGGAGCGTGGTTCTGGTAGTAGCTGTATTTTTCGGCAAAGCGCGGATAGAACAAGTCGCGCTTCACGTAGTAGTCCGGGTAGGCATCTTCGTTGAGGGCATACTTGTCGGCGCGCGACATCATGTTCTTCTTCACAGAGTCGCCCTTGGCGTAAGCCTTGATGTTCAGCACGGTCTTGCCGTAGAACGGCGGTATCTCGAAGAGGAAACGGCCGCCGTTGTGGGTCTCCTGCACCGAGCCGGCAAAACCGTCGCCGAGGAAAACCTCCGCCTCAACGAGCACCTCCTTCTTCAGTCCGCCGTGGTTTGTGCCGAGCGAAGTGTTGGCGTCGTTCAGCCAGTCAAGCTCCATGCCGCTGTTTTCCTCGGCGGTGGCCTGCGTGGTCTCGTCCACACTGTAGAAGCCGTCGGCAGTTTCGGCCTCGGCCTCAGTCAGTCCGAGGTCGGCCAGCTGCTCCTCGTCGGGCACCCGCGCTCCCACATAGCCCACGCCATACGCCCAGTTGGCTATCTCGTCAGGCTCCACCTCGTTGAGCGAAAGCATCTTGTATACGGCTCCTTCCACCGTCATCGTGGTCTCCGGAGTGTATCTTTGCCGCAGCGTATCGGCACTGGCCAGCTCCTTCCACTTGTATTTGCGCCATCCCTGCACCATCATCAGAACGTCCAAGTCGGCCGTGTGCCGCTCGTCTGAACTTTCAAAGTAGTAGGCCGGATTGGCCACAAAACCTTTCAAGTCGCTGCATAGCAGCAGGTCTTCCATTATTCCGCCGTCATCGTAGGTGGGTTCGTCGGTGCGGGAGTCGCGCACGGCCACCGAGAGCAGCGTCGGTTCGCCAGTCCTCCGGCACCGCATGCCGAGCGAAATCCGCTCATAGGGTTCGTAGTTTAGCTTCAGTCCGCTGTCCACCGTGACCGTATAGCCGTCGTAGTCGTGGTTGTTGACGAAGAAGAGCCGGTCGGCAAGTATCTCCCCGTCGCTGTTGAACAGAGTCAGCTGGTTGACGCCCGTGGGCAGTTCCGGCAGCGCGACGGTGGCATTGCCGCCGCCGGCGAGGTCTATCTCTTCAAAGTGTTTCAGCGAACCTCGGCATAGCACCGACACGCCATACTGCTTGTCGTTGGGAAGATTGCGCGCGGCTATCACGGCCTTACCGTCCGTAAGGCGCAAGGCCGCTCCCGCAGACTCGGCCTCGGGAAGCTTGAACGAATAGTCCTTGCCTTTCCACGTGAAGACGGCCTTGAGCCTGTCCTTGCCTGGTGTCACGGTAAACACGCCGCGCCCCATGTGGGTGGGCTTTATGGTGATGCCCGCCACTCCGTCGGCGCTCACCGTGCCTTTTACGTCAACGGCCTGCCCCTCCTGGTCAACGAGTTCAAAGGCCACGCGGTTTGCCACGCCCTCTATCAGTCGGCCACCTTCGGGATAGAACGTGGCGTTCAACCTGTCTGAGGCGGCCTTGACCACGTTCTGCTTCGGGCGTTGCACCATCCTCTTGTACGTGAAGTCGCCAATGCTGTCAGGCTTTCCATACACGGGAAACACCCTTGAATACAGCCCTTCCCACTTGCGGAAGAAGTCCTTGGCCATAAGATTGTTGTAAAACGAGTGGCGGTCGTCGCGTCCGTAGCGGTGCTCGGTCACGTTGAAATTGAGCATCCAACGGGTATAGGCGCGCAGTTCGTAATAGCCGGAATAGAGCGAATCCCTCAAGGCGAAACATCCGTTGCCGTAACCGTTGCCGCTGACGATTACGCTCTGTCGCTCCACAACGAGTCCGTCGGGGTTCAGCAGTTCTACATAGAGTATGCGGCTCATGTCGGTCTGGTGCAAGTTGTCGGCTCTCACCACGTATGCCTTATACCACAGGGTGTCGCCCACAAAGTAGCAGGTGTTGTCCATGTGCAGAAACACCTTCTCTTGCACCACTGCGCTCGTGTTGGTTTCAAGTGCCGTCCGTATGCTGTCCAAACCATTCGCCGCAGTATTCACCGAATACAACGACAACAGAAACATAAAGAAAAGGTAGATTTTGCGCATAGTCAATAGATTAGTATAACATAATAACGGACATTTTCCGCCCTTATTATATATAGGTGAGACTATCACGAGGACTGCTCGTAGCTACAACGAGAGTCGCTCGCAGCTACAACAAGGACATCTCATGACTACAACGAGGGTAGCTTATGCCCGTCAAGACACCAGCTAATGGCCATAGCGGAAAATCATTTTGTCGCAGCTTTCAGTCAAAAACACCGTTGTTTTTAAGTATAAATTGTACTGCTTTTCGGGTAAATTGTGCGCTATTTCTCTAAATAAACCATAAAATTTGAAGCACAAACAGTACTTTTTGACAGAAACATGAGGCTGGTTTTGCTTTAATGTATACATTTGTCCCCATCAAGATAACCCAACAGAACAGTTCTTGGAACTACAGCAAGCGGATTACTCTTGACGCAGGCTTAGCCTTGGACGACAACCTTAGACCAACAGCTTGCCTGCAACAGGAACACGGAGACACATAAAATCAAGGAGGAACGGATATGGTTATGAACAGACTGCTGTGCAAAATACTCTTCTCCGGACTGTGCTTGGCTGGACTCTTTGCAGCGTGCCGCGGCTGCGGAAAGCAAAAGAAGAAGCCATACTCCCCCATTGAGGGCGACACAATCGATGTGGTCATCGGAGAGTGCAAGCGGCAAACAGTGAGGGAGGCCATCAAAGAATCATTCGGGGAAGGCACTCCGCAAGACAACGAACGACGCGAACTAAAACAGTTGATAGAAAAGAAGTACAGACAAATGGGTGACTCTCTGGTGAGAAAAGCACTGAAGGGAGAGCCGATACACTGACAATCGGAGGAAGGACAAAACGAGAAGCAACACCAAACGAAGCATCATTAACCATTAACAACTACTGTTATGAAGAGATTTAATTTGTACATGAGCCTTTTGTTCGCAGCAATGATTGGCTTGTCATTCGCAGCTTGCAGCAATGACGACGGAGAGACAGGAAAGGGTAATGGAGGCGGAAAAGACTCAACCAACATAAATAAAGACACAAACCCTGGTGTGGAAATCATCGGTGACTCCGTGATACTCTCTGCCAAAGATATGTCCGAAAAGATGTTCGGATCCGGAGTGGGAGACGCTTCCCTCGACTCTCTGCGCGACACCTACATGGAACAGATTAAAAAGCAGGAGCAGAAACTGGCCAACCAGAAGGGCGAAAACGGTATCTACATGGGCTTTGTAACCTATACGTACAAGTACTGGAGCAAAGACGCTTTTGGCAAACCAATCCAGCTGTCGGCAATGGTTTCTTGGGCGCAGTACTGGTTTTTCGGCTGGCACGACCTTGACCCGGACAACATCTTCCTTATGGAGCACTACACCATATTGAGCGATGCCGAGCGTCCAACCAACAAGCACACCACAGAACAGCTTGCTCTTGGCGACAACCTGCTCATCATGCCTGACTATATCGGCTATGGAGAGACAAAGAACATGCTGCACCCGTACCTCAACCATGAGCTTTGTGCCATCAACTCTGTAGACGCGCTTGAGGCTGGCTATAAGGTGTTCCAGGAGAAGAAGGGCAAAAAGACCAAGATGGAGAACGAGTGGAAGCTCTATGTGCTCGGCGCTTCGCAGGGCGGCGGCAATGCACTGGCAGTACACAAGTATCTCGACACCCATCCTGAAATTGCCAGCAAGTGGCGCTTCGACTACTCTTACTGCTGCTCAGGTCCGTACAGTCCGAGAAAGACTATGGACTACTACTACAATGCCAAGAGCCTTTCATATCCTGTAATCCTGCCTATCGTCATCAAGTCGATGCTCTACTGCTATCCTGACATCATGGGCAAGTGGAAGGAGGAAGACTTCTACAGCGACGCTTACCTTAAGATCAAGGACCAGATGGACAAGCTCATTGCCGACAAGCAGACAGACTCGAAGGCTCTCATCGCTAAGCTGAAGAAGTTGCTCGGCAAGGATAAGATTTCGGTGAAAGACATGTTGAGCGCGTCTGCCCTCGACAAGAACTCCGAAATGACGCAGGCTTTCTACAAGTGTCTTGACAAGAACGACCTGACAACTGGATGGACGCCTTCGCACCTGATAAAGCTGTATCACGGCAAATCGGACGACATCGTTCCATACTCAAACGCAGAAGCTGTGGTCAACGCGTTCGGAGAAAACCATGTTGCACTGTTCAACAGCTACTGGGCCAGCCACGTAACTACCTGTCTGAAGTGGTACGGAACTTTGGCAACGAACAACTGGTAATGCAAATCTGATAGGGTGATGCCAATCTGATAGACAAACGACAGCTTTCTTAAGCTGCAGTAAACAACCGGAAACGGGCTGTATGCACTAAGCACACAGCCCGTTTCCGGTTGTTCTATAATGTCAAGTAAGCGACTACCCCGTGGGGCGATAATTCCTTTCCCGCTTGTTGCCAATCCTTTTCTGCTTGTTACCTGTGTCCCGACGGCATCAGCTGCGGCTCACTTGCAGCCCCGCTCGGCTCAGCGACATGTCGACGAAACGGGCGTTGGCGTTGGGATGGTGGGCATTGATGGTCTGCTTTATGCGCGCTGCAGCCTCGGCGTCCTTGGCCACCATGTAGAGATAGCCTCCCCCACCCGCTCCCGGCAGTTTGTAGCCAAGGCAAAGGTCGTCGACGAGCCGCGTCACGTCCCTCACCGCTTCGGGGTTGGTGCCACTGTCGAGGGCTTGGTTTTGCAGCCAGTTCTCGCGCAGAAGCAGTCCCATGCGGTCGAAGTCGAGCCGCTGGATGGCTTCATACATGTCGATGGCGTGCGCCTTCATCTGGCGCAACAGTTGCAGTTGCGCGTTGTCGTTGAGAAACATGCGGCGCACGATGTCGGCCAATATGCTCTTGGCCGTGCGCGTTATGCCGGTGTAGTAGAGCAGATGGCAAGCGGCATATTCCGGTTGCGTGTATATGTTGTCGGGCAACCACCGCGCCTGAGGCAGTTGGTCGAAGCCCCTTTGGGTCTGCAACAGCTTCACTCCGCCAAGCACTCCACCAAACTGGTCCTGCCATCCGCCGCCCGTGGTGAGCAGCTGTTCGAGCACGAGGGTGCGCTTGCATATCTCGTTCTTGTCCCATGCCAGCGAGCAGAAGTCGCTCACCGCGCCGAGCACCGTGGCCGCCAAGATGCTGCTCGTGCCCAGTCCGCTGCCCGCAGGCACGGCCGACAGCAGCGTCAGCTCTATGCCTCCGCCGAAGTCGGCAAGCTGCTCCTTGAGCGTGGCGTGCCGCTCCGCACAGAAGTCGGGGTGGAATCCGGCGAGCGCAAGAGCCGCCTTGGGTATGGAGAACGGGCTTCCCACGTGGGAGAAGTCGGCCAGTTGGTCGAATGTGTCCACCGTCTCCACCGCCCCGAGGTCGATGCTGCGCAGCACGATGTGGCTTTCGCGGCACGGTTTCACGTAGGCTTGCAGCGGCGGTTGGCCGTTCAGCTCTATGGCGAGGTTGACCACGTTGCCCCCTTCCATGAGGCAGAAGGGCGGAGTGTCGGTCCATCCGCCCGATATGTCGATGCGCACAGGACTGCGCCCCCACACTATCTGGTCGGGATGCACCGCCATGCGCGGGCTTTGACGCTGGCCGAGCACCGTCGTGGTGAGTCCCTCGCGCAGCAGGGCGAACGCCTTGCGGTCGTCAGCCTCGAAGGGGCGACCCTCAAGCCGCTCAATTTCCGAGCGGAACATGGCGTCGCGCATGCGGCGCATCAGCGGCGCGTCGTCGGCGATGGGCTGCGGAGCGGGTATGGAGAGGCGCGCAAACTCATGGGCGGCATTGTTCAGGTCGAGCTGATAGAACACGCTGTGCTCGTGGTTGGCCGCGAGCTGTGGCCAGTTGTGCTTGCGGAACTCCTCGCGCTGGGCGGTGAGCCGCCGCAAGTTGGCCTTGTCGTTCAGCTCCTCGGCGCTCACGAGGGCGTAGCCCTGCAAGCCTGCCGTGCCACTGAGCAGCGACGGCAGCAACTGGCCGATGGCTTCCACATCGTCAACCACGGGGAACTGGCGGCGTTGCTGTTCGCTTCCGGCAAACTTGTCACCTATATTATATGTGCGCACGGCAAACTCGCGCTCGCCGATGGGCACGATATCGACGCACTGTCCGGCACTGAGACTCACCGTCCAGTCGTTTTGCGGCACGCCCGTTATGATGTTGTCGTGGCTTATGCTCCAGTTCTTGCCCACGCAGCTGTTCTCTATCCACAGGTTGGTGTTGGCCTCGGTTATGGCGATGTGCGTGGTGGCGTTCTGAATGAATATCGAGGGGTGCGGCTTGCGCCCGTGGTGCATTATCTCGCGCTGGTCGTTGACGAGGTTTTGTATGGCCACCGACGACGTTATCATCTCGCGGCTCGTGCCGTAGTGGTAGAACTCGCCGCCCGGCAGCGGCACGATGGCCACCTTCAGCGAGCGCAGTTCGTCGTCGGCGATGGTGGGTTCGGTGCCGAGCGTGCAGCCAAACTCGCCATACAAGTCGTACTCCCTAAGCTCGCCGTCGGGGCGCGAACGCTCCATGAGCAGCCTCACGGCGCGGTCGCTGAGCATCCACACGCCGATGTCGGTCAGGTAGAAGCCCGTCTGAAGCAGGTCGTTGAGCGTGGCCACGCTCGGCTTTTGCAGCATCTGCTTGAGCACCGACGGCGTGCGGCGGTCGGAGACAAACACGCCATGGTCCTTGGCTATCGACGAGTCGAGCCACAAGCCGTAGCACACCACGTCGGCGTCGGGCACTGGCGGCAGCTGCTCGGCGGCGCGAATGTATACGTCGCCGCTCACTATCATGGTGTTTATGCCCCTTGGGGCGAGCCTCATCAGCCGTTCGTAGAGCGGCAGTTGCAGGTCGAGCAGCGTCTGCGACAGCCTCTGTCCGCGCTCCCAGCGGAACACGGGTATTGGCGTAAGTATCTTTCCCGACGGCGCATACGACGGCAACCTTCGGCTCTGGCCACCGGCGTGTACTATCACGCGGCGTTCCGAAGCGAGCCACGTGTCGAAGTCCATGCCGTTGCCGTTGGCCTTGTGGCACTGTTCGAGCAGCCATGTGGTGCCTCCGCCACTGCCCACGCGGTGGCCTATGGGGTCGCAACCGCAGAAATACTCGTCGCGTGGCAGTCCCGTCACGTCGTGGAAGCAGCCCACAAGATTTGGGGGCAGCGACAATAGTTTCTTTATCTTTTGCATCTTTCTTTATTGCTTTGGTGTATGGTTAGTTTGTAAGGTGTCCAGTTTGATGTGCCATATTGAGCTATGCATTGCCGGGCTTTCAGCCCGTTGTGCTATCATTTTTTTCTGTTTTACTTGGTTATAACAAACAGGACACCCTTGTTTGTTTGCCAAACAAAGCGTTCCGGCCTCGTTTCGCTGCGGCAAAGTTAATGCAATAAGCATGAAAAACGACAATTGCGGCGGCACTTTCTTTTCGGGGAAGTGCCGCCGCAGGAGACATTCTTTTGTAGTGGGTGCAAACTATTGGGAGCCTCACTTCTTCGGCACCTTGGTGAACTTGTATGCCAGCGAGAACATCAGGTAGCGCGGAATGCTGTTGGTCCAAGTCTCGGTGCGGCCCTGCGCGTCAACCGCATATTGCTTGTTCGACAGGTTGCGCAGAATGTCGTAGGCGGTGAGCTTTGTGAGTGCTTTTTCATATTACTGTGGCTCAATGGGGCGTAAATGGCCGGTTTATGAATCGTAACTGTAGGTTGCGGCAAAGAGAAAGGGAAAACTTGATGCGTTTCGTTGCCGCAGAAGTTGTCCGTTTCGGAAAACTTTTCCGGAGGAAAGGCCGAAAGTTTTTCCCGAAAACGTGTCTTTCATAGGCTAAAAACAAGTATCTTTGCGACACTTTTTCGATAGACAAGAAAAATGGAAACACAAAACACTTACACCTACGATGAGGCTATTGCAGCCTCTTTACAATACTTTGATGGCGATGCCCTTGCAGCTCACGTTTGGGTAAACAAGTACGCCTTGAAAGATAGTTTCGGCAACATCTACGAAAAGTCGCCCGAACAGATGCATCACCGCATAGCCCGAGAGATAGCACGCATAGAGAAAAAGTATGCCAACCCCATGGGCGAGGACGAAATCTTCGCTCTGCTCGACCATTTTCGCTACATCATTCCGGCGGGAAGCCCCATGACGGGCATAGGCAACAACCACCAGATTGCATCGCTGAGCAACTGTTTCGTGATAGGACTCGACGGCGACGCCGACTCCTACGGCGCAATTATGCGCATAGACGAGGAACAGGTGCAGCTGATGAAGCGGCGCGGTGGAGTGGGGCATGACCTTTCACACCTGCGTCCGAAGGGTTCGCCGGTGAACAACTCGGCTCTCACGTCGACCGGACTGGTGCCTTTCATGGAGAGGTACAGCAACTCCACACGCGAAGTGGCGCAGGACGGACGGCGCGGCGCACTGATGCTGAGCGTGAGCATAAAGCATCCCGACAGCGAGGCGTTCATTGACGCAAAGATGACCGAGGGAAAGGTGACCGGTGCCAACGTTTCCGTCAAGATAGACGACGAGTTCATGCGGGCAGCCACCGAGAACCGCACGTATGTGCAGCAGTTTCCGACAGACAGTGACAGTCCTGTGATTAAAAAGGATATAGACGCGAAGGCGCTGTGGCGCAAGATAGTGCACAACGCGTGGAAAAGCGCCGAGCCGGGAGTGCTCTTCTGGGACACAATCCTGCGCGAGAGCATACCCGACTGCTATGCCGACCTCGGCTTCCGCACCGTTAGCACCAATCCGTGCGGCGAGATACCGCTCTGCCCCTA
Source organism: bacterium (assembly GCA_963630025.1). Classification (GTDB taxonomy): domain Bacteria; phylum Bacteroidota; class Bacteroidia; order Bacteroidales; family Bacteroidaceae; genus Prevotella. Next base: position 2,242 of record CAVGKZ010000065.1, on the reverse strand, counting down.
CGACTCGTGCCGCCTGTTGTCGGTCAATCTGTACTCATACGTGGAAAATCCGTTTACCAGTTCGGCCAGTTTCAACTTCGAACTGTTCCGCCAGCACGTGAAGGCTGCCCAGCGGCTGATGGACGACATAGTGGACTTGGAGCTGGAAAAGATTGACCTCATAATAAATAAGGTGAAGAGCGACCCGCAGAGCGACGAGGTGAAGGGAGCCGAAGAGCACCTTTGGGAGAAGATAAAGCACAAGAGCGGTCTTGGACGGCGCACAGGCGTAGGCATAACCGGCGAGGGCGACATGATAGCCGCCATGAACCTGCACTACGGAACGCAGGAGGCCACCGACTTCTCCGTGGAAGTGCACAAGGCTCTGGCTCTGGCGGCCTACCGTTCGTCGGTGGACATGGCTCGCGAACGCGGCGCTTTCGAGATATACGATGCCGAGAGGGAGAAGAACAATCCGTTCATTGCCCGTATAAAAGAGGCCGACTCCAGCCTGTATGCCGACATGAAGAAGTATGGAAGGCGCAACATTGCCTGTCTGACAATAGCCCCTACGGGCACGACAAGCCTTATGACGCAGACCACGAGCGGCATAGAGCCGGTGTTCATGCCGGTGTATAAGCGTCGGCGGAAGATAAATCCGGGCGACGAAAACGCTCATGTGGACTTCGTGGATGAGGTGGGCGACTCGTTTGAGGAGTACATCGTCTATCACCGCAAGTTCCTCACATGGATGGAGGTGAACGGCATTGACACCACCAAGCGGTACACCCAAGAGGAGATAGACGCGCTTGTGGCACGCTCGCCCTACTACAAGGCCACGGCCAACGATGTGGACTGGCTCATGAAGGTGCGCATGCAGGGCGCCATACAGAAGTGGGTTGACCACTCGATAAGCGTCACCGTGAATCTGCCCAACGACGTTGACGAAGACCTCGTGGACAAGCTCTATGTGGAAGCGTGGCGTTCGGGCTGCAAGGGGTGCACCATCTACCGCGACGGAAGCCGCTCGGGAGTGATGATTTCCGTGTCGGACAAGGACAAAAAGAAGAAGGCGGAGAAGGCGCAGAGCGAACCTGTGAGTCCGTGCAAACATCCCGAAGTGGTGGAGGTGAGGCCGAAGGAACTGGAGTGCGACGTGGTGCGCTTCCAGAACAACAAGGAGAAATGGGTGGCCTTTGTGGGCTTGCTCAACGGCTATCCCTATGAGATATTCACCGGATTGCAGGACGACGAGGAGGGTATCGTGCTGCCAAAGACCGTGACAAAGGGCAAGATAATAAAGCAAACCGACGAGAACGGCAAGCACCGCTATGACTTCCAGTTTGAAAACAAGCGCGGCTACAAGACCACAGTGGAGGGCTTGAGCGAGAAGTTCAACCCGGAATACTGGAACTATGCCAAGCTTATCAGCGGCGTGCTGCGCTACCGTATGCCCATAGACCACGTGATAAAGCTGGTCGGTTCGCTGCAACTGAAGAGCGAAAGCATCAATACGTGGAAAAACGGTGTGGAGCGCGCCCTGAAGAAGTACATCGTTGACGGCACTGAAGCCAAGGGACGCAAGTGTCCGGTGTGCGGCCAAGAGGCGCTGATTTATCAAGAGGGCTGCCTCATCTGCAAGAACTGCGGAGCCTCGCGCTGCGGATAAGGTTGCAAAACGAAACGGTTTGATTCGCAAAGCGATAGAACCTGTCTCGCAAAACGATAGAACCAGTATCACGGAATGATGAAACTTAGCACAAGCTACATACGTCTTGACGACGTCCGCCTGCACGGCTTCCACGGCGTAATGCCGCAGGAGAGAGCCGTGGGGGCGGACTTCATCGTCAGTCTCCGCGTGGGTTTCGACGTTGCCAAGGCTATGGAAACCGACGACGTGGGCGACACGTTGAACTACGCGACACTATATAATAAGGTGAAAACCGAGATGCTTCGGCCGTCAAAACTGCTGGAACACGTGGCCGGCCGCATAGTCCGAGCCATAGAAAGCAGCTTTCCCGAGGCGTGCAGCATCGACCTTACGATAACAAAAGTGAACCCTCCGATGGGAGCAGACTGCCAAGGGGCTGGCGTGGAATTACATTTAATAAAAGATAAAACCCGAAGATGAGTTCGGGTTTCTATCGGGAAATGGCTATTTTTGCATTCTCTTAAGGGTGGTTCTATAAATTAGCTTTGGCAGATTGCGAGTCTATTTTCGTGGACAATGTGTCTGTGAGTGAAGGAGTATAGCGAGCTATAC
>CAVGKZ010000064.1:0-5239 GCA_963630025.1 bacterium | reverse complement strand
CGGATGAGGGCAAGCGCAATGGTTGCGTGAATGAAAAAATAAGGGACGTGCAAAAGGGAAGGCACAATGTGCCCCAATAAAAGCAGCTGCCCTTATAGGGCGCCCCAAAAGGGTTTCGTGAAAACCTGACCCAGGGTGCCATCGCTCTGCTAACGCATCGCTCCTCTGCCCTGGGCTATGTGCAATTGCCCTTTCAGGGCGCAGAAGTGCTAAAGGCAAGCGGATGAGGGCAAGCGCAATGGTTGCGTGAATGCAAAAATAGGAATGTGCAAAAGGGAATGCACAATGCGCCCCAATAAAAGCAGCTGCCCTTACAGGGCGCCCCAAAAGGGTTTCGTGAAAACCTGACCCAGGGTGCCGTCGCTCTGCTAACGCATCGCTCCTCTGCCCTGGGCTATGTGCAACTGCCCTTTCAGGGCGCAGAAGTGCTAAAGGCAAGCGGATGAGGGCAAGCGCAACGGTTGCGTGAATGAAAAAACAAGGAATGTGCAAAAGAGATGCACAATGCGTGTCATGAGATGGAATGCACAACGTACGCCCTGAAAGGGCAACTACCCATAGCCCAGGGCAACGCCCTGGGTATTGGAGGCCAAAAGGTAACTTGCGCCCTGTAAGGGCAACTGCATGAAGCCCCAGCCTCTGCGCAAAGTGTTCTTTTCATCAAGAATTAGAGAATTGGAGAATTGTTCAAGCCAAGCCTTGAATTTTCTTCCAATCAAGAATTACGGGAAGGCTTAACAGCGGCCAGCCGCTGTTTCTAGAAATTCTCGCCAATTCAAGAGCATGTAGAATAAGAAATTCTATAATTCTCAAATTCTTGACAGAAAAAAAGACGAGGCTCAACTAAACATAAGCCAACAAAAGAACAATATAACAACAACTAACATTAAAAAATTATGAAGAAGAACACTTATTTAATGCTTGCGTCAACCGCGCTGCTGCTTGCCAGCTGTGCCGACGACAAGTTTACAGGCGAGGGAGGCGGCAACGGCCTCACCGGCGGCACCGCCCCCATCGCCTTTAACATGCAAGGAGTGGGGCAGACGCGTGCCAGCCAAACTGGATCGACTGCCGCCAAAGCGCTCAACTACGAGTTCATCGTGTGGGGCGAAAAGAACGAGGATAACGGCAAGCAAGCCAATGCGACCGACCTCGTCTTCCAGAACTACCGCGTGCAGTACAAGGATCAAACCGCCTACACTACTACAAGCAACAGGCGCAACTGGGAGTATGCAGGTATCACGCCGTATGCAAGCGGCATCGTGTCGCCGAGCGTCAACCCCACCGTTCAGACCATCAAGTATTGGGACTTGGGCGCCAGCAGCTACACCTTCACCGCCGTGTCGGCAGCATGGCATGACTTGCACAACACCTCCACGGAAGGAACTTCGTCGCCATTGGTGAAGATAACGAAGACGCAAAGCGACCCTGCTGCAACGGGAGACAACGCAGGCTCTGCCGCAAACAAGGGCTACACCATCGAATTGCTGGCTGGTTCACGTCCCGACAGCATTTATGTGTCGGATAGGAAGAATATCGCAAAGCTTTCTGGAGGCACAGCGGTTGACACCACCAAGGTTAATGAATATGGTGGCATCGCCCAGCTGGCCTTCCGCAACTTCATGTCGAAAATCCGCTTCGGAATATATGAGATTGTGCCGGGATATAAGGTTGTGATTACGGGGATAAAGTACAAGACTGCCAATGCTACCGGGGGATCACAATCCGATACGTATGCGGAGCATAAAAACGGTTCAAGCGATGAAGGTGGCACGACCTTCGGCATCACAGGTAACTTCGTTGTTGTGGGCAATAACGGTGGCACTGATGCAAAGAACACGACCTATACCGTTACCTACGAATCTGACGGCAAGGCAAAGGTTGCTGTAAACGACAATTGCAACAAGGCTACCTGTCTCAACACCACAGGTACCATCTGGCTCTCGACATCGTGGACGGCCTCAAAAGACAATGTTATCGCCGAGTCGAACACCAAGCCCACTTACGACCGTGGCACAAACGGTGATTACACCACCATCCTGCCCAATCCGTCGAACACAACTGACATGACGCTGGAGATAAGCTACGACCTCTACTCTGAGGACACGGGCGAGAAGATTTCGGTGGGCTACAAGAAGGCCACAGTGCCCGCAGCCTACTGCAAGTGGAAGAGCAACTACGCCTACACCTACGTCTTCAAGATCAGCGATAAGTCGGCCGAACTCTATCCCATCACCTTCGACGCCGTGGTGGAGACCAACGAAAACGGCAACCAGGAGACTATCACCTCTGTCACCGAACCGTCAATCACAACGTTTGCAACAACGTCTTCTACCGACAATACCATTGTTACAGGAAAGGACGAGTATGAGGACGGAAACGTGATATACGCAAGCGTGGTGGATGGAACTGCAACTCTGAGTGTAGGAGAAAACGGTAACATAAAGCTCTACACCGTGACCTCTACCGACTTGACGAACTACCCGATTACCGAGGCGTCGGTGGCACAGGCGGTAGAACAGAACCATGTTGGTGCAAGCAGTACTGCTACAGTTGCAGGCAACGTGAAGTGCTATACAGAATCGCTTACTGCCGATGCCAATATCGTAAGCAAAGTTCCCGGTGAGGATGGTGTGGATCGCACCCTCTCGGCTCTGAAGTGGACGGCAAGCAACACCGCCAACACACCGAAATACTACGCTGTGGAGTACACGAAGACGGCAGAAGGTAATACCAAGAAGTACTACAAGATTGTGAAGATTGCCGCAAAAAGTGGCAACTAATCCTCACGATTGAGCAATAAAACAGGCAGCGGCGAGAGCCAATGCCACAGGCCAAGCGGGGTTCGACTCCCCACTTGGCCACAAGAAGGCTTAGTAGGCGCTGCGTCCTCGCTGCGCCCCGATGAAGTCAACAAAGACAACGAAGCCAACAAAGAATAGCCCAATGCTATTAGTACGGGCGCAGCGAGGACGCAGCGCCTACTAAGGCAGCAAAGAGCTGCAAGCTCAATGACCCACGTCTTTGTCCTTGCACAACGAAAAACAACAAGGGGCGCATGCCCCGCAAAGAAGTACAACAAACAAAAACGACAAGGGTGCGGGATGAAATCCCCCCCCCCTATAAAAACGACTAAAGTTCAAAACATTATGAAGAAGATTGATTTGATTCTCACCGCAGCCGCCGTGACGATTGCAGGTTGCACGAGCGATGAAGCCTTGGTGAGCAAGAATGGGGAGGTGGAGATGCCGGCCAATGCCGCGATAGACTTCCATTTGACCGTACCCAACCAGACGCGTGCCACTACACTGACTGGTAGTGATGCCGCCGCGAAGCTCAGCAAAGAGTTCGTCGTGTTTGGAACCAAGCACATCTCTTATGCAGAGAATGGCACTTCCGCCAACGACCAAAACGTGTTTGTGAACTATAAGGTGGAGTATGCAGACAACACCGCCGGCAAAACTGAGTCGAACACCCACAACTGGGAGTATGTGGGCAAGATGCCTTACGATTCAACCAAGGTGGCTGCCAAGGCTCTGAACCAGACCGTGAAGTATTGGGACTACAGTGCCGCCAACGGCTACACCTTCACTGCCTTTGCCGCCAAGGCCGGTCTCGCAGAAAATGGTGGCGTGAGCAAGATAACGAAAATCACGGAAAGTTCCGCTACAGACGATGCCAATAAGTCTAAGTATGACAAGGGCTACACGGTGGAGATGAAATCCGGCTTCACGCCCGAGAACATATATTTCTCCGACCGCATGGAAGTGGCTAAAGGGAAATACGGTCAGCCTGTGGTGCTCACATTCCGCAACTTCGGTTCTCGTGTGCGTGTGGGCTTCTATGAAACAGTGCCCGGCTACAAAGTGAAGATAAACAAATTCTATTACGCCCAAAGTGCAGATGCAGCGGTCACTACATACGGGGCAATGGATACTGCAAATGAAAACAACTTCGCCGCTGCCCTGTGGTATGTAAACAAGAGTGCTACTGATGGCAACACCCTCACCGTGAGCTACTGCAAGGAAGGCGCAGTGCTGAACCAGCCCACTGTGACCAACACCACAACAGACTACACCCCCACGCTCACCCTCGGCACTAACATCAACTCTGCCACCGCTCTCGGCACGACAGCCGACAACCCCACATGGGACACCGCCAACGGCGGCTACACAACGGTATATCCCAACGAGGGCTGCTCCAACCCGATGCTCATACGTTGCGACTACACGCTGACCTCCATCGACGGCTCGGGCGAGACCATCGCGGTGAAGAATGCGCGCGTGGTGGTGCCGGCGCAGTATATGCAGTGGAAACCCAACTACAGCTACACCTATCTCTTCAAGATATCTGACAAGACCAACGGTACTACCGGCGACACCCCGACGGACCCAGACAACCCCGGAACAGACCCCGAGGGACTGCACCCCATAACATTCGACGCTGTGGTGGTGGACCAGGCCACTGGCAATCAGGAGTACATTTCGTCTGTTGCCACCAACAGCGTGACCACCTATGCCAACGGTTCCAAGGTGGCCGAAAACAAGGAGTACAAGACTGGTGAGGACATATATGTGGTGACGGAGAATACATCTAACAAGTCTGTGGTTACTCCAAGCGGTATCGGCGACGAGGCTGGCAAAGCTCAGGTGTATCAGCTTGGCAGATCCGCTACAGAGGGCGAATTGTATGCCCAGCTCAACGGAGCCAAGCTCGGAATAACTCTTACTGCCATGGGTTCTATCAATGACGGTTCAACCGAGGCTACGGTAGAATCGTCAGTGCCTCTTGCCGACGGCACAAGCGTGAATATCAGCGCAGTGAAGTTCACCCCGAAGACTAATGGCTACTACGCCTATGTGTACACCACAACAAAGTATGTGGCTCCGCAATACACGTTGGCGCAGAACGATAGTTACAGTGCTGACAAGACATACTACCGAAAGACTACCGACGGTGTGTATTACACAGCCTCTGGCATCAGTGCGGACAACTTCGAGGCCAACAGGGCAAGTCTCTATTATGTGAGCACCCAAGGCACCGCAGGTGTGTATGACATCAAGGTGATAAAGGTAGGGCAGTAGTGAAAGGCTGCCCTGTAAGGGCGCAGAAGCGCAAAAGGAAGGCTTAGTAGGCGCGCGAATGAAGGCTTAGTAGGCACATTGTCTTTGGGCAAAATCCAGCGCATAGGCCGCGCCCTGAAAGGGCAACTACCCATAGCCCAGGGCAACGCCCTGGG
>CAVGKZ010000063.1:0-11901 GCA_963630025.1 bacterium | reverse complement strand
CCAAAACCCCATTTGACGAAAGCAAGGTTGGACTTGACGAGAAAGAACTGCTACAGAGAAAGATCGCATTAGCTCAAAGAACGCTTGACTGGTTGAATATCAGACTCTCTGTAGCGGAGGGATGAATAAATGTTATATAGGAGCACAATAGGCTTCAACTGCTCACGAAGCAGACTTCAATTTTGACCCGGTATTTGGTTTGTGGGAGACTCGAAAGAAAGGGTGCGCGCGAAAAGAAAATAACCGTTGTCTGGTCTGACGGAATGTCCAAACCTGACAACGGTTATGTTTCTTGCACTTCAGCCGTGCAATATACAGCAGGAAGACTTTACTGTTTCTCCGCTACGGGGCGGACAGCGGAGCCGTAGCTACGGTATTTTTCAACGCAAGTTTGGTTTAAGTATGAGCTTCCGAAGCCGAGTCGGTAGGCTGTGCTGTAGTCAGACGTAGAGCACGAACTAGACCAATAACCGCCGCTGCTCCCCTGATTGTATAAGGAGTCGCCTTCACGGGAGCCATTAGCGGGAAGGAATATAGACTTGTCGGTGTAGCCTTCTTTCTTGCTTGTCACCTTATATCCGCTGACACCATTTTCTGTTGTATTCGACCAAGAGCAGTTTGCGCTATTGAGGAGTTCTTCAAACTCCGCTTGAGTAGGCATACGGCAAGAAGAGCCCCAGTTCATCGTGGCCGCATCGTCACCGGCTTCGAGGGTTATCAGTTTGTCTGTACTGTTGTATTTGGTCAAGCTACTTGATGTTCCATACTTGTAGGTGTCCCAATCATAGTTGGTTTTCACGCCTTTATCGCCCCAGTCTTTATTCTCATTATAGGCTGTAACCTCACCCCAAGCATAGCACTTGCCGTAATCGTAGGCCGAAGACGCCCCGACATTGCAGGTGGCCCACAGCACGCTCAAGCCCAAGTCGACAAACGTCTGACCATTGATTGTGTAAGTTCCGTCACTGTCGGTCTTGCTCCACTTGCACAGTTTGCCGTCTACATTATAAAGAGGCACGGCGTTGACGCTGGCGCGAGCCACATACAGGTTGCCGTAGTTGACGGTCTGCGTCGTCGTTCCATTGTTTATTCCTATCTTCAAGCCGCTGTAGCTGCCCGTTGCCAAAGGCAGATAGAACACGCCAACGCTACCTGCAGTCACGCCGCTGAACGTTATCGTCACCGTCTTGTTGTAAGTTGTTGCCGTAGCGGTTGAGGTTGCAATTGCTGCACCGTCTGCTGACAGATTGCCAATGGTGAAGTCGCCCGAGAGCTGCTGGTCGGCTGTGACGGTAAGTGTTCCGGAAGCCGCCGGCATCTTGTCTATACGGATAACGGCAAGGCCGCCGATGTGCTTGAACTCAATCTTGCCATCTTCGATTTTACCTACCAACGGGATGTTTGTGCTGGTGGATCGGTAGCTTGTTGTTTCATTTTCTGTCTTTGAGAAGATGCCGCTCTCCACATTATTATATGTATATGCAGCAGGAAGGTTGTAAGTCAGAGACGTTTTAGAGGTAAACTTGTGGCTCTCGCTGTAGGGATATACCGCATACTGACCCAGACTTCCCGGCGATGCGACCGTGCCTGTAAACTCGGCCGAAGTCTTGCCTGTTTCTGTGCTTGTGGTGAACTTTGCGCCGCTGTACGTATTGCCGTTTACCGTCTGCACAAGAATTTCGTCACTGGAGTGCCAGTAGAACGACACTTCATTGCCGTTTTCCTTGGTCATTCCCATGCGGGTTGTGGCTTCGCTTTCGTTCACTTTTGCCGTGAGGGTCACGGTTTTCCCCTCGCCGCTGTCGGCGTTTTCGCCCTCGGAAAGGCTGTCGCTGCTGCACGAAGAGGTTATTGATGCCGCGAGAAGTGCCACAATGGGCAATGCGGAACTTGCTGGTACAATCTTTTTCATCCTATGTCTCCCTTTCAGAATGTCGTTTTTTTACTGTGACAGAAGGGTTATTCCCAATCGTCTTCAAAATTTCTTATGTTCGCATTCTCCACGGTTGTACTCTTGGTGGAGTCGCCGCTTGCTGCCAACAGGCTACCCTGAATTTCCATTTCCACCGTCTTTACTGACGGGGCTACATAAGTTTTCTTCTTCATTTTCTTCTGTTTTATAACGTTATGGGTGATTTCAGGGTACAAAAGTAGCAGAAAAACACAAGGTTTCGTTATATTCTCCCTTAAAATTTGGTCTTTCGTTAAATGCGTGGATGAATACCATTGCCATCTTGGCCTCTTCGAGGCTATCCCAAAAGATTGTCTCTCTCCAATGATAAGAAAAACTGTAAGTAAATAACGGTTGTTTGCTTGCAGTTTTTTTCTTGTATACTCATTCCACAAACTATACTGTAAGCAAAAGCAAGCGATATTGTTTCGGACTGTAAACGGCATGTTTACGGGTCGTAAATGGCACGTTTAGCCATCGTAAATGGCACGTTTACGACTCGTAAATGGCATAGATATTTTTGCAAGTGGCATGATTGTGACTGCAGAGCTGATGTTTACTATTCTCCACTATTGCTGTCTGCTAATCCTCTCCGCCGCCGTATTCATGGTCAAGTGCGGCGTTGATGTTGCGCATAAGCCCCTCATACTTCGCCCTCTTCACGGCACTGCCCTTGAAAATGCGGCGGTAGTCATCTACAGAGAGGGCGCGCCAGTCGTCTCTCGTCATGGACAGCAGTTCGTCACTGGGACAGAGCGAAGGCTCGGTGGTGGGTGTGGCAAAGCGGTTCCACGGACACGCCTGCTGGCAGCGGTCGCATCCGTAGATAAAGTCGCCCATCGAACGGACTGCGGCGGCCGACAGCTGCCCCCGGTTTTCTATTGTCTGGTAGGAAAGGCACGAGAAAGCGTCGAAATCCGAGCGTCCCTCGCGCAATGCCCCGGTGGGACAGGCATCGAGACAGGCGCGGCAGTGGCCGCAACGGCTCTCCATAGGTTTGTCATACTCCATATCCACGTCGAGGAAAAGCTCGCCAAGGAAGAACATGCTTCCGGCATGGGGAATTATGAGTTGCCGGTTGCGCCCTACCCAACCCAGCCCCGCCTGCACCGCCCAGTAGCGTTCGAGCACGGGTGCCGTGTCGCAGAAGCAGCGGAAGCGTGGCGCCTTTTCTTTGCCGTTGGGCTGCTTGCCGATGCTGTCAGCAGGTTTTGTGTTGCCGTGCGGGCTTTCTGGTTGGGCAGTACTGCCGTTTGCGTCCAGCAAGCGTTCTGCAAATGCCGCCAGACGGCGCAGTTTGTCCTTCATGATGTCGTGATAGTCCTGGCCGTAGGCGTAGGCTGCCAACTGCAACTCGCCATTGGGGATACGCCGGGCTGGGACATAGCTGAGAGCAACGCTCACAATGCTCTTGACACCCGGCACAAGAAGTCTAGGATCCATGCGCTTGTCGGCGTGGTTGGCCATATATGCCATGTCTGCATTGCCGCCTTGGGCGAGCCATTCGCCGAAAGCGGCCGCGATGTCAGGGTCAACAGGCGCGGCCTGGGCTATGCCACAAGCAAAAAAGCCGAGGTTTTTAGCCTCGGCCTTTATACTTTCACTCAGATGTATTAAGCTCATTATTCGGGTGTCTTGGACTCTTCGCTCAAACCTCTTGAACTCTTCACTCAAACGTCTTGAACTCATATCCCTGTTCCTTCAGCCATTTGATTGACTCGGGTAGAGCGTAGCGCAACTTGTCTATGCTCTTCAGAGAGTCGTGGAAGGTGATAATCGACCCGTTGCGTGCATACTTTTTCACGTTGTTGAGCACGTCTTCGGCTGTCATCCACTTGGAATAGTCGCGCGTGACGAGGTCCCACATCACTATTCTGTATTTTCGGCCGAGCCAGTAGTACTGGTCGAGGCGCATCCAACCGTGCGGCGGACGGAACAGATCGGTGTGGAGCAGCTCGTCGGCCTTGCGAGCGTTGGCGCTATAGGTGCGGATGGTGTGCTTGAAGCCGCCCATGTGGTTGTAGGTGTGGTTGCCTATACGGTGGCCGGCCTCTACGACCTGACGGTACAAATCTGGATGTTTGCGCACGTTGTCGCCCACCATGAAGAACGTGGCATGTATGCCAAACTCGGCAAGAGTGGCAAGGATGAAGGGCGTGGCTTCGGGTATAGGGCCGTCGTCAAAGGTGAGATATACCGCCTTTTCGCGCTTGTCCATACGCCACGTGGCTCTCGGATATATCCATCGTAGCCAGATTGCCGGTTGTTCTATTATCATTACTGGTCGGAAGCGAACGGTTTGCTAATTGGAAACTATCTGTATGAAGGTTTAATCCTGCCTGTCTATAGTGTTGTAGCTGCCTGTCTGTTGTACTGTAGTAACCTTTCTATTGTACTGTAGCTGCCTGTCTGTAGCGTTGAAGCAAACCGTTGAGTTGCTTTGAGGTGAAATATTTGTTGCTCCGGAGCTAATCGGATATAGCTCCGGAGCAACCTGTTAGATTATTCTGTTGCGAACGAACCGCCCTTGCTGCGGTACATGTTGACAAGTCCGTCGAGTTCTTTCATCTTCTGCTCGCTCCAGTTCTTGTCCACCGGAGTGGCGGCCATGGCCACCTGTTGCATGATATATATGTGCATCATGCAGTCGGTCTGTGAACCGGTGAAGCGCATTCCTCTGAGTCCGCAGTACCAGTTGAGATACTGGTTTGACTTGGTCCATAGCTTCTTCAGCAGATTCATGGCCTTGTCCTTCTGGCCTATCGCTGCGTAGACGCGCGCCTCGTCGAGCGAACCGGACTGGTAGTCCACCGGAACGTTGTACTCCGGAATGTTCTTGTCGGCATAGGTGAGCACCTCAAGGGCTTTCTTCTCCTGATGCTCGTTCACCAGATGCATGGCCAGTTGGGTGAAGATGCGGCGGTGAGTGTAGCACATGCGCATCACGGTCTCGTCGATGTAGAGTCCCTTTTGGTCAAGTCCGCCGAACTTGAACCGGTGCATGAGGTTGTCGTAGGTGCGCTTCGTGTCGAAGTTGCTTGCCCCCGGAGCATTGGTAGTGAACGGGGTTATGCGGTTGGCCAAGCCTTCCTGCACAAAGTTGTCGCCAAGGTTCATGTAGTTGTCCTGGCCTACGGTCAGCGCTACATATATAGGACGCGTCCATCCGCACTCGGCTATCATCTCAAGCATCATCAGGTTGCCCTTGTAGAGAGCGTTCTTTCCCTTGAGCGAAATGACCATCTGGTCGGGTATGGTGTCGGACGCCATCATCATGCCGCTCTTCTTCACGGCCTCCTTGTCGATGGTCACGTAGAGCGTGTCGGTAGGTATCACGTGGGTCAAGTCTCTGCTTCCGGTGAGAGCCTCTATCACATTGAGGTGCTCCTCGGTGAGTCCGTTGTTGCGAACCCAGTACTTGAGAACGTTCTTCAGCTCAAAGGGATTGTCGCCGAACAACTTCTTTGCCTCGTCCGGATAAGTCTTGTACATCTCGCGGATGCTTTCCTTCAGCTCAGGCTCCACTTGCACATACTCGTTGGTGCCGGCGCAATATTCAAGTCGGCTCCATGTGATGGGCACAGACGGAGAGTTGTAGGCCGGACGGCGCATCTGGTCGATATACCAGTCGGTCTGCAGGTAGGAGAGGTTGCACACGCGGGCATCGGTGCGCACGCCTTCGGTCTCCTGGTTGTACCACAGGGGGAACGTGTCGTTGTCTCCGTTGGTGAAGATAATCGGGTTGCCTTCCTGTTGCAGCGACATGAGGTAGTTCTGTCCGAAGTCGCGGCAGGTGTAGCGTCCGCTGCGGTCGTGGTCGTCCCACGTTTGCGATGCCATCTGTATCGGTACGAGCAGACAGACAACGCCGACGATTGCGGCGATGGCTGCTTCGTGGCCCTTCAGCCGGCGGTACAGCTCCTCAACTATGGCTGCCACGCCCATGCCGCACCATATTGCGAAGGCGTAGAACGAACCGGCGTAGGCGTAGTCGCGCTCACGGGGCTGCATCGGGGTCTGGTTGAGGTAGATCACGATGGCGAGTCCAGTCATGAAGAACAGGAAGAACACCACCCAGAACTGGCGGATGCCTTTGTGCCCCTTGCGGAGTGACTGCCAGAACAGGCCAATCAAGCCGAGCAGGAGCGGCAGACAGTAGAACACGTTGTGACCTTTGTTGGTCTTAAGCTCGTCGGGCAGTTTGCTCTGGTCGCCCAGACGCATGTTGTCGAACCAAGAGAAACCGGTTATCCAGTTGCCGTGCTCCAGCTCGCCGTTGCCTTGCAGGTCGTTCTGTCGGCCGGCGAAGTTCCACATGAAGTAGCGCCAGTACATGAAGTTGCACTGGTAAGAGAGGAAGAACCTGAGGTTTTCCATCTGCGTGGGCACCTTTACGGTAACGTCCTGGCCACAACGGTCGTAGGAAACGGTCTTGCCTTCAACACCGCCCATCCAGCTTTCGTAGGCCTGGGCGTGCTGCGAACTGTACATGCGGGGGAACAGCATGTTCTGGGCGTACTTGTAGTCGTCCTTGGTGCGAACGATGAAGTAGGAGTCCTTCTCGTCTTTGGAAGCTTTCTCCTTGCGCTGGTATACCGGAGCACCCTTGCTCATTACGGGACGGCACATTTCGCCTTGTCTGTCCAGGGCAACCTGTGAGGTGTAAGCCTGGCCATAGAACAGCGGCCGGTCGCCATACTGTTCGCGTCCGAGATATTCGCCGAGGGTGAATATGTCCTCAGGCGAGTTCTGGTCCATCGGCGGGTTGGCCGAAGAACGTATCACAATCACCGCATAGCTTGAGTAGCCAATCATGAGCATGAGCATACACAGCAGCGCGGTATTTTTTACACGAGAGGAAATCAGCGGTTGGCCGCTCTTCTTGAACCCAAGCACGAACCACAGGATGGCCAACACCACCACTCCGATAACCACCGCACTCCAGCCGTGACCGTAGAACGGTATGCCGAGCATGGCGACGGAGCAGAGGAAAGCAATGTTGCCGAGCTTGGCGTTGCGGTTGCTGTAGGTTTCGTATATCGCCCAGATGATGCAAGCCACCAGGAGAACGATGTAGACTATCTCGCCTGTGTTGAACGGACAGCCGAGTACGTTGACGAAAAGCAACTCGAACCAGCCGCCAACCTGCACGATGCCCGGCACGAGTCCGTAGAGCACGGCAGCCAGAAGCACAACCGATATGGCCAATGCTCCGATTGAACCCCACAGGTCGGCCTTGCCCGTAGCCTTGGGGAACTTGCGGTAGTAATATACCAGCACAATGGCCGGCAGACAAAGCAGGTTGAGAAGGTGGACACCGATGGAAAGGCCGGTCATATACATAATCAGCACCAGCCAGCGGTCGGCATGCGGCTCGTCGGCGTGCTCCTCCCACTTCAGTATGAGCCAGAACACGATGGCCGTAAAGGCCGATGAATAGGCATAAACCTCACCCTCAACGGCACTAAACCAGAAAGTGTCGCTGAACGTATAGATAAGTGCACCAACCATAGCCGAGGCTTCGATGGCGATACACTTGCCTACGGTCATCTCGTCGGGACTCTTTACGAGCAGCCGACGGGTGAGGTGGGATATTGTCCAGAAGAGAAACAGTATTGTCGTGGCCGAGAGCAGGGCACTCATTGTGTTTACCATGCGCGCCACTTGCGACGGATCGCTTACGAACTGTGAGAAAAGGTTGGCCGTAAGCATGAAGAAAGGTGCTCCAGGCGGGTGCCCGATTTCAAGTTTGTAGCCTGTTGTGATGAACTCGGGACAGTCCCAGAAACTGGCTGTCGGCTCAATCGTGGAGCAATAAACGAAAGCAGCTATCACAAAGGACAACCACCCGAGAATGACATCCACTAATTTAAACTGTTTCATTCCGTGTCTTTATATTTGCTTTTCTGTTTACTTATAATTGTGCAAAGGTAATGTAAATCATAGTAGTTATAAGTTATTTTGTCTTTTTTAACTTGCTTTCCGCATGGTCGCGAGGACGTTTTGCTGTGGTGAATTTGTCTGTTCATACACCGTAAACTGTGCCACATTCGCCGAAAAAAACAAGAAAGCTGGTGGGGATTTTGTCTGTTCACGCACCAGAAACTGTCGTTTTGCTGTGATGAAACAGCCGTTCCATCGCCGTCGAAGCCTGTGTCGCATGGACAACCCTGCCGTTTGCTTCCCGTAAATGGGCGTTTTACGGAGCTAACTCGGCCATTTACGACCCGTAAACCGCCCACTTTTCACCCGTAACTCGGCCACTTTTGAAACGCATTGTGCGTCAATAGGTTGCAAAAGCGGTATTCCGGGGGCCGCAGAAGGTACGGCAGCGCGCCCCACGCTCTTGGCCAAAAGACGCAACGGCTGCACTTGACTCAAGCCTTCCCTTGGCTGTTGTCGGCTTAGTAGGGACGTGCGTCCCCGCTCCCCTCGGCTAAAATGCATTGACTCGGCTAAGTCGGGTACGGCAGACTAAGTCGGGTGGGCGTGGACACTGCACCTGCTAAGCCTTCCAGCCATGCAGCACCTACTAAGCCTTCCAACTGTGCAGAGGGAGAGGACGCTGCGCCTATTAAGTTTGTTTTCTATATATATAATAAGGTGTAATGTGATGTACGAGGGGGTGCTGTATTATAGAAGAAGCGGCTGTTTTGCGAACAAAGCAACCGCTTCTCGGAGACTGAAACGCATGGCGCGAAACAAGCAGTCCGTCCACCCGAATTCCACTACTTTTTGGCCGGGACAAAGCTTTCGAACGTGAGGTCGTCATAATACACCCGGATTTCCATCACTTTTCGCTGCGGTCTGTCAATATATTTCACTTCTTCGCGAATCACTTCACGATGGCTTTCTCGGCTCTTGTCTGCCGTCGGCTGAACGGGAGCGGCATGCTGTGGAGTAGGCGATGGCGCAGCGTCGAAGTCGAGGGTCGGTTCGAGACTGACAACTGTTTTTGTCTCTGCAGTCTGTCCGCCGTCCGGATTCTCTCCTCCGTCCGGTTGAGTGGAATACATGGTGCCCGAACCAAACATGAGCCAGTCGGTGCTGATATCGGGGAACTTCTTTTTTATGGCTTCCACAATCTTTAGGGTAGGCTGGGTGCGCCCGTTGAAGATGCTACTCAGCGAGGCCGGAGACATATCTATATATTGAGCGAACACTTGTTGGCTCATGTGCATCGTCTCCATCACCTGTCTAATTCTGTCTTTCATCGTGTCGTTTCGAGTTAAAAGGGGCGTTTTTGCCCCGTTTGTGGTTGACTTTACAAAGGTAAACGTTTTATTTGGAATACACAACAAACCTAAAGGAGATTTTAAATCATAAACTTTTGATTTAGAAATATAGAATTTATAAATCAAAACCAAGCAAGATAAATCGGTGAGGTTTGGATTTGAAAATGTAAAATACGTCTGTAAATATAGCATAACCTCTTTATTTAGGTATTTTGCCCATAAATATGGCTGCCAAAAGGTTATTGCGCTACATCTCGCTACTATATACCATATAATAGAGGAATTGCCGCCTTATACAATGTAAATTGCTCTATATTCCGTTAGAAACAGTACCTAAATAACTGGGTTACATACTTATATGCCTCGCAGATGCGGCATGTATATGTATTCATTTTGAAAAACAAACGTAAAGTTTAACTTTACAAAGTTATAAAATCGTGGCGTCTTTTATCCTAAATTCAGTTTTGTGTTTGTAAATACAGACGGTAATATCTACATGTTTTTGTAGTGTTTACAAATATAAATCAACAAAACCAAATATTAAAGTTGGCTAAATGTAAATTTCAGATAACTGGAGAGGACTAAAAACCGAAAAACTTGCGTTTTCTGAACGAGGGGCTTGTCGGTTAAAAAAACGAGAGTTTTGAGGGGTATAAAACGAGGTAAAAGCCTTGATTCTGGGGAGCTTAAGTCTCAAAAAACGGTTCTCCAAAAAGTTCAAACCAGCAAAAAACGGCTCAAAAAACAGGGTTTTTGAGCCGTTTTCAGGACGTTTCTACCGTCCAAAACTTAAGTTTTTAGTGCAGAATGAAGAATATTAGCTCCCTCATAAGCTCTCCTGGAGGTGTATTGGGGTTGTCTATGCCCTTGCTTTTGGCATCCGTTTCCCTTATCTTGGCAATGATCATCATTACCTTTCTGCCAGCATAATTTCGCATCCCGGTGAGATAGTCTTTGGTGGCCCATGCGTTGCGCAGCTCAAGCCATTTGGCCAAAGCGTCGGGGCTGTTTCTTTGCGGACAGTAGTAGGCCAGCATCAGGTTCTGGAAGTAATTGAAGAGCATCGGCAGGAAGCTGTATATGTTTCCTGCCTTAGGATTTTCGTCAAAATATTTGATGATTTGATTTGCCTTGAAAACGTTGCGGTTGACGATAGCGTCACGAAGTTCAAATGCATTGAAATCCTTGCTCACTCCTATCTGTTCTTCCACCACCTGTGGAGTCACTCTTTTGTCGTTCTCAGGCAGGGCTATGAGCAGCTTGTCCAGCTCTCCTGTCAGTCGGCAGAGGTCGGCTCCTATCGAGTCGGCAATCAGTTGTTGCGACTTAGGGTCACAGCTTGCGCCCTTTGTCCGTAGGTACTTTTCTATGAAAGCCGGCAGGTCGCGCTCACGCAGCTTCTTGCTTTCAAAGAGCACACCTGCCTTGTCCACCATTGGAGCCAGTTTTCTGCGGCGGTCAAGCGTACCGTTTTTGTGGCACATGACCAGTATTGTTGAGGCGAGAGGTGCCTTGAGGTAATGCTCAAGAGGCTCGGTGTTTTTCACATTCTGCGCCTCTTTGACTATTATCACCTGGTGTTCCGACATCATGGGATACCTTCTGGCCGCGTCAACTATTTGCGCCGCTGTCACGTCCGAACCAAACAATACAGTTTGGTTGAAGTCGCGCTCCTCTGGACGCAGTACTGTCTCGGCTATACAGTCGGTTATCTTGTCGATATAGTACGGTTCGTCGCCCATGAGATAATAGATGGGGGCGAACTTCCGGGCTTTCAGGTCGCGCATGATGCCATCGTATGTGGCCATTTTAGCTTCTGCCATTTGTACTTGTGGTTAGATTTGGCTACCTTTGCTGCTGTGTTGTGCGTTTCCGGCGGCCATATAGCCGGTCCGGAACCGTCTACGGAAGCACAGCCAAACAAGGATTTCTGCCTTGCAAAAGTAGTAAAATGTACCGATTAAACCTACCACAATACGACATAAAAACGGGTGGCAACAGGGACTGCCCGACCATTTTTGACGTTCTGCGCAACAGGTATGTGGCGTTGACGCCCGAAGAATGGGTGCGCCAACACTTCATACACTTCCTTATAGAGCACAAGGGCTATCCTAAAGCGTACCTTGCCAATGAGATAATGTTGCGTGTGGCTGGCGGAAAACGGTTGCGTTGCGACAGCCTGCTGTGCGACAATACTATGCAACCGCGCATGATTATGGAGTATAAAGCCCCGACCGTTGCACTCACTCAGAAGGTTTTCGACCAGATTTCGGTCTATAACATGCTGCTCCACGTTGACTATCTCGTCGTGAGCAACGGCATACAGCACTATTGCTGCAAGATGGACTATGAAAACCGGACCTATTCTTTCCTTAAAGACATTCCCGACTATCTGGATTTGTAGCCGTAGAGTGCGTTCTGCGGTGTTTTTAAGCCGCTTATTGTTGTAGGTATAGAACCATTATAGTTGTAGGTGTAGAACCATCTGACAACGTCCATTCCCATCGATTTTTTTAGCAGCCTTTGGGATACAAGTGACTATTCAATATTTGCGCTATGTAAAGGCAACTGCGCATAGCACTAGGTTTGCAGAGGTTGCCCTTTCAGGGCGAGTATCCGTGTGCTCCTATATAACATTTATTCATCCCTCCGCTACAGAGAGTAACTGTTCAGCGGTAGGGATAGCTAATGGCTTTTATCCTTAAAGCCCAGCAA
>CAVGKZ010000062.1:0-30362 GCA_963630025.1 bacterium | reverse complement strand
GGAAAGCGTGTAAACGCCTAAAGCGTTTCGGGGGTTCGAATCCCCCTCTTTCCGCTGAAACACCCTGAAAATCGGCGTTTCCAAAGCTTTTCCTTTCGTTTCCAATCCTTTTTTACAGTTCAATATTGTTGCATTTTGTTGCGAATTGCGGCATTTTGGGGCAAAATGCGTGCGATATGCGCGTGGTTAAAAAGCGCCAATTGCTTAAGTCGGATGAGCGAGACGCAGCACCTACTAAGACTTCCACATTGCCGTTGGCTTAGTAGGGACGTGCGTCCCCGCCGTCCCCTTGGGTTTGTTGTATGCTGGGCTAAGTCGGGCGAGACGCAGCACCTACTAAGGCTCCCTACCGTGCGTATGTCTTCATGACCTCCGTTACCACTTGCTTGGCTTTTTCACTGCTGTATCTTTTGCCATTCCGTGAGGTGTTCCTCGTAGTCCTCATTTTTCACAGTTCAACATTGTTGCATTTTGTAACAAAATGCAAACAACTAAAACATTCTCAAAATTCAATAACGCCCACACGGCAACTTTGCGTATTCAGACGGCGACATGCCAAGTATTTGGCGAAACGTGCGATTGAAGTTGCTCGGCGCGCTGAAGCCTGTCATGTAGGCAATTTCGGCAAGTGTCCGTTTGCCGTCGGCCTTCAGTTCCACGGCTCGTATGATGCGCTGGCAGTTGAGATAGGCGGAGAAGCTGATGTGCTCCCCACGAAGAAGGCGATTGAGTGTGCGTGGCCAGCAAAACCGCCTAAAATACAGGGTAAACTTGAGGAACTTATTCTTTGAACATTACTAAAGGCGGTGCAGTTCGCTGATAATCTTTTCTGGATTTTCGTTGCCAAACACGTAGCTTCCGCTCACGAGGACGTCGGCTCCGGCCTCGACAAGCGGTGCTGCGGTGGAAGCTTTTACGCCTCCGTCAACCTCAATCAGCGCCTTTGAGCCGCTCTCTTCTATCAGACGACGCAAGCGGCGCACCTTGTTAAGGGTGTTGTCAATGAACTTTTGACCTCCAAAGCCGGGATTGACACTCATCAGAAGCACCATGTCAACGTCGGAAATGATATCTTCGAGCATCGAAACGGGTGTGCTCGGATTGAGCGTAACGCCAGCTTTCATGCCTGCATCGTGTATCTCCTGCACAGTGCGGTGCAGATGTACACAGGCTTCATAGTGCACATTCATCATCATTGCGCCCAACTTGGCAGTCTGCTTCACGTAAGTTTCGGGGTGAAGCGTCATATAGTGCACATCCAGAGCCTTGGTACAAGTCTTGGCAACCGCCTCGATTACAGGAAACCCGAACGATATGTTCGGAACAAACACACCGTCCATTACATCCAAATGAAGCCACTCAGCTTCACTCCGGTTAATCATTTCAATCTCGCTGCCGAGGTTCAGAAAGTCGGCAGCAAGCAGTGATGGCGAGACTATTGTCATAGTTTCTAATTCACGAACACCTCCATCAGCGTTCCGTCCTTGCCTCTTGCCACTCTGTAAGTGTGGGCTATCTGGCGTATAAGGTCAAGCGTCATTTCGCTGGGGTGTGCTCCTTCGTTTGTAAAAAAATCCATAGGCAGTTCTTTTAAGACCGTTTACACTTACCAAACGGTCAAACTGCCTTTTTTATTATGTAGCCGAACTATTTATTTTACCGTAAAGGATTCAATATCCTTGACACCGTTCAGAAAGTCGCGAGCGGCCATGCGCTTCTTGCCGGCAAGCTGCAGTTCGTCCACCATGAGTACATTGCCATCGCTTGCCACGATGCCCAGCGACTTGCCATTTACGGTTATCGTTCCGGCAACGGCATCTTTGGAGTCAGAGGACAGCGCGGTGCGGTACACCTTCATGACCGTTTCCTTACCGTCGGGAGCCACCAAAGTGGTCCAAGCACCGAGCATTGGACTCAGTCCGCGTACGAAATTGTGTATGCTGACGGCCGGTTTGTTCCAGTCTATCTGGCAGGTTTCCTTGAATATCTTCGGCGCGGCGTGCAGTTCGGTGCCAGTCTCGATGAGCTGTTCCTGCGGCATCGTGGCCGGATGACCGCCGCTTTCCACTATCTTGTCAAGCGTCTTGAGACATATCTCAGCACCGAGAGTCATCAGTCCTTCATAGACATCGCCGGCATCATAGTCCGGTTTGAGATCAAAAGGCAGTTGCATTATGATGCGCCCAGTGTCAATGTCCTTGTCGAGAAAGAACGTGGTGACACCCGTAAGTGTCTCGCCGTTGATTACAGCCCAGTTGATTGGCGCAGCGCCACGATACTGCGGAAGCAATGCGGCATGGACATTGAACGTGCCGTACTCTGGCATATTCCACACCACTTCGGGCAGCATGCGGAACGCCACCACCACCTGTAGGTTGGCTTTATAGGCTCTTAGCCCCTCGACAAAGTCCGGGTCTTTCATCTTTACTGGCTGCAATACGGGCAGTCCAACCGACAGTGCATACTGCTTAACAGCCGACGGTTGGAGCACACTGCCGTGACGACCCACTGGTTTGTCGGGCTGTGTAACCACGGCAACGACGTTATATCCATTGTCAACCAATGCCTTCAAGGTAGCCACGGCAAAGTCGGGCGTTCCCATGAACACTATTCTCAAATCTTTCTTGTCCATTCCGTATTGTTATTTATGCCTGTTTCTCAGAATAACCCGGCAGTTTTACGATGCAACTCACGTAGGTTTAGGAAGCAAAGCTCTGCCCTACTCTTCACTCATGTCGGCCACCATCTTGCGGTACATGCCGTAGACGCGTTGCCTCGATATGTAGCCTTTCAGGTGGTTCTCACTGTCAAGCACCGGCAACCAGTCTGCCCGCGTGTTGTCAAACAGCTTCATCACCTCCACCATCGAGTCGTCTTCGCGCAGCGTTGCGGCGGGTTGGGTCATCAGTTGATTGGCTTTAAAATAGCGGTACAGCTCAGTTCGGAACATCACGTGGCGTATCTTCCGCACGTCAATCTCGCCAAGGAGATTGCCGGCCTGGTCGAGTACGGGCAGAAAACTGTTGCGACTGCGACTTATCTTGTTGACTATCTTGCCCAGTTCCAAGTCTGGCGACACAGGACTGTAGTCCTTTTCAATCACGCTGTCAAGGCTCATCAGTGTCAAGATGGCGTTGTCCGTGTGGTGGGTGATAAGTTTTCCCTGCTTGGCAAGGCGCATACCGTAGATGCTGTGCGGCTCAAACACTATTATAGTAAGGTATGAGCATACGCTGACTATCATCAACGGCATGAGCAGATCGTAGCCTCCAGTTATTTCGGCGATAAGGAAAACACCCGTAAGCGGTGCGTGCATCACTCCCGACATGACTCCTGCCATGCCAAGAAGGGCAAAGTTCTTCTCCGGAACGTACACTCCTATCTGATACATATTCCACAGACGGGCGAAAAGGAAGCCTCCGAAGCAGCCCACAAACAAGCTCGGGGCAAACGTTCCACCGCAACCACCGCCGCCGTTAGTGGCCGATGTGGCAAACACCTTGGTGAGCAAGACGAGTGCAACATAAAGAATAAGAAGATTGCCGTGGCCGGAAAAGAGGGAGTTGTTGAGCAACAAATCCCAGTCGGCCTGGCTTTTTCCTCCCAACAGGAGGTTGACTGCACCGTATCCCTCGCCGAACAGTGCCGGGAAAAGGAATATGAGAAGACTCAATATGACACCGCCTATGAGCAGTTTCACGTAGGGTTTGTCCTTGAAACGGGCGAACATATCCTCGCAAACAGTCATCATGCGGATAAAGTAGAGGCTAACCAAGCCGCAGAAAACGCCCAAAAGGATTCCGGCAGGAACACGCTCCACGTTCCAGACGCTGTCAAGATGGAACGTAAAAAGGGCGGTCGAGCCGCTGAAAATGTAGGTAAAACAGGTGGCAGTGACGCTTGACACGAGTATGGGAAGCAGAGATGCCATGGTCAAGTCAATCATCAGCACCTCAAGAGTGAACACAAGTCCTGCAATGGGAGCCTTGAATATGCCCGCTATGGCACCCGCCGCGCCACAGCCGACGAGCAACATCAAGGTCTTGTTGTCCATCTTGAACAACTTTCCGAGGTTCGACCCTATGGCGGAACCCGTCAACACGATAGGTGCCTCAGCACCGACCGAACCTCCGAAACCGATAGTTATGGCCGAAGCAATGACCGACGACCAGCAGTTGTGTCCCCGCAAACGGCTGCGCTTGCTGCTTATGGCATAAAGTATACGGGTGATTCCGTGGCTGATATTGTCCTTCACTATGTAGCGAACAAACAGAGATGTAAGGTAAATACCCACCACCGGATATACAAGATAGAGCCAGTTGGCGTTGGCTGAGTCAAAGGAGCTGGTGAGCAAAGCCACAATCTCGTTGATGAGACTGTGCAGGACGAAGGCTGCCACTGCGGCAAAAAAGCCCACAGCAAAGGCCAGTGCCAAGATGAACATCCTGTCGCTGACGTGCTCCTTGCGCCATTCCAAAAACCTTTGGAACAACGTTTGGCTATCACCTTCTACCGTCATGCCTCCCATTTCCATGTCGTATTCAACTCAAATCTATTTCGGCTTCAGCTCACTTCTTTATTGTCTTCAATTCAAAGACCTATAGTCCTCAAACTCATTTCCTTATTATTTTCACCTCACCGTCCATACCCAGGCGTATGATACTCGACGGTTTGTGGGGCTTATGCTCCTGTCTGCGCGTCCAGCAAACATAGTCCACGGCTTCCAACAGCTCGGGTGAGATGTCGCAATAGTTCTGTGCAGCCGGCTCTCCCGATATGTTGGCCGATGTAGACACGATGGCTTTCTGGAAACGATAGCACAGTTCTTTGGAGAAAGCCTCCTTGGTGATGCGAAGAGCCACGCTTCCGTCCTCGGCAATGAGGTTGGGCGCAAGGTTTACCGCACCATCCAAAATGACGGTAGTGGGCTTGTCAACACAGTCAAGCAGGTCCCAGGCTACGTTCGGCACGGCGCGTACATACCGCTGAAGCCTGGCGTCGCTGTCCACAAGACATATCATCGCCTTGCTGTCCTCACGCTTCTTTATCTTATAAACCTTGGCCACGGCCTCGGCGTTGGTGGCGTCGCACCCTATTCCCCATACGGTGTCGGTGGGATAGAGTATCACTCCGCCCTTGCGCATAGCCTCTATCGCGTTGGCAATATCTTCTTTTACGGTCATAATCCTTATAACAGTTTATTAAAACTCGCTTGTGAAATGGAACTTGATGCCCTTGAAATCTTCCTGCGCCATGCTCAACACGTAGCCACTGTCGGCAAGAAACACGTCGCGACCGTCCTTGTCCTTGGCCATATACTGATACTTGCGCTTCTTGAAGTTGTCCAGTTCCACCGGGTCATCGCTCTCTATCCAGCAGGCTTTGTACAGGTGGACTGGTTCCCAACGGCACTTTGCACTGTATTCGTTTTCCAGTCTGTACTGGATAACCTCGAACTGAAGCTGTCCTACGGTGCCGATTATCTTGCGCCCGTTGAACTGATTGACAAACAACTGCGCCACACCTTCGTCCATGAGCTGATCGATGCCCTTCTGCAACTGCTTCGACTTCATCGGGTCGGCGTTCTCTATATACTTGAACATCTCGGGTGAGAAGCTCGGCAAACCACGGAAATGCAACTGCTCACCCTCGGTGAGAGTGTCGCCAATCTTGAAGATTCCGTTGTCTGGCAAGCCCACTATGTCTCCTGGATAAGCCTCATCGATGGTGCTTTTGCGCTGCGCCATGAACTGCGTGGGCGAAGAGAAGCGCACCGTCTTACCCAACCGCACATGAAGATAGGGCTGGTTGCGCACGAATTTGCCGCTGCACACCTTGCAAAAGGCGATGCATGAGCGGTGGTTGGGGTCGATGTTGGCGGTGATTTTGAATATGAAACCAGTGAATTTCGGCTCTTCCGGACTCACCGAACGCTCCTCCGCCTTGGTAGGACGAGGGCTTGGAGCTATCTCGACAAAGCAGTTGAGCAGTTCCTGAACACCGAAATTATTGAGCGCAGAGCCGAAGAACACAGGTGCAACCTCGGCGTTGCGGTATGACGCAACGTCAAATTCAGGATAGACACCGTCCACCAGTTCGAGGTCTTCACGCAACTTTGCAGCATCCTCCGCACCCACATGAGTGTCCAGTTCGGCACTGTCGATGTCCACTTCCACCTTTTCCGTCACACGTTGTTTGTCGGGTGTGAAAAGGTCAAGCTTGTGTTCATATATGTTGTACACGCCCTTGAAGCGTGCTCCCTGATTGATTGGCCAGCTCAGGGGGCGCACCTTTATCTCCAGTTCCTGCTCCAGTTCGTCGAGCAAGTCGAACGGGTCGCGTCCCTCACGGTCCATCTTGTTGATGAAAACAATCACCGGAGTGTTGCGCATACGGCACACCGCCATGAGTTTCCTTGTCTGAGTCTCCACTCCCTTGGCTCCATCCACCACGATGATGGCCGAGTCCACTGCCGTAAGTGTGCGGTATGTGTCTTCAGCGAAGTCCTGGTGACCCGGTGTGTCGAGTATATTCACCTTGTAGCCCTCATAGTCAAACTCCATGACCGAGGTTGACACTGATATACCGCGCTGCTTCTCAATGTCCATCCAGTCGGATGTTGCGGTCTTTCTTATCTTGTTGCTCTTCACAGCTCCTGCCACTTGTATCTGTCCGCCGAAGAGAAGGAACTTCTCAGTCAGCGTTGTCTTACCGGCGTCAGGGTGTGATATGATGGCGAAGGTTCGCCTTCTTTCTATTTCGTTGTCCATTCTTTATCGTTAAACCTTACAGGCAGCAAAAGCGGTGCAACCTTTTGGTTCTATTCGTGTTACAATCTTTTCACAAGATGTGTGCCGGTGTTATGCTCCAGCTTCCATCAGTTTCTTTACGCACTCCTCAAGCGACTCTTCCCAGTAGGGTACTTCGATGCCGTAGGTCTGCTTGATTTTTGTCTTGTCGAGCACGCTGTATGCCGGTCGGTGGGCAGGTGTGGGATATTCAGAGGTGTGTAGAGGCTTCACATGACACGTGGTTATGCCAGCGATGCGATGGATTGCCTTGGTGAAGTCGTACCAACTGATTACACCTTCATTGGAAAAATGGTATACGCCCGGCTCTATTCCCTTTTCTATGGCGGTCATTATCACTGCCGCAAGGTCACGGGCATAGGTGGGAGTGCCTATCTGGTCGAAGATAACCCCAAGTTCCTGCTTCTCTTTTCCGAGGCGCAGCATGGTCTTGACGAAGTTGTTGCCAAACGTGCTGTACAGCCATGCTGTGCGTATTACCATGAGACGCTTGCAGTATCTGGCAGCCTCCACCTCGCCGTTCAGCTTGGTTCTGCCGTACACACTGGCCGGCGACGTCGGATCGGTCTCCACATACGGTGTGTGCTTAGTGCCGTCGAACACATAGTCGGTGGATATTTGCACCATCCAACCGCCACGCTGTTCCACTGCCTCAGCCAGATAGCATGGAGCCACGGTGTTGAGTTTGGCGCAGAACGGTTCGTTATCTTCAGCCTTGTCCACTGCCGTAAAGGCGGCGCAGTTGACTATTCCGTCTATCTCATGCTGGTTCACGTAGTCCTTCACAGCCTTCTGGTTGCAGATGTCAAGCTCCTGCACGTCGGTATTAAAGTATGTATGTTGCGGAAACTTGGCTTCCAACAGTTGCATCTCGTTTCCCAATTGGCCGTTACAGCCAGTGATTAGTATATTCATCTTGTCTAATATTTTTATTCTTTCCTATTCGTTATTTGTTCCGAAACCGAAGTCCCGGATTTGTCAGTCGTGCGACACCCCTACCCTACGGTTGCCGTTTGCCGCCTTCAAGTCCTGCCGTTCCATTTCTGAACAACGTGTTTGCCACTCGGCGAAAGCCCAACCTCTGGACGGCTACTCGAACTCCAACGGTTTCTCTTTGTCCTTTTTATAGTAGTCGCTCAACATCCCTACGAGTCGGGATATCTCCTTTATAGCATGCTGAGTGTCAGGGCTTATCTCCTTTTGGCGCAACCGGAGCATCATAACCCCATAGAGAGAGTTGAAACACGTCTCTATTTCGTTCTCCTCCTTGTTGGCTCCACGGTTGCGAAGTTCCACAATGTAGGGCAACACCTTATAGTATTCCGATGTGTAGAAGGGGAATTTGGTGCTGTTGGTGAGCTGTATGTGGAGTTCTTCCAGCTGTTGCAGCGTCACCTTGTTTATCTGCAGGTGTCCTTTCTCGCGGCATCCCTCCTGGTTCATCATCCTTATGAGATAGCCGAACCAATCGGTCTCGTCCTCTTTCTGCTCGTCTGTATAGTCGAACGTCTCAATATATTCGTGCTGTATGCGCGACAGTGAGCACCCGAAGGCGCGTATCGTATCCTCCACCTGCCACATATACAGCAGGTATTCGGCTATATTCTCCTTTCTGAGTTTCTCTGCTATGAACATAAATCAGAAGAATCTGTACAGGTTGGTGAGCGTTCCGAACAGGACAATGATTGAGCCTATTATCACTATGGAACCTATCACCTGGTTGATAATCTTTATACCGTTGGTGTCAAATTTGCCTCTTATCTTGTCTACGAGCCACGTCAGTCCGAACCACCACAGCAATGCACCGGCCACAATGCTGAGAAAGCCGATGAACATCTCAAACGAATGGTTGGGCAGAACAAAAGCAAACTGGGCGTAGAGAGCCAGAAAGAGGAAGATGATGAGCGGATTGGAAAACGTCACAAGAAACGCTGTCACACCGTTGTGTACCAGCGACCCCCGGCCTCCGCCAGAGTTGTGGATGTTCTTCGTGGGGTCAGTGCGGTAAGTGTACAGTCCGAAAATCAGCAACATCAGGCATCCGGCTATCTGAAGGTAAAAGCTGTTCTGCTTGTCGTTGATGAAATCCATGACGTAGCCCATGCCGAAGCCGGCGATGCCCGCATAGATGATGTCGCTCAACGAGGCTCCAACGCCTGTGACAAAACCATACCAACGCCCCTTGTTCAGCGTGCGCTGCACACAGAGCACACCAACCGGACCCATCGGAGCCGATGCTATCATTCCGATAAGCATCCCCTTGAATATGAAATTCAGTATGTCTATTTGTATCGGGAAAGGCATAACAAATGCAAAGTTGCAAAGAAAAAGCGGATTATACAAGTTTTTCGGGGAGAATTATTGCCGAGTTTTGAGCCACAAACCATGTCAAAACGGCATCGTGAAATGAAGTCTTTTACGGCCTTAGCAGACCTTATACATTCCTCACTCACTCTTATATAATAAAT
The DNA here is from genome assembly GCA_963630025.1 of bacterium. Classification (GTDB taxonomy): domain Bacteria; phylum Bacteroidota; class Bacteroidia; order Bacteroidales; family Bacteroidaceae; genus Prevotella. The sequence continues at coordinate 21,085 of CAVGKZ010000062.1, read as the reverse complement.
GTGTAACCCGAGTTTCGGATATTTGTCGGCACAAAGCGTCGTAAGCGCACCTACGCAAGCAATTGGCAGACAAACGTCATCAAGGACTCGAAGAGTCTGTCCGCCACAGAGTGTTTTTACGGTTTTTGTCTTCAAAAATACACGTCTTTGCAAAGCGTTGACGCCCAACCCGTTAGAAAAGTGGCCGAGTTACGCCTCAAAAGTGGGCCATTTACGGGTCGCAAATGGGGCATTTACGGTGCGTAAGTGGCCGAGTTACGGAGCGCAAGTCTATGGGGTAATTTCACGAGGCGGCAAGACCGTTACGAAAACCGCAGAAACGCCAGACTAAAAGCCGTTGGCACTTTAGCCCGAAACCGTCAAGTTTTTGAAACAAAATCTTTGGGAATACAGAATAAATCCGTTAACTTTGCCGATGATACCCTAAAACTAAAAACATGAGACAGCTTAAAATCATCAAGTCAATCACCAACAGGGAGAGCGAGTCGCTCGACAAATACCTCCAGGAGATAGGCAAGGAGGAACGTATCACTGTGGAAGAAGAGGTGGAACTCGCACAGAGAATACGCAAGGGTGACCGCAAGGCTCTTGAAAAACTGACGAAAGCTAATCTCAGATTTGTCGTTTCGGTGGCCAAGCAATACCAGAACCAAGGATTGAGTCTGCCCGACCTTATCAACGAGGGCAACGTGGGACTGATTAAAGCCGCAGAGAAGTTTGACGAGACTCGCGGCTTCAAGTTCATATCCTATGCCGTGTGGTGGATCAGGCAAAGCATCCTGCAGGCCATAGCCGAGCAGAGCCGTATAGTGAGACTGCCGCTCAACCAGGTGGGTTCGGTGAACAAGATCAACAAGATGGTCAACAAGTTCGAACAGGAGAACGAACGGCGACCGTCACTCGACGAGATATCGGAGAAAGTGGACATTCCGCAGGACAAGATTGACGATGCCATGAAGGTGAGCGCACGCCACGTCTCGGTGGACACACCCTTTGCCGACGGCGACGACAGCAGTCTGCTCGACGTGCTCGTGAACAACGACTCGCCGATGGCCGACAAGAAACTCGTGGCGGAGTCGCTCCGCGCCGAGATAGACAACGCTCTGAAGGCTCTTAACGAGCGCGAACGCAACGTTGTGGAGGCGTTTTTCGGCATAAACCAGCCGGAGATGACCCTCGAAGAGATTGGGGTGAAATACGGTCTGACGCGCGAACGTGTAAGGCAGATAAAGGAGAAAGCCATACGCAAGCTGCGCAACAGCACCAAAAACAAGATGCTCAAGTCCTATTTGGGACAGTAAAGGTGGGGGCTATAAAAACAGTCTCGGAATCCGACAAAGCTAATTTATACAACCCACACATAAAAAAAACGGATAACAAACACTTCATCAATGAAATCACTAAAGTATGCCGTCTGCGCCGCAATAGCGGCCTTGACCCTCACCGCAGTAGAGGTTCAAGGCAAGGCAAAGATGGTTCCCAAACTGTATGTATACGGATTTTCCGCATCGTTCTCTGACTCTATCGTCTATTTCACCGACGTTCAGGAGGTGGACAGTGCGTGGATGGACACGAAAACAGAGTTTCTGCTCGGTCGCGACAACTATTCCCTGCAACTGAAAAACTATCTCGCGCAGGTGATGGCCATGCCCAACAGAACCTGCATCGTCATGTTCGGCTGGAAAAAGAACAAGGTTGAAAAGGACTATCTGAAGCTGAAAAAGCAGTACACCTCGGCAAAGAGCCGCGCAAAGTATGACGTGCGCAACATCAACTCTACCGACTTCCGCTTCAAAGGCATCGACATGAGTTTCATCATTGAGGCCGACGAGGACACCAAAAAGGCCGAAAAGCCCGCTGCCCCAGACCGCAAGAAGCCGGGAAGAGGCGAGATGCCGCCCAACGGCCAGCCTATGCCACCTAACGGACCACAGATGTAACACATGGAAAGCAACCACTTGTTTCGCGTGGCTGACCACGACATGGCCATCTGCTTCCGTGGCAACCATGCCTACGGCATCAGCCTGCTGCCTTCGCTAAAGCCGTTTGAGGTTGAAAAGGTGTCGGAGAGCGACTTGCTCTTCACTCTTACAGTACACGAGAAACTGCAACTTGCTAAAGACAGCGACCTCGTAAGGACTTTCGACACGGGCAACGGCGACACCGCCGTGTACCGCCTGGGCAACGGAGGCTACCAGTATGTGATAAAAAACCTGCACGGCGACAGCTGCTGTCTGTTGCAGACCGACGCCGAGTTTGCCCATTGCGACTGTGCCGTAAGGGGCAACCGCTTCATGCAGCAGTTCGGACTGAACAACGCTCTCATGCTCGTTTATGCCTTTGCAGCCAGCAAGAAGTCAACGATACTTGTTCATGCATCGTGCGTGTCGTACAGCGGCTATGCCTATCCGTTCATAGCCAAGAGCGGAACGGGCAAGAGCACGCACTCAAACCTGTGGATGAACCACATTGAAGGCACGGAACTGATGAATGACGACAACCCGATTATACGTCTGAAGGGAAAGGAAGCTATCGTTTACGGGTCGCCCTGGAGCGGCAAAACGCCGTGCTACCGCAACGTGCGGTATCCCTTGGGAGCACTGACGAGGATAGACCGCGCACCAGCAAACAGCATTGAGCGGCTCGCTCCGGTGCAGGCTTTCGCATCAATCCTGCCGGCTTGCTCGTCGATGAAGTGGGACTCAACCATCTACAACAACCTGCTGGACACCATCACCACCATTGTGGAGACAGTTCCGATATACACCTTACACTGTCTTCCCGACCGGGAAGCTGCCATACTATGCCACAAGAACATATCAAGACAAGCAAGATAAGTGTGGCCAACGCCCTGCTCATGCCGGAAGTGCTGGCCATTATCGGCGAGGGACACACCGTGACGCTGCCGCTAAGGGGCTATAGCATGCGGCCTTTTCTTGAGGACAGGCGCGACAAGGCACTGCTCTCGACAGCGGAAAACGTTGCCGTGGGCGACGTAGTCTTGGCGGAAACATCACCAGGAAAGTATGTTCTGCACCGACTGATAAGGCTCGACGGCAACAAAGCCACACTGCTCGGCGACGGCAACTTGGCCTGTGAGCACTGTCTGCGCAGCGACATCAAGGCCAAGGCTCTGGGCTTTTACCGCAAGGGCAGCACCACAATCGACAGTGTAAGTTCGCGCAAGTGGCGCACGTATTCGGCAGTATGGACACGCCTCTACCCTATCCGACGCTACCTGCTGTTCATTTACCGGCACTTGTTCGTAAGACATAGAGACATATAATAATATGTATACGCCGTTTGTCTGCGCAGCATACAAACATCAGACGAATCATTTACAACACATAAAACTCTAAATATCATGAAGAAAAAGAAAGGTTTCAACCTGCGAAACGTGTGCGGAGAGAACATCATCGTGGCCGAAGGCATCGAAAATATCGACTTCAGCAAAATCATAAGCATGAACGAGACGGCAGCTTATCTGTGGACTTCCGTAGGCAACAGCGACTTTGACAACGACAAACTGGTAGGTCTGCTTACCGACGAGTATGACGTTGACAACGAAACGGCAAGCAAAGACGTGGCTGCAATGGTAGAACAGTGGTTGCAAGCCGGCATAATAGAAGGATAAGCGACGATAACAGTCATTAAAGGCGCACGGTTGCCACTGGAAAATCAGGCTTTGGGGATTGCGGTTTGCGCCTTATGGCTTCTCATAGAGGTAGTTAATTGTTGTGAGGAGCGTCTGCTCCAAGGTCATAAATACCGACAAATGGTTATTGTCGAAACCGAAGTTATTAGCTAACTTTGCAATCAGTAATAACAAATAGGTAGAATGAAGACTCAAAAGATGTATGAAGCCGACGACAAGATGATTTCCATCATCAAGGACAACTACAACGTACTGCAGTCGCTCGGTTGTTTCGGCATCAATTTTGGCTTTGGCGACAAAACAGTGAGGGAGATTTGCCAGGATAACGGCGTGGACACGTACACGTTTCTGGCTGTTGTCAACTTCACAATCAACGGTTTCTCGGATTTTGACGACGACACGCAGTTGTCGGTGCCCACACTAATGCACTATCTGGAGGCGAGCCACATGTATTACCTCGACTTCCAGTTGCCCATGATACGCCGTCAGCTGGAAGAAACGGTCAACGAGTCGGAGGGATTGGGCGGACTTATACTCAAGTTCTACGACGAATACTCCCGCGACATAAAGAAACACATGATGTATGAGGAGAAATCTCTCTTCCCATACGTGGAGGCTCTGCTGGACGGAAAGGCCGCAGGCGACTACGACATTGAGACCTTCTCGAAGCATCACTACCAGACCGACAAGAAACTGACCGAACTGAAGAACGTCATAATAAAGTATATACCCGGCGACCGACGCAGCAACAACAAACTGACGTCGACACTCTACGGTATATACAACCACGAGGAGTGGCTAAGGCTTCACTCGCAGGTGGAAGACAAGATATTCGTTCCAGCAATCCGCAGACTGGAGCAACGGTCAAGGCAAGATGCCGTGGCAAAGAACATAACCACAATGGTTTTCAAGAACGGACAGGATGGCGGCGACGCTCTTTCCGAAAGGGAAAAGGACGTTGTTGTGGCTCTTGTGCAGGGCATGTCAAACAAGGAAATAGCCAACCATCTGTTCATTTCCATCAACACTGTCATAACCCACCGCCGCAATATCGCGCGTAAATTGCAGATACACAGTTCTGCGGGGCTTACTATTTACGCAATAGTGAACGGTTTGGTTGACATTTCCACTGTAAAGCTTTAGGAAAAACTTACTTTTCCGTCAAATTAAAACAATGGAATCCGATGCACTGTATCGGGTTTTATTGTATCTTTGCAATCGTTTTCCGGCAAGCAAAATTCGGAAAGAAATCACTAAAACTAAAACGCAAAGTTTACTGAAACGGAAAACTTTTGCCGAAAAGAAATCGGAAAAGTTTTCCAAAACAGCAAAGATACGATGGAAATAAAAAGCTTTTCAATCACAAAAAGAGACGGAACTACTGACCGTTTCTCCCTTGACAAAATCATGAATGCCATCATCAAGGCATTCGAGTCGGTTAACGAACCTGTGGATCTTGGATGCCTGTCCAAGATACTCAGCCATCTCGACATCCACGAAGGCATAAAGGTGGAGGACATCCAGAACCAAGTGGAGGAGGCTTTGATGAAGGAAGGCTACTATAAGGTGGCGAAATCGTTCATGCTTTACCGCCAGAGACACACGGAAGACCGCGAAACGATGGAAAAGCTGCGTTTCCTTTCCGACTATTGCCAGGCTGCCAATGCGGCAACCGGTTCGAAATATGACGCCAACGCCAACGTGGAGCACAAGAACATTGCCACTCTCATTGGCGAGCTTCCCAAATCGAACTTCATACGCCTCAACCGCCGTCTGCTTACCGACCGTATAAAGAAGATGTATGGCAAGGAGCTGGCCGACAAGTATATCGACATGCTCAACCGCCACTTCATCTACAAGAACGACGAGACGAGTCTGGCCAACTACTGCGCCTCCATCACGATGTATCCGTGGCTCATAGGCGGAACAGTGTCCATCGGCGGCAACTCTACTGCGCCCACTAACCTCAAATCTTTCTGCGGCGGATTCGTGAACATGGTGTTCATGGTGTCGAGCATGTTGAGCGGTGCCTGCGCAACTCCAGAGTTTCTCATGTATCTCAACTATTTCATCGGACTGGAGTATGGCAAGGAGTACTACAAGGAAGCCGACAAGGTGGTTGACCTGTCGCTCAAGCAGCGCACGATAGACAAGATGATTACCGACTGCTTTGAGCAGATTGTCTATTCCATCAACCAGCCTACAGGAGCGCGCAACTATCAGGCCGTGTTCTGGAACATATCCTATTATGACAAACCATACTTCGAAAGTCTCTTTGGCAACTTCTACTTCCCGGACGGCAGTCAGCCCGATTGGGAGAGCCTTTCATGGTTGCAGAAGCGCTTTATGAAGTGGTTCAACAAGGAGCGCACGAAGACTGTGCTCACCTTCCCCGTTGAGACGATGGCTCTCTTGAGCAAGGACGGCGATGTCATAGACAAGGAATGGGGCGATTTCGCAGCCGAAATGTACTCGGAAGGCCACTCGTTCTTCACCTACATGAGCGATAATGCCGACTCTCTTTCAAGCTGCTGCCGCTTGAGAAACGAGATTCAGGACAACGGTTTTAGCTACACTCTCGGTGCAGGTGGAGTGTCTACGGGTTCAAAGAGTGTGCTGACGGTGAATCTGAACCGATGCGTTCAATATGCCGTGAACAACAAATTGGACTACAAAGAGTTCCTCACAGACATCATAGACCTGTGCCACAAGGTGCAGCTGGCATACAACGAGAATCTGAAAGAACTGCTCCACCACGGCATGTTGCCTCTGTTCGACGCCGGCTACATCAACATTGCGCGCCAGTATCTGACCATCGGAGTGAACGGACTTGTCGAGGCTGCCGAGTTCATGGGACTCAAAATCAACGACAATCCGGACTACTTGAAGTTCGTGCAGGAGGTGTTGGGACTTGTGGAAAAGAAGAACAAGGAGTACAGAACCAAGGATGTGCTGTTCAACTGCGAGATGATTCCAGCCGAAAACGTAGGTGTAAAGCACGCCAAGTGGGACAAGGAGGACGGATATTTCGTACCGCGCGACTGCTACAACAGCTATTTCTATGCTGTAGAAGACGACTCGCTAAACATCATCGACAAGTTCAAGTTGCACGGAGCGCCCTATATCCAGCACCTTACCGGTGGCTCTGCCCTGCACATGAACCTGGAGGAACATCTTTCCAAGGCTCAATACCGCCAGTTGCTTCGCGTTGCAGCAAAGGAGGGATGCAACTACTTCACGTTCAACATACCCAACACAATTTGCAACGAGTGCGGTTACATCGACAAACGATACCTTAAGGAGTGTCCTCACTGCCACTCAAAGAACGTGGACTACATGACACGCATCATCGGCTATCTGAAACGTGTGAGCAACTTCTCTGAAGCACGTCAGAAAGAGGCAGGCCGCAGGTTCTACTACGCTGAGCATCAATAAATGTCACGCAAAGTACTGATAGTCATTGCGTAGAGTACCAATTCCAACTACACAGAACACAAACTGTTTGTATGCAGAAATACGTAAACACAGCGGTGGTTTTCCAGGAGATACCCGACGAGGTGACGTTGGCAATCAACCTTTCCAACTGTCCCTGCCGGTGTCCTGGCTGCCACAGCCAGTATCTTTGGGGTGACACGGGCATCCCTCTGACCCCCTTGGCCCTTGACAAACTTGTCAACGACTATGGAGAAGAGATTACATGCGTGTGCTTTATGGGTGGCGACTCCGACCCGAAATACATAGAAACGCTTGCGCAGTATCTGCACAAAGTACATCCTGAACTGAAAGTGGCGTGGTATAGCGGCAGAACCTGTATCGCTTCTGCAATAGACAAGACCGCATTTGACTATATAAAGGTAGGCCCGTATATCAAGCACCTTGGCTGTTTGAAGGAACGAACCACCAACCAACGTCTCTACAAGCGGGCTTCTGGCGACAGTTTCACGGACATTACTTTCCGCTTTTGGAAGAATTAGCGACTCAAAGACAACACTCTTTCTACGCATACGGGGCTTCATCTATCCAACATATAGGTGAAGCCCTCACTGTATATCGGGGTTGCTTAGGATGATAATGGCTTCATCAATCCACGCAACTCCAACCCCAACCAAGTGCATCCTTTGCTTTTCGCATCGTTTGCCCTGTCCTTCATAGCCAACGAAAGACTGTGAAAAAAGTTGACTCATCACAAGAAACCTCCTTGGTTTCCATGAGAAATCAGGCAACTTTCTCATAGAGAGGCAAAACGTCCCCTTTGTTTTTCTTTACAATACAACCATCAAAAGACGATGTCTTCCGGCTTAATCCTGTCTGCCTCGGTGATTGGTCTAATCACTTTGCACGGCACACCGCCTGCCACGACACCCGCAGGAACGTCTTTGGTTACAACCGCTCCGGCGGCAATGACCGAGCCATCGCCGATAGTCACACCGCCGATTACCGTCACACTTGCTCCCAACCACACGCCGTTTCCTATATGGATAGGTCTGCTCTGGGTGAGCGGTTCCGTGCGCCGTTGCTCCGGGTTCATGGGATGTCCGGGACAAGCAAGCACACACTTCGGACCGATAAACACATCCTTACCTATATGTATAGGTGACGTGTCAAGAAACACGCAGTCGAAGTTGACAAACGTAAAGTGACCACCTGCGAAGTGAGTGTTGATGCCATAGTCGAAATGAATGTGCGGCATAATCGCCACGTTTTCACTCCAAGTGCCCAACAGTTCCTTGAGTGTTGCGGCCAATGCCTTGTTGTCCGACGGGTCGGTTGTGTTATACTTCCAGCACAGCTGCCTCGCCTTCTTCTGTATGTCCTGCGGAATACGCATCACATTGCCTATGTATGCGGCATCGGCAGTAACTATGCCACGCACCTTTTCTGCTTCCATCTCACTTGCCATTCTACTCCAGCCCCTCCAGTATTTGCTCGTATCGCTTAGCCTGTTCTTCCGAAAAACAGCAGAACGTGACCTCGCCTTCGTATTTTCCTTCAAGGAGACAATCCTTGACCACCCGAACTGCAATTTCTGCTGCTCTGTCTTTCGGAAACCTATAGATGCCGGTACTGATGCAAGGGAAAGCAATGGTCTTGATGTCATTTGCCGAAGCCAGTTCAAGGGCGGTGCGATAGCACGATGCCAACAGTGCGTCTTCGTTGTGTTCGCCGCCATGCCATACCGGTCCAACAGTATGTATTATCCTGCTGCATGGCAGGTTATAGCCCTTCGTCATCTTGCTCTGACCTGTCTTGCATCCGTTCAGACTTCTACACTCTTCGAGCAGTTCAGGTCCGGCAGCCCTGTGTATGGCTCCGTCAACACCACCGCCACCAAGAAGACTTGCATTGGCGGCATTTACTATTGCATCTACACGCAGTCGGGTGATATCACCGACTATTACCTTAATAGGATTGTCCAGTTTTGTCATAAAGCTATATTCTTGCCATTCATAATCGTGATCATCGCAACAGATGTCGTAATAATGTTCAAATGTAACATCATAGGTTCTTCTGCCATAAGAGATTTTGAACATTGGCGACTCATAGTCTGGCTCTAGTCCGACAGGCCCCATCTGCTTGTCCAGTCCGATAGGCTGATGCATCGCCGCAGTCCATTCATCATCAAGAGAGTGGCCGTGAACAACGTCTGTCATACCTATTGTGAAGTCGATATAAGCAAATTCAGACAACTGTATGCCCTGGATGCTGCTAAGGTCGTCTATATGTTCAAACGGATAGCCATGCTTCTTGCCCAGTACATAGGCTCCATGAGGTATCTTCACGAGTTGTATCTGGGTCTTCCCCGCGAAATGAAGTACATCTGTCACCACGAAATAAGAATTGCGGTGGATAATGTTTTCTTTGAATGGAAACGGATTGGGCAAAGGCTTGTCCTGCAATTTCAAGAATCCCTCTATGGAGAACAGGCGTGCAGCCACAATCATAAAGCGCACTCTATGAACCGGTCGTCTCAGTTCGTCGGTCGCTTCCATGAAGTCACCGGCACGTATCACCTGCCCCACCTTGTAACACTCGTCAACATCAAACTCGGTGTCAGTGTCGCGATAGAACACATGGAAAGGATTGCCTGCACCATGCCCTTCTTCAAGGTATTTCCGCAAGCATATCTCAAACCTTTCTTTATTGAACAGCCTCAAGCGCTTTTCCGCAACCAGCATGGGAACATACGCGTTGCGCACAACGTGTTCGGGAATGTCATTACACTTTTCTCTTCCCGGAATATAGTTTGACCCGAACGGCGATTTCACCGCTCTGGCCTTGTCGTATATCTTTCGGCTACCATCGGGATAGAGCAAGTAGCACACATCGCCGCCGTTGATGTTCTCGGCATACCAACAGTCTTTCTCTTTGTAATCGTTCCAGTGAATGTCGGAATATTCCATCTGAAACAACCACGTGCCGTCACTTCGCAAGATGCCATGACGACAAAGCGGCTGACCACAGTTTGGAATGATTATCACCTTGCCGTCTTCATCCAGTTCCTTCTTTTGGCAGACTGTAACGCCATCCTCAAAGTGCAACGGACTGTCAAACCACTCGTCAACGATAGGCATGCCGTCATAGAATGCTGCACCGTAGAATCTACTTGTCCCTACTGTCTTCCATGTGGAGTAGATGCCATTGCGGAGCACTGGGTCCAAGCCTTCGTATGAAATGTCGTTCACACGGTTCAGTTCCTCGTTGATGAACACCCAACGGCCTTCCCATGTCTTGGCCGGAGCAATCTCCTTATGGAACACCCTTACTTCCTGGAAACGTTTCTTCTTGCCCGGACTCGTCTGGTTGTGGAACGGTGAGAATTGTCCGTCTTCAAGCAACCAGCCCTTCATGCCGTCTGCGTCGATGGCGAAATAGCCGTTTTTGCGGTGAGCGTTGATCTGAGTGAAAGTAAATTCGGTCACGTCATTACCCTTCACGTCAACGAGTCCCCATCCATCGCCCTTACGTGCCCGCGCCGTTTCTCCCCAGAACACGCCGAGGTGGGTCAAGCCTTTTGAAAGAGGAATGGCCTGCTTGCCCTTTATGGTGATAGTGCTATACACTCCGCCCTTAATCAAACGGATATAGCCGTCGTCATCGTAGTCGAGTATTTCGTCATACTCACACGGAACGACCTTCCTGCCTGTGGAATCTGCCAATCCATAAAGCCCGTCTTCGGTGATGACAACAAATCCCGACTTGTTCATAACATTACTTATTTCTCACCGTCAACCAAATACCAAACCACAGTCACAGAGTCTGATGCAGCCAAATCGTCTGGCGTTATGTCGAGTGAAGACTCTTCGCAACACATTGCCTCATCACAATCATGGATGTTGCGGGCTTGGGAGTAGACATGCAGTTCATTGACAGAATAGTCGATGCGGTTTACCGCACCGAGCTTGCATCCGCTTGCCGTTGCCATGATGGTGGCCTTCTCCTTGGCATCCTTCACCGCGCGCTCCAACATCTTCAATTGGGCAGGACGCGGGTCTTTCACTGTATAGCCAATGTTTATTTCCGCCTGCTTCAGCTTGCAGCCAATCAAGCGAACAAGACTGTTGAGCAACACGTTGTCCATGCCCAAATCTATCTTGACATAGTGTCTCAATTCAAAGCCGAGGAATGTCTCCCCGACATAATGGTTGTTCCTATCGTAGTTGCTCTTCGACTTCTTGTTTATATCCAGACTCTTCGTCTTGGGCAACGTTGTGTCAAGCTTCAGCTCCTCCATCATCTCCCTCAGCTTGTCGGTATCGCTCTTGGCTTGCTTGTATGCCTCCTCGTATGAGTCGTGAAGACTCACCAGTGACAACTCTACGCGTGTCACATCCGGCACCACATGTATTGTGCCACTTCCTGTCACTCTTATCAGATTCTCTTCCATAGGTCAGTCGTTTTAGGGCGGTTCTTTTTAATTACCGCCGTAAAGTTACTTAATGTTGGGCTATTTACGTCATGTTTTGTCTCTTATCACTCCAAAGATTGGCAACTTTTGCCACGGCCTCAAATTTCAGATTAACGACAAGCTGCGGCACTTGCAAAGAACAAATGCCGCAGCTCGAAAACGTTTTTTCTAAGTCTTTATCTAAATGTCTTATTCCGTCATTTGCTTCAGTCTCTTGAGCAAAGCGAACATCACGATGGCACTGATAAGGCAGAGAGCAATCAGTATGCCCCAGTTGTACATGAGCGGAATCTTGTTCCAAAGCATGGAGGGGATGGAACTAAGGTAGTTGCCGATGGCAGTGGCCACAAACCAGCCGCCCATCATCAAGCCCTTGAACTTGGGAGGAGCCACCTTAGACACAAAGGCTATGCCCATCGGAGAGAGCAGCAACTCGGCCAAAGTCAGTGTAAAGTAGGTGGAAATGAGCCAGCCCGGCGAAAGGATGCTCTGGGTCTTGTCGCCCAAATCCATAGGCGAAATCAAACCTGTTGAGGCCAATGTGATGACCCCGAAACCTATTGCGGCCACAAGCATACCCCAGGCGATACGTGCAGGAGCACTCACTTCCTTGCCTTTCTTGGTCAGCGAACCGAAGAAAAGCATGCTGAACGGTGTCAACGCTACCACAAAGAAGGGGTTGAACTGCTGGAAGTCGGAAGGCTGACCCATGGTGGGATTGTCCATGCCGAGGAACAGTGCGATGGCCACGCCGACCAACACCACGGTGGAAACGCCGCATATCACACGGTTCTTGGCCAACTTTGACTGGAACGCACCGAAGCCTGTGTATACAGCCAAGGCGATGAGAGCTAGGCTGAAGATGTTGAACCAGATGCGCATGCCACCGAAAACGGTGAGGTTGGTGTACTTCTTGGCGAAGAAAGTCAGTGCGGAACCGTTCTGGTGGAAGGCCATCCAGAAGAAGATGACCACAGCGAAAACCAACAGAAGAGCCACAATGCGGTCTTTCTCCTGCTTGGGAGTCAGCTGCTCAACGGCCACATCCTGCTCCTTGGCCTGCTTGGCCGTTACGTCGGCATGCTTGAACCAGCTGCGGCAGGCGAAGTAGATGATGGCTGAAATAATCAAAGAGACGCAAGCCACACCGAAGCACAGACCATAAGCGCCGTAGAGAGCCTTCAGATATTCAGGACTGAAATTGGATGCGTCATACACCATTCCGTATTGTTCCAGATACACATTGGTAATCCACTTGGCCATTGAAGGGGCGAACATGGCACCAATGTTGATGGCCATATAGAACAGACTGAAAGCGTCGATGCGCCTGTCGGCATACTTGGGGTCGTCATAGAGATTGCCCACAAGCACCTGCAGATTGCCCTTGAACAGACCTGTGCCCAGCGACACGCAAGCCAAGCCGGCATACATGGCATACTCGCCGGTAGTGTCGGCCTCGGTGGGTATGGCCAGACCAAGGTAGCCGATGAACATGGTGACCATGCCGATGGTGACACACTTGCCGTATCCAATCTTGTCGGCTATCATTCCGCCGAAGAGAGGCGCAAAATAGACCACAGCCAAGAAGATGGCATACACCTGTCCGGCGTGCGACTCAGTCCATCCGAACTTAGCCTGCATGAACAGAGTGAAGATGGCGAGCATGGTGTAGTAGCCAAACCGCTCGCCGGTGTTGGCCAGAGCCAACGCGTAAAGACCTTTCGGTTGTCCTTCAAACATAAGATTATTTTATTTTAGGGTTATTCGTTTTGAACACATCTATAAGATATGTGAGCTTTATGACGATGTTTCCAAGGTTGCTGCGGCCGAAATAGTCGCGCTTGGAGTTGCCGAAGATGTCGCCAAGACCGTAATAGTAGCGTCCTTCGAGCATGATATGGCCGATTTTGGGATGCGAATATTCCAGTCCCAGACCGGCAGCTATACCGTAGTCAAACTTGTTTTGTATGGCGAGAGAGTCCTGCGTGGCATCCTTCTGCGCACCGATACGGTCGGCTGTGTTGCGCTGCGAGTAGTCAAAGTTTGACTTGCTCTTGTCGCCAAGGAAGAAACCCACCTGCGGACCGGCCTGGAAAAAGAACTGCAAGCCCTTGCGTTCGCGACCCCAACCGAGGCGTGCGAACATGGGCACCTGCACGTATGTCAGTCGCCTTTCATACTCTTCGGCCAGCCCTGTGACAGAGTTCATTACAGGAAGGTCGCTGGACGTGAGTATGTCCTCGCGCCATCCCACCTGTGCAAGGTTCACTTCAGCCACGAGGGCACAGATGCTCTTGAAGTATTTCTCGCAAGTGTAGCGCACGGTGAGGCCGCCCGTGAAGCCGCCATACTGCTTCTGTGGTATCTCGGGGTTGAAGCCTACGGAGCTAAGTATGTAGCCGCCGTTTACTCCAAGGCTGAATCCGTTGCGGTATTCGCCCACCTGTGCCTTGACGCACACGGGTATTGAGAGAAAAAGCGCTACGACGGCGCACGCAAGTGTGTGAAAGCGTCCCATACACATTAATAATATAGAGTCTCTATCTTGTGTCCCGGCGTATAGTGTACCATCAGCATGCTGTTGTTGCGGTAGCCGCCGTTGTCGCCGACGCGCACGAAACGCAACGGTGTCTGTATCGGGGTGTAGCCCACAACGCCGGCTGCACCTGTGAACTTGCTGCCATACATGCTCAGACCCTTGATGAAGTAGTAGCCCTGGTCAAAGCCTGTGATGGCGAAACGCGGCAGTGCCTGAAGCATGTCGGCATGGAAGTTCCAACGGTACTTCTGCTCTATGCGTGCCGTCTTGGCCGAAAGCGGATTGGTATAGAACGCTGCCGGAATGAAGACGTTGTACTTGTAGTAGTTGTCAAGGTTGTACTTGGTGTACATCATCCACTCCGTATATCCGAACATGGACACCGACACCTTGGCATCGTTCATCGTGAGGTTGTTGAGCTTTGCGAAAGCCACGTTCAACTCTGGCGAACGCCCGGTGTTGAGCACCACCACGTTGGGCATCACCCGGCTGAACGCCTTTGAGAAGTAGGCGTCGCTCGACTTCAGATTGGTGATGGAATGGCTGCGCCCCATGGTCTCCATGCGTCGGCGCAGGCCGAAAGTAAAGATGCCCTTGCGGCTTGTGGTGTCGTTGCAGTCTATGAACACGGTGTGATAGCCGGCAAACTTGTCGAGGAAGCGGCTTATCACGGATTCGTTGAAGTCGGCCGGACTCTGATAGACCTGGAACAGGTTGGGGTTGGAAAGCAGTTCCGGGGCATTTATGGAGAACGGTATGAGCACCTTTATGCCGTGCTTGCGCGAAAAGTCTGACAGAGCCTTTACTTGTGTGGAGTAGAGCGGCCCTATTATCACGTCGCACTGCGCAGCGGCGTTGTCGCGGAGGGTCTTGTTTATGTCAGCGTTTTCGGCCACGTTCCAAGCGTGAACGTCAACCGAAATGCCGTTGCAGCGCAGACTGTCGCACGCCATAAGCACACCGCGATAGTACTCCGTCATGCGGATGCCGTCGCCGTTTTCGTTGTGCAGCGGCAGCATCACCCCCACCCTGATGGCCTTCGACTTGGAGTCGGCCACCTTGGTTTGAGCCGAGGTCTGCGCAGCGGTCTGCGTCTTGGCCGGAGTTGACGACGGGTATGGAATGAAGATGAAGTCGCCTTTCTTCAGTTCATATCCCGGTTGCTTCATCTCCGGGTTGGCGTTGAGCAGTTCTTCGATGGTCAGCCCGTTGTCTTTGGCTATCCCGAACACCGTCTCCTTGCGCTTCACCTTGTGTATCTCGCGCCACTTTGTGGTCTGCGCCATAGCCATGTCTGCAGCAAACACGAGGACAACGGCCAGCACAAGACTCCTGAAAAGTAGTTTCATTGGTTTCCTATTTTGTGTATTTGACCTACAAAAGTACCAATAATTTGTGGATAAACATAACATTGTGCCGAATGTTTGGGCGAAAACGAGATAGAAAGGGTTCTTACGGTAGGTGCATAGACAAGGTCATTCCTTGTATGTGCGGCATCTTCGAAGCCGATACTCCCCCCCATCCACATACAACCCATGTTCCGCTACGCTCCACAAGGGGCTACTGAAATACAGCCTCTTCGAGGCCAGCTTGAGGCTTAAAAAGAGGCGTTTTGACACGACAAAAATCCGTCTTTGTAACACGCTGACACCCAATAGGTTTCAAAAGTGGCCCATTTACGACTCAAAAGTGGGCCGTTTACGACTCGTAAGTGGCCGAGTTACGACCCGTAAATGGCACAGTTACGAAGAGCAAGCGGCACAGCCTAATCAAAACGACGTCAGAGGCAATTTCCAAAAATGTGGCGGACAAGATTGTGATAACTCAACTTTATTCCGTAATTTTGCGCTAACTATGGCACAAACAGTTAGGATAAAAATATTGGCGTTGTGGGCTTTGCTCGCCCTCATCCCCTCGGTCGCAAAAGCCGACTTCAACCCTACGGCATACTACACCGTTGACGGTGAAGCTCTGGAAACCACAGATGCCATCACCGATGCACAGGCTCCGCTATCTGTCACGTTCAGAGCCAACCCGTCAATGCTCGGAGACGTGAAACCAACGTATGAGTGGAGATTCACAAAGTCTGATGCCACAACGCCTTACATCGTCAGACACGAGGAGGAAACGACCTACGAATTCTTGCAGTCGGGTACCACCAACGTGGCTCTGTATGTCTCTTACGACAGCGAGTCTGACCCCGATCTTATAGCAACGATAACGGTGACTATAAGCGCAAGTCTGCTGGAGATGCCCAACGCTTTCTCGCCCAACGGCGACGGCATAAACGACATCTACAAAGCCAAGGACAACCACAAGAGCATCACCGAATTTCACGCCTACATATTCAACCGTTGGGGACAGAAGCTCTATGAGTGGACCAACATAGACGGCGGTTGGGACGGCACGTTCCACGGTTCGCCCGTGAAGCCGGGAGTATACTTCGTGCTGGTGAAGGCCAAGGGTGCCGACGGCACAGAGTATAACATCAAGCGTGACGTGAACCTCCTGAGAGACTACACCGAGGGCAGCAGCACCTCAAACTAACCTTCACAACCCAATCTTTTTTCTCACAGCGCAGAACAACAATCACATGGAAACCGAAAGAGAAGACGGGAAGATAAACGTATGGGGAGCCAGGGTGCACAACCTGAAGAACATCGACGTGGAGATTCCCCGCAACAGTCTGACCGTGATAACAGGACTTTCCGGTTCGGGAAAGTCGTCGCTGGCATTCGACACCATATTCGCCGAGGGGCAAAGACGCTACATCGAGACGTTCTCGGCCTACGCCCGAAACTTTCTCGGCGGTCTTGAACGCCCTGATGTAGACAAGATTACGGGCTTGAGTCCGGTAATCAGCATCGAGCAGAAAACCACCAACAAGAACCCTCGCTCCACCGTGGGCACCACAACCGAGGTCTACGACTACTTGCGCCTGCTCTTCGCCCGCGCCGGCAAGGCTTACAGCTATGCCACCGGCGAGGAGATGGTGAAATATACCGAGGAGAAAGTGCTCGAAATGATTATGGAGAGCTATGCCGGATGCAAAATCATGCTGCTGGCTCCGCTCGTAAGAAGCCGCAAAGGCCACTACCGCGAACTGTTTGAAAGCATGAGGCGCAAGGGCTATCTGTATGCGCGCGTAGACGGAGAGGTGAAGGAAATAGAGCGCGGCATGAAGGTTGACCGCTACAAGACACATAATATAGAGGTGGTGATAGACAAACTTGTGGTGAAACCGAAGGACGACGAACGGCTGCGGAAGAGCGTAGGCGTGGCCATGAGGCAGGGCGACGGACTGCTGATGGTGCTCGACGCTGACACCAACGAGGCCAAGCACTTCTCCAAACGGCTGATGTGCCCCACCACAGGCATGTCATACAGCGACCCGGCACCTAACAACTTCTCGTTCAATTCGCCCCAGGGAGCTTGCCCGAGATGCAAGGGCTTGGGCTATATCAACGAGATTGACTTGGGCAAGGTCATGCCCGACCGCAACATAAGCATAAAGGATGGCGCAATAGTTCCTTTAGGCAAATACAAGAACCAGCTGATATTCTGGCAGATAGACGCCATATTACAGAAGTACGGATGCACCATCAGCACCAAGGCTGCAGACATTCCCGACGAGGCTCTCAACGAGATACTCAACGGAACCTTGGACAAGGTTCGCATCAGCAAAGATGTTGTCCACACATCGAGCGACTATTTCGTGGCGTTCGACGGTGTGGTGAAGTATTTGCAGAGCGTGCTTGAAAACGACGACACCGCCACCGGACGCAAGTGGGCCGACCAGTTTCTCGCCGTGTGCGAGTGCCCGGAGTGCCACGGCCAGCGACTCAACCGCGAAGCCTTGTCCTACCGCATCTGGGACAAGAACATAGCCGAACTGTCGGCAATGGACATAGCCGAACTAAGGCAGTGGCTCAACGGAGTGGAAGAGCATCTGGACAAGCAGCAGGCAAAGATAGCCGAAGAGATACTCAAGGAGATACGCACACGACTGGACTTTCTGCTCGGCGTGGGACTGGACTATCTGTCGCTAAACCGCACGTCGGCCACGCTGTCGGGCGGAGAGAGCCAGCGCATAAGGCTCGCCACGCAGATAGGGTCAAGGCTCGTGAACGTGCTCTACATACTGGACGAGCCGAGCATCGGTCTGCACCAGCGCGACAACGACCGGCTGATAGCCTCGCTCAAGGAGCTTCGCGACATGGGAAATACCGTCATCGTGGTGGAACACGACAAGGACATGATGCTCGCCGCCGACTATATAGTGGACATCGGGCCTATGGCCGGACGCAAAGGCGGCGAAGTGGTGTTTGAAGGAACGCCTGCGGAGATGATGAACCGCCACACCCTCACGGCGCAATATCTGAGCGGTGAGCGGCGCATAGCCACTCCCACCGAAAGACGCAAGGGTAATGGGCACTGTATAACCATCCGTGGGGCAAAGGGCAACAACCTGAAGAACGTGGACGTGAGCTTTCCGCTCGGCACTCTCACGGTTATAACCGGAGTGAGCGGCTCCGGCAAGTCTACTCTCATCAACGAGACGTTGCAACCCATACTCAGCCATCACTTCTATCGCTCGCTGAAGAAGCCTATGGCATACGACAGCATTGAGGGACTGGACTTCGCCGACAAGGTGGTGTGCGTAGACCAGTCGCCCCTGGGACGCACTCCTCGGTCCAACCCTGCCACATACACCGGCGTGTTCAGCGACATTCGCACGCTGTTTGTGGGTTTGCCGGAGGCCAAGATACGCGGCTACAAGCCCGGGCGCTTCTCCTTTAATGTAAAGGGCGGACGCTGCGAGGCGTGCGGAGGCAACGGCTACAAGACCATTGAGATGAACTTCCTGCCCGATGTGCTCGTGCCTTGCGAGGTGTGTCACGGTAAACGCTACAACCGCGAGACGCTTGAGGTGCGCTATAAAGGCAAGAGCATAGCCGATGTGCTCGACATGACCATCAATCAGGCGGTGGAGTTTTTTGAAAATGTGCCCGACATTCTGCGCAAGATAAAGACCATACAAGACGTCGGATTGGGCTATATCAAACTCGGACAGCCGTCGACCACGCTTTCGGGAGGAGAGAGCCAGCGCGTAAAACTGGCCTCGGAACTGAGCAAGAAAGACACGGGGAAGACCATATACATTCTGGACGAACCTACCACAGGACTGCATTTCGAGGACATACGCATACTGATGGGAGTGCTGCAAAAGCTCGTTGACCGCGGCAATACGGTCATTGTCATAGAACACAACCTCGACGTGATACGCTTGGCCGACCACATTATAGACATGGGGCCGGGTGGTGGACGTGACGGAGGCCGCGTCATGGCCACAGGAACGCCCGAGGAGGTGGCCGAATGTACCGAAGGCTACACGGCAAAATTTCTCAAAGACGAACTCGAAGCCGACCGCAAAGCTGCCAAAAAAGCGAAAGAATCAGAAGAAAACGGCACTTCCTCTACCGCCGACAGCAAGTAGACACAGAGGAATACGGCAAAACAGGACAAAGAAGACAAAACGACAATCATTATGGACGCACCCAAACGCAAGGAATATCCACAGCTAATGGCTGGAAAGAAAATACTGTATGTACACGGTTTTGCCTCTTCGGCGCAGTCAGGAACGGTAGAACTGCTGCGGTCTCTCATGCCGCAAGCCGATATTATTGCCCGCGACTTGCCGCTACACCCGGCTGAAGCTATGCAGCTGTTGCGCAATCTTTGCGAGGAAAACCATCCCGACCTTATCATAGGTTCGTCGGCTGGTGGCATGATGACCGAAATGCTTACCGGCTACGACCGCATTCTCGTAAACCCGGCGTTTCAGATGGGCGACACAATGCTGAAGCGCAACATGATTGGACGCATGGTTTACCAGAACCCGAGGGCTGACGGCCAGCAGGAATTCATCGTAACGAAGAGTCTCGTAAAGGAATATGCGGAGACCACAGCCATGTGTTTCGCCAGCGTAACCGATGAGGAACGCCAACGTGTTTGGGGGCTTTTCGGTGACGAAGACGATGTCGTGCACACGTTCGACCTTTTCCTTGGGCATTATCCCAACGCCATACGTTTCCACGGAGGCCATCGGCTCATAGACCACACGGCTCTGCACTATCTCGTTCCGCTTATCCGTCAGATTGACGACCGCCAAGAAGGGCGCGAACGTCCCATAGTCTATATCGCAATGGATGCTCTTGCCACAGCAGACGGACGTCCCTTGCCGTCAATGCACAAGGCTTACGAAATGCTGCTGGATCACTACAACGTGCAAATCGTGGCTCCTGCACCAACCAACGACCCCACTCTGCCCGAAAAGACACAGGCTTGGGTAGTGGAATATCTGAGTGCGCCGGCATTCAACCGTATCACTCACACCAACAATCGTGCCCTACTCTACGGCGACTACATAATCAGCACCACGCCGACACCCGGTTTCTTGGGCACAAGCATCCTTCTCGGTTCTGAAAACATGAAGACTTGGGACGACATAATCGTGTTCTTCTCACGGCTTGGCGGACAATAAACGCCGCCAAGCGACAAGAAGTTGTGCCCCCAAAAAACAAACATCAAGGCCAGGTTTCCCCAAAAAAGCAATTGCAACCCACATACCCGAACATGGAGTTGCGCGACCTGGTTTTCGGGCTGACCCCAAAAAGCATTCGCAACCCACATTCCTCCATCAAAACGTAAGGGCAATCGAGTAGGAGGAAAACGAAGTAGTTTTCTTCCTACTTTCGTTTTCCGACCTCTCACACCACCGTACGTGCCGTTCGGCATACGGCGGTTCCTATTTTGGGTGCCATTCGAGATACTCCCCCATCAAAGTAGCATACCCTGCCTTGCGCAGATTGTCATTATTGATTGCTCTATGCAAGATTGGGCTATCTGCCGTGCGCCAATAACTCTTGCGAGTGTTACCCCATTCATAAGCTTGATATTTGTTTATACCACACTTGATGAGGTT
>CAVGKZ010000061.1:0-9013 GCA_963630025.1 bacterium | reverse complement strand
TTTCCGCGATAATACGCTAACTGTCAATTATTTGCAGAAAAGAAATTCTCGCAATTGAGTACATCAAATTGGACAGCCTATATGTAACATTCCGCCTCTCACAACAAGTCACACCGCCGTTGGTTACCCATGCCAGCGGCTTTTCTTTTATAGTGGCGTATCTTTGCATAAAACGAGCTGCACTCGGGAAATTGAAAACAAGTTTTCTTTCCGCTCGTTTGCATCGTCTTTGCATAAAACGAGCTTGCATCATCTTTATATAAGACGAGCTTGCTTGTATCTTTGCATAATACCAAACCTAACTATAAAACAATGCATTACTATTCATTACTTTTGATGGCCTCGCTGATGACCGTATCGGCATCGGCGGCCGAGCGTCAGGCGCTGATGTTCCGCTCTACAAGCGGCAACTTCTGGAAGATGGCAACCGTGGACGTTGCCGACAATGTGGTGGGCACGCCACAGATAGTCATCAGAACTGACAAGCCCAATCAGACCTTCAAGGGCTGGGGTACGTGCTTCAACGAACTTGACTACGACGCTTACAACCTTATGAGCGACTCTGACAAGCAGCAGTTCGTCAAGCGGGCGTTCAATCCCTACGGAGACTTGCGCATAACCGTAGGGCGCATACCCATCGGGGCAAGCGACTATGGGCGCGACTGGTACAGCTGCAACGAGACAGACGGCGACTTTGAGATGAAGAACTTCACCATCAGCCGCGACAAGGAGGCGGTCATCCCCTCCATCAAGCTCGCTCAGGCAGAGTGTCCCGGCATGACGTTCTGGGCGTCCCCGTGGAGTCCGCCCCAATGGATGAAGACCAACAAGCACTATGCGCAGCGGAAGACCGACACAAACGGCTGCCCTTTCGGTGTTCCGCCCTACTTTAACGACCAGTTTATCGACAGCGCACGATACTACGATGCCTATTGCCTCTACTTCAGCAAGTTTATTGACGCATACAAGGCCGAGGGTATAGACATTTCTTCGCTGGCCTACCAGAACGAGGCCTACTCTAATACGCCCTATCCGGGGTGCTCCTGGACGGCGAAGACCACGGGAAAATTCCTCGCCAACTATCTTGGCCCGTACTTCGCGGAGCACCATCCCGACGTGAAACTCATCGTGGGGACAATGAACACCGGCAGCCTTGACGTGTTTGAACAGATACTCAACACCCCAAATATCGGCAAGTACTGCTCGCAGATAGGCTTTCAGTGGGAGGGAGCCAATGCCATCAACGAGGTTATGACGCGCCATCCCGAATATGAAGCGGTGATGACGGAGAGCGAATGTGGCAGCGGCACGTTCGACTGGAATGCGGCTACGCACACGTTCTACCTCATCAACCGATATTTGGCCAACCGTGTGACCACCTATACCTACGGGAACGTGATACTCAAAGACAAGGGCATCAGCACCTGGGGGTGGCAGCAGAACTCGCTCGTGCAGGTCAATTCGGCTAACGGAAAGCCCTATTACACGCCCGAATACTACGCCTTCAAGCACTACAGCCACCTGATTCCGCCCGGTTCAAAGATACTCACGGTGGACGAGCCCAACCTGATTCTGTCTGCAGAGACCCCTGACGGAGCCATCATCGTGGTCTGCGGCAACACGTCGGGCATGGAGAAAACGGTGACAATGGACGTGGACGGCACGTATCTCACAGCCGTTCTCCCCGCAAATTCGTTCACCAGCTATGTCGTGGCCGAAGCCCCTGCCATGCAGAAGATGCTGCTTGAGGAGGCCAAAGGACTGACTTCCATCGAGGCAAGCAGTCTGGCCGACACGCAGAAAGCGGCTCTTGACGCAGCCATAGGTAAGGCCGAAAGCGGCGAAGAACAGGGCGTCGATGAGCTGCAAAAGGCTGTCATGGGCGTGATTGGCCTTGAACAGGAGGAAGAGAAGGCGCACAACACCATAGAGAACGCAAACTTCGCCAACGGAAGCAGCGGCTGGAGCACGGCAAACGTGAGCAGCGGAGGCGACTTCCGCACAGCCACCATTGCCGGAAAGACCTGTTGGAACAGCTGGTCAAACAACTTCACGTCGATGGACGTATATCAGGAGCTTGACGGACTGGTGCCCGGAACGGCCTATACCCTCTCTTGCGTGTCGATGTGCGGCCCGGGCGAGATAAGCGACCAGCACGCCTACCTGATGACAAAGGGCGATACAGCCGTGTCACCGGCCAAGAAGGTGGCGATATGGAACACGACAGAGGGCTGGGAGAGCCAGACTACCGACAGAATCATTGTTGGCACTGACGGCAAGCTGCGCATCGGCTATGCCTCAACGTCGGGCGGAGGTACGAAAGGGTGGTTCTGCGTGACCGACTTCGTGCTGAACAAGGTGGAAAACGAGCCTACCGACACCATCCCCGTCTATAGCGACCGTCCGTCAACTGCCGCCTACGACAAGGAAAAAACCGTGGCCGAGACCATTGTCGCCAACAATGCCTACTCCAAAGAGTCACGCCAGACGCTGCAAACTCTCATGGACGAACAAGCCAGTCTGCTGCCTTCGCTGACCAAGCAGACCGAAGTGGACGACCTGACGCGCCAGTTGCAGGAGGCCACCGTGGCAGTAAGACTGACGCAGCAGCCGAGCGACAGCACCGACTTCACCTTTGTCATAAAGAACGCAGGGGCTGAAGCCGAAACGGGATGGCAGTTGTCGCTGACCAACGGCGACGCGAAAATAAAAAGCGGGCAGCACTACAGCGGCAACACGGCCAACACATACTTTGACTCCTACAACTCCACAGCCGGAAGCCTGTGGTACACCGGCCATCAGACGCTCCGCAACCTGCCCAACGGCACCTACCGCCTGGTAGCCAAGTCGCGTGCCAACGGCGAAGGCGTGTTCATAACGGCGCAGACCGCCAGCCAGTATCTCAAGACCGAAGTGGCAGCCAACGGCAACACGGGCGGCGAGCTTGGCAACGGTTGGGGCAGCTACACCGTAAGCGGCATCGTAGTGACCGACGGAGTGCTTACCATAGGCTTCACCAACGACTTCTACCTCACCGAGAAGAAGTTCACCGGCACGTGGATGTCGGTTGACGACTTCCAGCTGTTCTACACCTCGGCAGACACCAGCACAGGCATTGCCCCGAACAAGGCCGACAGCCCGACGATACGCGGTGGCAAGGGCTGCATAGTGGGCGACATTACAGCCGTATACCGTCTGGACGGCACCCGCATGGGGCGCACCGACAATCTTCCGGCCGGCATCTACATTGTGGAAAGCCATGCGAAGCGAATAAAAATAGCGGTGAAATAGCGCCAAGTCCGATGCAGATTTCATACCTGTCATC
Source organism: bacterium (assembly GCA_963630025.1). Taxonomy (GTDB): domain Bacteria; phylum Bacteroidota; class Bacteroidia; order Bacteroidales; family Bacteroidaceae; genus Prevotella. Next base: position 5,688 of record CAVGKZ010000061.1, on the reverse strand, counting down.
ACGACCAGAACAACCGAAACGTTTTTACAATCATGCGTTCATAGCGCGCTCGAAATCCACCAACAACATTCTTGCTCGCAAATACGCCAGTTTTGCGTGTGCAACTTTAAGCAGTTGTATATATGTATGTTGCACAGAAAACAACGTCAGTGCGCAACGCAAGCGACATGATTTTACCCCTAAAACGACCTGCTTTCGGGTAAAACAGCACACATTTAGCCCTCAAAAACGACCCGTTTGCGACTCGCAAACGGGTCGTTTAGCTATCGTAAACGGCCTGTTTACGACCGAAAAGTGGCATCTTCACGACCTGTAAAGGCCATATTTACGCTCGCAGAGAGGCTTCGCCACTCCAGAACAGAGACTTTTCAAGTGTTAAAAATCGACCAAATTTCATTACATAGCATTACCAATCATACGCCTTGCACCGTTGCTTTCAGAAACAGCGAGCCACGAAGGCCATGCACAGTATTGGGGATAGCCTGCGGCACGTTTTCCGACTTTTTCCGTACCTTTGTATAAGATAAGACCGCACTCGGGAAGACAAGGGCAAGTTCTCTTTTCCGCTCGCTTGCATTATCTTTGTATAACTATGAACGAAACACAAACTATAAAATATCTCGACTTGCAAAAGGTCACGCAGATGTACAGCGGTGAGATTCACGCTGCCATAGGCTGTGTGGTCAACAGCGGATGGTATCTCAGGGGACAGGCCTCCGCCGCGTTTGAAAAAGACTATGCCCAGTATATCGGCACTCGCCATTGTATAGGTTGCGGCAACGGACTCGACGCTTTGACGCTCATTCTCCGGGCATACATGGAAATGGGCGTTATGGAGGAGGGCGACGAGGTGATAGTGCCGGCAAACACCTACATAGCATCGATACTGGCCATAACCGACAACCGTTTGCACCCGGTGCTCGTGGAACCGCGACTTGACACCATGCAGATTGACGACCGGTTGATTGAACAGGCCATCACTCCGCGCACCAAGGCAATCATGATTGTACACCTCTACGGCCGCTGCGCCCACACTGAACGCATTGGCGACATCTGCCGACAGTATGGATTAAAGTTGATAGAGGACAACGCTCAGGCTCACGGATGCTTGTGGCAGGGCAAGCAGCGCACTGGTTCGCTGGGCGACGCGGCCGGCCACAGCTTCTATCCGGGCAAGAACCTCGGGGCATTGGGCGATGCCGGAGCCGTGACCACCAACGACGAGACTCTCGCGGAGACCGTCCGCTCGCTGGGCAACTACGGTTCCGCCCGCAAATATGTGTTTCAGTATCAGGGGCGCAACAGCCGCATCGACGAGTTGCAAGCCGCAGTGCTCCGTGTGAAACTGCCTCGTCTGGACAACGACAACGCCCGACGACAGGCTTTGGCAAGAAAATACGTTGAGAGCATACACAACGACTTGATAGAGATGCCCGGCGAGGATTTTTGTCGCGACAACGTGTTCCACATTTTCCCCATCCTCTGCAAACAGCGCGACCTCCTGCAGGCGCATCTGAAGGCCAACGGTGTAGAGACTATAATCCACTACCCCATCCCGCCCCACAGCCAAGAGTGCTACCACGACACGCTCGGCCATTTACGTTTGCCAATAACCGAACGCATACACACCGAAGAACTGAGCATCCCCCTCAACCAGACGCTCACCGACAACGAGGCTGACAGGATAATCGACCTGCTCAACGGCTTTAACAAATAACAGACAAAGTGCAGCGCAACGCTATTAGGAGGATTTGCCCATAAGCACGCAACAACCCAAGGGGACGGCGAGGACGCACGTCCCTACTAAGCCGACAACAGCGCAGCCGGAAGCCCCATACAAAAATAACTTGGCACGACCATAGTTTAAGTCGCACCAAGTTATTCTTTGAACATTACTAAGCACATCTTCTACGCAAGAAGAGCTAAATACCGCTCTACAGATGCGCCTTCGCCCACGCCTTACGGTTCCGCAACGGGACGGATGGAGTAACCTTCAGTACGTTTGAAATTGCCGACAGTCTTGACATTAGAATGGTGCTCACTATTGGCAATTTCAAGGTAGTATGCATAGGGAATGCTGCTAGATTTGAGATCGCGCGACCAGTATATGCCTTCATAGCCCGTAATGTAATTGCTCCATGCCGGAAGGAAGATGCTGTTGCTGTTCTTTTTACTTGTTACCGTATAGCCTTTATGGGTAGAGTCCCATGTCCAGTCGCAGCTATCCAGCAACTCTTGAAACTCTTTTTGTGTAGGCATGCGATAAACATAACCCCAATTCACAGAGGCGGCATCATCCGTGAGTTCGAGAACTGTTTTTTTATCGGTGTCGTTGTATTTGGTATAATGGTTTCCATTCGAACAATAGCTTAAATTGTCGGGGCAATTGCAATACTCATATGTCAAGGCGTTGTATGTGCCCTTCGTGGAGGTTTCTCCCCAAGCGAATTTACTACCTTCCTCATAAGGCGTTTCCGCGCCGATGTTGCAAGTGGCCCATTTCACCGAAAGGCCGAGGTCGACCAACTCGTGCACCTTGCCGTCGCCAAACCTACTTACCACCACTTTATAGCTCTTGTCGCTACGGTTGGCGTAGGTGTTTACTAATGAGTCATTTTCGTAGACCTTGATTATTTGGGCTTGAGAAGAGATACAGCCCAAGACGAATGCAAGAAGTAAGAATATCTTTTTCATTGTTCTGTTGCTTTGTTGTTTATTGTGTGCGCCTTCTACTCAAGAAGAGCGAAAGACCGCCCTATAGATGCGCCTTCGCCCACGCCTTACGGCTTTTCAACGGGACGAACGGAGTAACCATCGAAACGAATGGTGCCGCTGATTTGGGGAGCGGTGAAATTCCAGCTCTCAGTATTGAAGTATAGTTCGTATGCTGTGGATCCACCGAGTGTGCTCGTCCAGTAGTAGCCCTTAATGCCATTATCTAAAATCCGGTCTAGAAAGTATTCGCCCACTGCCGGGAAGAAGATGCTGTTGCCATTAATTTTACTTGTCGCTGTATAGCCTTTATTGGTAGAGTCCCATGTCCATGTACAGCTATCAACCAACTCTTGAAACTCCGCTTTGGTAGGCATGCGATAGTCAAGGCCCCAATTCACAGTGGCGGCATCATCCTCGGGGTCGAGAACTCCATAGGAGTTGTACTTTGTGTAAGTGCCACAGTAGTTGAATTTATAGTTCCCCTGTGAATAATAGCTCTTTGGAGCAACCTCTCCCAAAGCGAAATAGCTGCCTGCCTTATAGGGAGAATCGGCTCCGATGTTGCAAGTGGCCCACTTCACCGAAAGACCGAGGTCGACCGTCTCGTGCACCTTGCCGTCACCGCCATTGCCTACTACCACCTTGTAGCTATTGTCACTGTCATTGCCATAAATCTTTATTAATTTGCCATTTTTGTAGACCTTAATCATCTCTTGGGCTTGAACAGAAACACAGCCCAAGACTAACGCAAGAAGAAATAGTATCTTTTTCATTGTTCTATTGCTTACTGATTGTGGAATATGAAAAACAGAGGATATGCTCATCCGCACACCTTAGGGTTCTGCAACGGGACGCACGGGATAGCCAAACTTGCGGTAGCCACCGTATTGCCAGTATTGGTACGCCTCGTAATATTTACCGTCACTAGTATAAGCCTTGCGGAATTCGAGGCTGAACGCACCACTGCGGTAGTCGGACTCGGAGATGAGCGTACTAGACCAGTATGTGCCGGTGACTTTTTCACCACATAATCCTCTATCATCCTTCCAGCCCGCAGCCGGGAGGAAGATGCTTTTGCCATTGGTGGCTTTTACTGAAAAGCCGCCATTGATAGAGTCCCATGTCCACGTACACTTTTCAACCAGCTCTTTAAACTCATCTTGGGTGGGCATGCGAAAACGGGAACCCCAATTTACAGTGGCGGCATCATCCTCAGGCACGAGAACTGTCTTTTCGTCGGTGGCGTTGTACTTGGTCATGTTATTCCATGCCGTAGCGTATTTATAACCATCCCATCCATTAGAAGAAATGCCATAACTGCTCTTCGAAGCTGTCTCTCCCCAAGCGAAATAGTCGCCTGTTTCAGTAGCTGATGACGCACCGACATTGCAAGTGGCCCACTTCACCGAAAGACCGAGGTCGACCGTCTCGTGCGTATTGCCGTCACCAGGGAAATATTTTTCTTTTTTTACCACCACCTTGTATGGATTCGTACCGACATTGTAGTAGGTGTCTTCCAATGTTCCATTCTTGTATATCTGGATAACTTGGGCTTGAGCAGAAACGCAACCCAAGACGAATGCAAGAAGAAAGAATATCTTTTTCATCGTTCCGCTGTCTATTAATTGTGGGATGTCGAAAACAGAGAATAGAGGTTTACTACCATTCCTCTCCGTCAGTTTCGTCAAAAATACCGTCAAACTCCGTTTCTTTGGCGTATTGCTCTTGGGTTGAGTGACTTGAGTCAGGGTTTAAAGAGCCGGCCAATATCTGTGACGGAGCTATGGTGAGTACAGTGGAAACGGGACGAATATATAACTTTTTCATTTCTATCTATGCTAAATAAGGGTTATTAATAGATGCGATTGCCGCTGACATTGTATTTCTGACCGCCTTTCACGATGACCAGCCTGCCCTTTTCAAGGTATTTGCCGTCGTGCAGAGAAGGAGATAAAGAGGTGGAGGCATTGTGAATGCCTGCAGCTTCATCGCCAAAGCTAAAGGGCACAAACGCCTTGGCTGCGCTCGAAGTCTCAGAGACGGCCAAGTAGGCTTTGCCGGCAGCCAGCGTAGAGCCGGAATACTTGAAGAAGCCAAAGAGCGAAGCGTCGTCAGTGGCGTGGCCTAAGGTATAGATGGTTTGACCACTGACAGTGGGAACGGGAATCGTCAGCGACGAACCACTCAATGCACTGCTAACGGTTGAAGCAGCAGAACCGGTAAAGGGCAGAGCTATGCTGCCCTCGTTCTTTAGAATAAGTCCCGTTTCGGGAGCCACCACCGTGCCTGCCTTAAGGCGAGTGTCGTCGGTGAGCAGCAGTTTGCCGTTCTCATAAGTGGGAGCATAGACCTCAACGGCCGAACCCGTGGGAACGGTGAGTTGGAAAGGAGAGTAGAGAGTGGAATAGCCCACACTGCTCACGCTGCAATTGAGCGAGTTGTCAGTGCTGTCTTTGCCAAACTCCATTACCAATTCGCTGCCTGTAACGACAGACAACGAGGCTACAACGGCCGAGCCGTTCGACACGGCGACTTTGCCGTCTGCACACGTGATGGTAAGATTTGTCTGCTCATCAAGGGTGTGCCAAGCTGAACCAACGGCATTTACCTTTGTCCCATCCTGCTGCACAGTAAGGCATGCGCTCTGAGCGAACGCGCCGCTCACTCCGAGCAACGAGACAGCGCAAAGAGCCAAGCCCTTAGTCAGCATCTGCTTATTGTTTCTCTTCATAGTTATGTTAGATATTTAAATGTTTTATAGGTGGGTTCTATAAATGTTGGGGCTAAAAATTAGCTTTGTCAGATTTTGTTGTATGTCGCGGTGGGAATTAATATAACCCTCCTCGAAGTTGTTCTGATTATTAAAACGCCGCAAAGATAACAATTCCATTCTCCCACCTTTACTTTTATGTTGTTAATTATCAATTAAAGAACGACAAAAGAAGATGAAAAAAAAAAAAAAATATAATTTGG
>CAVGKZ010000060.1:0-8809 GCA_963630025.1 bacterium | reverse complement strand
AACACTCGCAAGAGTTATTGGCGCACGGCAGATAGCCCAATCTTGCATAGAGCAATCAATAATGACAATCTGCGCAAGGCAGGGTATGCTACTTTGATGGGGGAGTATCTCGAATGGCACCCAAAATAGGAACCGCCGTATGCCGAACGGCACGTACGGTGGTGTGAGAGGTCGGAAAGCGTAAGTAGGAAGAAAACTACTTCGTTTTCCTCCTACTCGATTATGCCTTTTTGTGACGGTAAAATGACCTGTAGGTCACTTTTGTAAACGTTGCATTGGGACACAAATACACAGGAAACCAATGCTTTGCACCGTTGTAATAGCATCTTAACAGTCTTTGCACCACTCTTAACATGGGCGAAACGGTCTTGAAAAGTCGCGCATCTAATTTTGCTGCCGAAAACGAAAGACATGTTAATGAAGAATTACGAAAGGATGCTTGAGGATTGCAAAAGGATGTTTGCAGCGACGGTGCTGCTCTTTATCGCCACGACGGTTGCGCTTTGCGCTGACATTCGTGGCCGTGTGGTTGACAAAACCACCAACGAAGCCCTCATTGGAGCCACAGTTCAGTTGGCCGACGGTCGCGGAGTCGTGACCGACATGGATGGAAACTTTGTGATAAACGGACTGGACAGGAAAAAGAGATATAGACTTACGGTCAAGTATGTGTCGTATCAGACGGTTGAAACCGGCGGTGTTCAGCCCCAGAGCCAGTCGTCGCGCGACACGCTTGTCATCGCCATGACACCCGACGAGCAGAAGCTCGGCGAGGTGACAGTGACCGGTATGGTGCGCCGCACCACCGAGGCAGCCATGATAATGCAGGCCAAGAAGAGCGAGATGATTGTGAGCAACATATCTGCCCAGGAAATCAAACGCACGCAGGACAACAATGCCAGCGAGGTGATACGCCGTGTGCCTGGTGTGAGTCTCATCGACGACAAGTTTGTCATGGTGCGCGGACTGTCGCAACGCTACAACAATGTCTGGATAAACGGCGGTGCCGTGCCCAGCAGCGAGGCCGATTCTCGTGCTTTCTCGTTCGACATCATCCCCAGCGGACAGATTGATAATCTTGTGATAGTCAAGTCGCCCGCTCCGGAGTATCCGGCTGACTTCAGCGGCGGTTTTATACAGATTAACACCAAGGACATACCCTCCGAAAACCACTTCTCAGTGACCGTAGGCGGCAACTGGAACGATGCCACATCGTTTTCCAACTTCCTCTACGCAAATGGCAGCGGCACCGACTTCCTCGGTTTCGACAACGGTCTGCGCAGTCTTAACGGCGGCATAAACGGTTCTCTGCGCTCGCTGTCGGCCAACAAGAGTGTGGATTTGCTCAACAACGGCTTCAACAACGACTGGCGCGTGAAGAGCATGAAGCCTGCCGGTGACCTCAAACTTGGGGCGGAGTTAGCCCACAGGTGGACTCTTGGCGGCCACAAGCTCGGTTTGATAGGCGCGCTGAACTACACCAACGAGTACCGCGCATACACTGGCATGCAGAACAACCTGTTCGACGTGTATGACGTGACCCACGACCAGAGCAACTATCTGCGCCATTCCGTGGACGACCAGTACAACAACAACGTGCGTCTTGGCGCGTTGCTCAATCTCACATTCATGTCGAAGGGAGGCAACAGCCGCTATGAACTTAAGAACATCTTCAATCAGCTTGCCACCGACCGCTACACTTGGCGAACGGGATTCAACGCCCAGTCGGACAACGAGCAGAGTGCCGAATACTACTACCGCAGCCGCACCACATACAACGTGCAGCTCACAGGCCGCCACACCTTGTCGGCAGATAAGGTGGAGTGGGGCGGTAGCTATTCCTATGCCAACCGCCATCAGCCCGACCGCCGCCGCTATCGCCTTGACGACTCGCAGACCACCGACGGTTCCATGCAGCTCACTACGGGCAACGACATCAACCGTGAGTTCACTCAGCTTGACGAGCACATCTTCTCGGCCAACGTCAACGATGCCCACACCTTTGCCTTCGGTTCGTTTGAACCGGTGTTGAAGATAGGCGCCTATGGCGAATACCGCACTCGCGACTATACAACCCGTGACCTTTTCTACAACTGGGAGCCTAACAATATCTCCCTTCTGCCCTCCGATTTCCGCACGCTGGATATGCGCGAACTGCTGTCCAATGAAAAGTATTTCGGCGAAAGCGGGCTTTATCTGCTTGAAGAGCCTCACCGACGCAACAACTACAGCGGCAACAACACGCTTGGAGCGGGCTATCTGGCGGCGTCGCTGCCGTTGGGCAAGCTCAGCGTTTATGCCGGAGTGCGCTTCGAGTTTAACCAGATGGAACTGATATCCAATCTTCGCGACGACAAGGAAAGCCACAAGAGTACATTCTATCGCAATAGCGACCTCTTCCCGTCGCTCAACACCACCTACCGTTTCAACGATGCCCACCAGCTTAGGTTCTCGTATGGCAAGTCGGTCAACCGCCCCGAATTCCGTGAGGTGTCGCCATCGGTCTACTATGACTTCGACCTTGCCTCAAGCGTGATGGGCAACGCTTCACTCAAACCTTGCTACATCCACAACCTTGACCTGCGCTACGAGTTCTATCCGTCGCGCGGCGAACAGATAACCATTGCGGGCTTCTTCAAGCATTTCGACAATCCGATAGAGTGGACTTACACCGTCAGCGGAGGCACCGATTTGGTCTATTCATACGAAAACGCGAAGAGTGCCAACACCGTAGGTTTGGAGCTTGATGTGCGCAAAACGCTTGATTTCATCGGTCTGCCCGACTTCAGTCTGTCGTTCAACGGCGCGTTGATACATAGCCGCGTTAAGTTTGATGACGGGTCGCGCCATGCCGACCGCCCCATGCAGGGACAGTCGCCCTACCTGATTAACGGCGGACTCTTCTATCGCAACGACAAGGCGCAGCTCAACGTGGCGTTGCTCTACAACCGCATAGGCAAACGACTGATAGGTGTGGGCCGTAGCGAAGGCAGCACGGGAAGCGAAGACAACGCGCGAGTTCCCGACAGCTATGAGATGCCGCGCAACTCGCTCGACTTCTCCATCTCGAAGAAGTTCTTCGACGGACATCTGGAGCTGAAGGCCAACATCCGCGACATTTTCGGCGAGAAAGTCTGCTACAAGCAGTTTGCCGACGTCTACTACAGTGACGGATCCCATCGGGAAGTGGAGCAGATAACGCGCGAATACAAGCCCGGACGCAACTTCGGACTGTCGGCAACCTACCAGTTCTAAACCGAAACAGTAACAATAGACATAAAGCGTGACGGGCGAAAGCCTGCCTCGCAAAAATCAAAAACAAACATTTTATGAAAAGAAGAAACAGTTTGGCGTTCATGGGAACGCTGGTGCTTGCAGCCGGACTTACCGCTTGCAGCAAGAGTGACAACAACGGAAGCGGAAACGACGACGCACCTGCGGAATTGGCTACAACGGGTACGCAAGTGCTTTTCAACGAGAATGGCTCAACGAACAGCAACGGAACTTACATAGGCAGTGGAGCTGACGAGTTTACCTTCACTGGCAAGCAGACTCTGAAGAAGGGCGTATATACATTGAGAGGCTGGATATACATTGCCGATGGCGCTGAGCTTACCATTGAGCCGGGCACGGTAATCAGGGGCGTGACCAAGTCAACAATCATTGCTGAACCGGGCGGTAAGCTGATTGCCCAAGGTTCACAGACAAGTCCAATCGTGTTCACCTCTTCAAAGGATGCCGGAAACCGCAATCCGGGCGACTGGGGAGGAGTGATTCTCTGCGGCAAGGCTCCCAACAACAATGGCGTGCTCGGACAACAGATTGAGGGTGGCCCGCGCACCAAGCACGGCGGCACCGACGCTGCCGACAACTCGGGTGTGTTGAGCTACGTGCGCATTGAGTTTGCTGGCTATCCTTATAACAAGGACAAGGAGATAAACGGATTGACACTCGGTTCCGTAGGTACGGGCACAAAGATTGACCATATCCAGGTGTCTTACTCCAACGACGACTCGTTTGAGTGGTTCGGCGGCACTGTGAACTGCGACCACCTCATCTCCTACAAGAGCTGGGACGACGACTTCGACACCGACAACGGCTTCAGTGGCAACGTTCAGTTCGGACTCGCGCTGCGCGACTCCAGGATAGCCGACACGTCGCAGAGCAACGGTTTTGAAAGCGACAATAACGCCGGCGGTACTGCCAGCGCAACGCCAGTGACCAGCTGCACATTCTCAAACATCACGTTCGTTGGCCCCAAGTATGACAACAGCTTTGTCAACAACAGCAGTTATATAAACGGTGGCGAATACTATCCCAACAACGGATCGGCTCTCGGCAAGTTCCAGAGCGCAATGCAGATACGCCGCGCGTCCAAGCTCAACTGCGTGAACTCGATAGCTATGGACTGGCCAATCGGCCTTATCCTCGATGGAGAGAAGGGCAACACCGTTGAAGAGGCCAAGGCCGGCAACATCAAACTGCAGAACGTCTGGTTTGCCAACATGGATGCTGTGGGCACAGACGCCAACAAGGAGTATTCCGACATACTCTGCACCTATGCGGCAGGCACCGACGGAAAGCGCGCAATCCAGCGCGACTCTACCCAGCAGTCATACTCTCACACCTTCTTCCTTGCGCAGCCGGGCAACAAGTACTTTGCAGACAAGAGCCAGCTCAAGCTCACTTCTGGCAAAGGCATAACCGTTCCGTTCATGCCTGAGGCAGGCAGTCCGGTGTTCGGAGCAGCCTCGTTCGCAGGACTTACAGGCTTCACCACCGTAAACTATATCGGTGCTTTCTCCAACAACGACACCTGGCTTGACGGATGGACAAACTTCGATCCTCAAAGTACTGACTACGACAGCGTGAAATAAAGTTTCGGACAGTCCGGAACACTCTGAAAAAACACAAACAAGGCAAGTCTTCGAAGCGTCAACGCAACGCTTTGGAGACTTGCCGTTTTTGTGTTCGCAAAAGGGAATAAGGAAGGCTTAGTAGGTGTCTGCGTCCTCGCTCCCCTCAAGGCAAAATAAACATTTTTCGGGCGCAGCGAGGACGCAGCGCCTACTAAGCCTTCCAGCTTTGCAGAGGGCGAGGACGCAGTGCCTACTAAGTTTAGTTGTAGGCGCAAGAATAAAAAGAGCCGCCACCGGCAGATTGTCGATGGCGGCTACTCTCTTCGTTAGTACGTTATGAAAAATTTGAGAGAATGAAACTTCACAGTTTCATGTTGTTGTTTTAATAAATGATTGTTATAGAGAAAGCATTGAAAATATGTCTTTTTAGTTTTTGTCAGAGCGCGAACCGAATGTCTTTGTCAGCCCATCCATGAATCCGCTGTCGATGTCGCCCGTGAGATTGACTATCACCAGCCGTCTGGCCTTGGTGTCCACGTGGAGCATTATCAGTTCCACGGTGTCGCCATCCTTGGTCTTTCGGCTGTAGAACGAACCGTAGGCGTGGTTCATGCGGTAGCTCTTGTCATAGCTGAACCTGTTGGAGTTGCGCTTGAGCAGGTCTTCGGCCACGTGGTAGTAGCCCTCGCCGTGTACGCTCGATGTCACTATCCTTGCGCTCTTCAGCTTCTCGATGGCCTGTGCCATGCGCTCGTTGCGACTCGCGTCGGCCTGTTTGGTGAGCTGTTCCATCATCTTTGGACTTACGGTGATGCACTGTACCGCTGTATCTCCATCGCACCGTTCCATGAACTTCGACGCGAAGTCCTGTCCTCCCTGCGCCATGACAGTCATGGCTGTGGCCATCAGAGCCACCATTGTGCACAGTATGCGTCTCATCTACTTCTGCGTTGTGTCGGCATCGCCACCGCCCACAGTTGCGGTGTCGGGGTCTTCAGCCCTGCTTATGCCTTCCGACATGAGCTGAAGGGCATTTTCAACCTTGTCGTATGCCACGGCAGGGTCGTCGTATGTGTCTTTATATGCGGCGTAGTTGATGTCTTCGCTGCTGGCGTTGTCGCCGTTGTTCATGGACATCTGCATGGCGTTGCCAAGCGTGAGCACCACTGCCACCACGGCGGCAGCCTTGAACAACGGTGCGAAGTTGACGTGGAGCTTCACCCGGCGCGCCTTTACGTGCTTGGGTTCTTCGGCAGTCATGGCCAGTATGCGGGCGTCGAAATCGTCGCCCAATGGACATTCCTCGCCTTGCTGACGCTCGTAGGCGAACAGTGCGCGGTACTTCTCAAGTTCCGCAGGCACGTCGTCCTGGCTGAAGAAAGCCTTCAGTATGGCTTCCTCCGCAGCGGTTGTGCCGCACTGCCAGTAGCGTTCCAACAGTTGTTCTATATACTTATAGTCCATAATTCTCTGTTTCAAAGTATTTCTTCTTTATAGCTTGCCGTGCGCGGAAGAGGTTCACCTTCACTTGTTCCTCCGTCACGCCCATCACGGCGGCTATTTCCTTGTAGCTCTTCCCCTCGAAGTCTCTCAGTTGCATCACGCTGCGCTGTTTTTCGGGCAGGTTGTCAATGAGTTTCCTCACGAGTTGCACCCTGTCGTGCAGCATTGTCTGACGTTCGGGGTTGGATGAGTAAGAGAGGTCCGACGGTTCGCTGCCTTCGGCGGCGTCGAGCGACTGGCTATGGTTGGCTTGCTTTCGCGTCTTGTCGAGTGCGAGGTTGCGGCATACCGTGAGGCAGAAGGCTTCGATGGAGTCTATTGCATCCCACTCGTCGCGGCGGTTCCACACCTTTATCATCGTTTCCTGCACAACGTCTTCTGCCTCCGCTCTGTTGAGAGTTATGCGGAGCGCCAACCGGTAAAGTTCGTTCTTCAACGGCAAGATGTCGTTCCGGAAACTGATATTTTTCATCCTCTCTATATGGTAGACGATTAAGGTGTGGCAAAAGTTACACTCGAAGCAAACTTTTTTTGCTGAGGGATATGTGCGACGGCTTTAATAGGCACTGCGCCCGATAATGTTTATTGTGCTTTTTCTTGATGAAAGTCTTCACTCAATATTCTCCACTTTCAGGTCTATCTTTGTGTATTTCCGCTGACTGTCGCAGTGTTCAAAGAGGCCGAGAGGCTGGGTGAGAGGCGTTCCGTCGCGCTCGGGGTCGTAGGTTGTGCCCGACGGCGGGTTGGGTATGCGGGCAGCCTCATTGAGATATTCGTCGCAGTAGCGCAGGCTGCCGAACTCCGGCCACTCGCTTATTATCAGATCCATGGCCACCGCATCGCACGCCACACCGTCTTGTGAGGCTATGATGGAGCACGCCCAATCGCCGTTGAACGGCGGCTTCTGCCACTTGGGCGACGGTTTGCCGTTGACGTCGCGCGAGCCATAGGTGCCGTCGACGAGAAACAACAGGCACTTCTGTCCCAAGTCCTTGTGACCCATCCAGTCCACGAAAGTCTTGTATTGCGGCTTCCCGTTGCGCTTGTCCTGCGAAATGTTGTTGTGCGAGTTGTGTCTCCAGTTGATGCTGATGTCGGTTGCGCCATACCAGTTCTTGGCGCAGAGGGTCACGCCAGGCCCTTTGTGGGTCTTGAGCAGCGCACTGTTTATAAGATATGTGGCATCGGCCACACACTTGGCCAGTCCGCGAGCCATTTTTCCGTTGTCCACACTGTACAGTATCCGCTCGGGATAGTATTCGCACCGCTCCCTGCCGTCGCCGCCCGTCTGGTCTACGAAGCGCACCTGCGGAAACTCCCTGTGACACTTGTTGTAGATGCTGTCTGTGATGGCCCGGCTCGGTTCGCACACGATGATGTCCTGCTGGCGCACGCCGCCGTCGTTGACGAGAGTCTTGAGCAAAGCCAGGGTGACAAACGGCGACGAGTTGAGGTCGATGGTGTCGTGGTGGGTCACGGCGTTGTTCATGTTGAGCTTTATGGCTATGGTCTCGCCGGGTTTGTAGCCGCGCTTGCCTCGGCCTTGACGCTTGTTGAAGTTGGCGAACAAGGCCTTCCACGCCTTCTTGGCCGACTTCTCTCCGGCTACGATCTCTATGGCCTGGCGCACCATGCGGTCGGCCTTGTCCTGCGAGTTCCATCGGTCTTCCACCCACAGTCCGGTTTCGCCGTCCCATGAGGCCACGCCCGGGCAGTGAATCCACGCCACGCGCCCAGGACAAGCCCCGATGCCCTTGCCCACGGGCTGGTTCGCTCCGGCTGTCAAGGGCGGCATCTTCTGGGCGTGGCACAACGTGCCGCTAAGCAGCAGGGCAAATGCAAAGATTGTCTTTTTCATATACTTCCGATTATGATGTGAGGAGGGTTCTATAAATATCGATTTCATCGACAACGGGATATTGAATATCTTCTTGTTCGATCCGGAAACATCCCTGTTGGAAAAAATCTACTTAACTCTAGCATGATTACACCTTTTGCGCAAAGTTGAAGATTTATTTCGTTATCTCCAAACTTTTATGGACGTTTCTTGCTAAAAATAGTTCCAATGGGAGACACTTGGTATATGCAGACCATATGCTACATCGTCTCTCCTCTGCTCTGCACTGCAATATGTGTGGAATAAAAGTGCCACAAGGTCGCACTTCACCTGTCATTCCCCGAGAAAAGTGTAGGATTATATTAAAATTTCCCCTAGAAAAGTGTGAGAAATCGTTGAATTTTCCCTGAGAAAAGTGTATGTTTGCGCTCGAAATAGCTTTTGTTCAACGATAAACACATGATTATGGAAAGATATATTTACCAACAATTATTGAAGTGGAAAGATTCTACAGCCCGCAAACCTTTGATTTTGCAAGGTGCCAGGCAAGTGGGAAAGACATACATATTGAAGGAATTTGGCAAGCGAGAATACAAGAACCTCGTTTACA
>CAVGKZ010000059.1:0-22932 GCA_963630025.1 bacterium | reverse complement strand
GAGTATAGCGAGCTATACGACTGAACGAACAGACAGATTGGACCGAAAAGAGACCACAAGATGACAAAACGTAAATCACCCAACATTAAACAAAATTACGGTGGTAATTTATAGAACCACCCTTAAAACTGCTTATGAGCAAAAGACCGCTTCTACTTTGGGCCGTTCTCGTTTGCTGCGCATTGGTTCTTAATGCCGCAGACAAACGGTTCACGCTGGTTGTCGATGCTGGTCACGGCGGTCACGATGCCGGTGCCGTAGGCAATTTCTCCAAGGAAAAGAACATAAACCTCAACGTTGCGCTCGCTTTCGGACGGTATGTGGAGCAAAACTGCCCCGACGTGCGCGTCATATACACCCGGAAAACCGACACGTTCGTGCCGCTCCACGAGCGTGCAAACATCGCCAACCGCAACAAGGCTGACCTCTTTGTGTCCATACACACCAATGCCCTGCCCGGCGGACGCACCGCCCGCGGACTGGAAACTTACACGTTGGGTATGCACAGGGCGGCAGACAACCTCGACGTGGCCAAGCGTGAGAACTCGGTAATCCTCGTGGAAAAGGACTACAAGCAGCACTATGAGGGCTTCGACCCCAACTCTTCCGAGAGCTACATCCTGTTCGAGTTTCTGCAAGACCGCAACATGGTGAAGAGCGTTGACCTCGCACGGATGGTGCAAAGCCGCACTTGTGCAACGGCCAACCGTCCGGACAAGGGCGTGAAGCAGGCTGGATTCCTCGTGCTGCGCGAGACTTCAATGCCCAGTTGCCTTATAGAATTGGGCTTTATCACCACCTCCGACGAGGAGCAGCTGCTGAACACGGAGAGCGGAATAGACAATCTCGGACGCGGAATATACCTCGCTTTCGTTGACTACCGCAACAAGTACGACAGGCAAATCACTGTTCCTTTCCAGCCCGCAGACGAGGAAAAGAAAGAAGAGCAGCCCGTTGCCGCAAAGAAAGAAACCTCTAAGAAGTCGCGGAAAGAAAAGAAACAGACTTCGCAGACGGTGATTGAGGAACTTGCAAACGCAAGAAACGCTGACCAAACGGTAGTCACACGCAGCGCAGAAGCCGACACAAAGACTGCAGAAACGGCTCCTGAGACAGCCAAAACGCAAGTCGCACCCTCGGAAACGAACAGAAAAACATCGGAAACAAGCCGGAAAACGTCAGAAAAAATCAGCAACAAGTCTTCTGAAACTGACAACCGCCCGGTGTTCAAGGTGCAGATTCTTGCGAGCAGCCGCCAGTTGGCCAAGGGCAATGCGCAGTTTAAGGGCGAGGACGGCGCCGATTTTTACGTTGAAAACGGTCTGTATAAATACACCATAGGCTCTTCTACCGACTACAACGAGATATACAGAACGCGCAAGGCACTGCTGGAGAAGTTTCCCGAAGCGTTCATCATCGCGTTCAAGGGCGACAACAAGACCGACGTGGTGCAGGCAATAAGAGATTTCAAAAACAACAGAAACAAACGCTAAACGGCAATAGAAAACATGAAAAAAGAGGTACAGATAGCCCTCGTGGCGATATTTGGAGTGGTCGTACTGTTCTTCGGTATGAGGTTTCTCAAGGGGCTAAGCCTCTTTTCTGCGGCAAACACGTTCTACGCAACGTTCAAGGACATCAGCGGAATGACCAAGTCAAGTCCCGTATATGCCAATGGTTTCAAGGTGGGATCGGTGGCCGACATCGACTACGACTACAGCAACCGTGGCAATATCGTGGTGGAACTTGACCTCAAAAAGGAGTTTCAGCCGCCCAAGGGCACTGTCGCAGAGATTGCCAGCGACCTCATGGGCAACGTGAAGGTGGTGCTCGTGCTGCCTCACGATGTGGACGGCATCATGTCCGAGGGCGACACAATCAGCGGAAACATAGCACGCGGCATGATGGACAAGGCTGCCGGAATGGTGCCGACGGTAGAAAAGATGCTGCCTAAGCTCGACTCTATCATGGCCAGTCTCAACGTCTTGCTTGCCGACCCGGCCATACGCAACTCGCTGCACAACGTGGAAAAGATTACAAACGACCTCACCGTGACCACAAAGCAGGTGAACTCGCTCATGAGGGAGATGAACGGAAGGGTGCCGGGCATACTGGCCAAGGCCGACAATACGCTCGGAAACACCGAAAAACTGACGCAAAACCTCAGCGAAATTAATGTGGCTGAGACTATGGCAAAGGTGGACGCTACGCTCAACAACGTGCAGGAGATGACCGAAAAGCTCAATAGCAACGAGGGGACTCTCGGACTGCTGATGCGCGACCCGCAGCTCTACAACAACCTGACGAACACCATGCGTGATGCTGACTCGCTGGTTGTCGACCTGAAAGCTCACCCGAAACGCTACGTACACTTCTCCGTCTTCGGCAGAAAGGACAAATAATAGAATGGAAACGGCCGGTTCGCATCTTGTGAATTGGCCGTTTGACGTCAAATAAAGCCTTGGCATCCGGTCGCTGATGCCGCTCTTGCGAATCGGGAACGGTTGGTTGCAGTATCGTAGCTTAGTTATATTTTGTCTAAATAGTCCCCAGATGTTTTCGCTATACGTCTGAATGTGTAGAAAACATTGATACAAAAAGCATTGTATGTCATTGGCGGAAGTTTGCAAACCGTAGTCTTGTTGTTTGCGGCTGTACCGCCAACCGTTTGGAAAACAAATGCTTAGTCACGCAAACTCGCTATTTTTACATCCGCAACGCCTGGACAAACCTAAAATTCCCAATACCAAACTGTTATGCAAATCTGCCGCTTCAATCGGCCAATGCGCAGATTTGTCTAATTGAAAAAAATGTGCGATATTTGCAGTCCGAAAAACAAACTACCGCTCCACGGGTAGTAAACGACTGTCAACAACCATCATAATGCCAGCAAGTCATAAGGAGCTTTGGGACAAAAGCCTTGCGTTAATCAAGGAAAATGTAACAGAGCAGCAGTTCAAGACGTGGTTTTCCACCATAGTTTTCGAGGCTTATACCCCCGGAGACCACACGCTGTTGGTTCAGGTACCGAGCAACTATGTCTACGAGTATCTGGAACAGCACTACGTGCGACTGCTCAGCAAGGTGCTGACACACTGCTTTGGCACAAGCGTCAGGCTGAAATACCGCATTGTGACCGACAAGGAGCACAACCTGTCGCAGGATGTCGAGGGTGACGAACCACTCACCATCGCTGCGCCGAAGCCCGTGGTGAGAGCCAACAAGGCTCCGTCGGTGCTGGATGCAGCCGTTCCGCAGGAGCTGAACCCACAGCTCAATCCCAGAAAGACGTTCGGCAACTATATAGAGGGTGCAAGCAACAAGCTGCCGCGCACCATCGGAGTGTCAATAGCCGAGCATCCGGGCAAGTCAACGTTCAATCCGTTCTTCATATACGGTCCTTCCGGTTGCGGAAAGACCCATCTTGTCAACGCCATCGGAGTGCGTTGCAAGGAACTGTATCCCCAGAAACGTGTGCTGTATGTCAGCGCGCGCCTCTTCCAAGTGCAGTTCACCGACGCCGTACGCCAGAATGTCACCAACGACTTCATCAACTTCTACCAGTCAATCGACATGCTTATTGTCGACGACATACAGGAATGGGCTACGGCAACGAAGACTTTGGACACGTTCTTCCATATCTTCAACCACCTCTTCCGCAACGGCAAGCAGATTATCCTGGCCAGTGACCGTCCTCCTGTAGACCTACAGGGCATGAAAGACCGTCTGCTCACGCGCTTCAGCTGCGGACTTATAGCCGAGCTGGAGAAGCCTAACGTGCAGTTGTGCGTGGACATACTGAACACAAAGTGCCGCCGCGACGGTCTGAAGATACCGGCTGACGTTATCCAGTTCATCGCTGAAACCGCCAATGGCAGCGTCCGCGACCTTGAAGGTGTGGTCAATTCGCTCCTCGCTTACTCGGTTGTATACAACAGCAACATCGATATGCGTCTGGCAGAGCGCGTGATAAAGCGTGCAGTCAAGGTGGATGACCATCCTCTCACGGTGGATGACATACTCGAAAAGGTGTGCCGTCACTATAGTGTGACCCAACAGAGTGTGCTAAGTCGCAGCCGCAAGCGTGACTACGTGATTGTTCGTCAGTTGTCGATGTACTTTGCGCAGAAATATACCAAGATGCCGGCATCGCGAATAGGCCAGCTCATCGGCAACAGAGACCACTCCACCGTTGTCCACAGTTGCTCTACCATACAGCAAAGGCTGAAGAACGACAAGGCTTTCGAGGCGGAAGTGACAAGCATCGAAAACTCTTTCAAGCTGAAACTCAACTAAAAAGGTCTTTTAGTAGGGCTACATCTGCCTTTTAGCTATACTGCATTTGTCTTTTAGCTATATCACATCAACCTTTTGTCTATACCACAAATATCATTCAGCCATACGATATTGATACATAAAGAGGCGGAGAAACCGGTGCGTTGTGCATGGTTTCTCCGCCTCTTTGGGTTTGTTGTGCTGAGGCAACGTTGAGTATTCTATAGGTTTACGTTTAGGATTCTACAGGTTTACGTTGACGGCTACGCCAGCTACAACCCATATTCCGGGTTGCGGAACCTGGCCGAAGTCGTAGTAAGTCTTGTTGAACAGGTTGTTAGCCTCGGCATATACTTTCCAAGAGTCGGCGTTCCACGATGCACGGGCATCCGTCACGGCATACGGAGCGAAGCCTCTGACGGAACCGTCGGCATCGGTAAACGTGCCGCAACGCTCCTGGAAACGGTACTTCAACGTGAGGTTGAGCCGTCGCCAAGGGTTCATCTCCAGCGAAGCGGTGGCCTTGTGGCGCAGATATTCCAGTGTGGAACGGCTTTGGATGTTGCCCGGTTCGTCCTTCGACTGGTTGATATAGTTGTAAGAAACGTCCAGACGGCGCAGGAAACTCTGCGAAGGAATGAGACGTTTCAGGTCGAAAGCCAGTGAAGTGGCAACGCCTATGGAATTTATCTTGGTGAAATTCACCGACTGCCACACCGCGTCGTCGCCCTCATCCGTGCGCCTTATCCAGTCTATCATGTTCGTTCCGTGGTTGTAGTATACGCACAGCGAAGCGTCAACGCCGTCACCTCTAAACTTCACGCCGCCTTCGACGGCCTGCAGTTCCTCCGGTTTCAGCCGCTTGTCTGCCTTGTGTCCGCCTACGGAATAGTACAGCTCCGTGACTGAAGGCATGCGCAGCGACGAGTTGTACGACGCATACACTTTCCACATCCGGCCTATGCGGTAGCTCATGTCGATGCCCGGATAAACGCGCATGTTCATGTTGCTCCACGAATTCTTCACGGCCACGATGCCAGCCGAGAGTGTGAAGCGGTCGAGAATGACGTTGTGCTCCAGGACGAAGCTGATGTTGGTGCGGTTAAGGCCGTAGTTGTAGTAGCGGTCGGTGCCCTTTACATGCTTCGGTTCGTCGAGTTGCTCGCCGAGATTGGTGCTCACGAGATCCTCATTGCGCAGTTCGGCGCAAACGGCCGTGCGTCCTGCAATCCAGTCGAAGTAAGTATTGAGATTAATGCCGTACACATCGGTGCGGTGATAGTTGTACGGAACTTTGTTCACCTGTGCGTCGTCGCCGCGGTAAAGCTCAAAGCGGTCAACGGTTCTGTTCCAGTATACAGACGGTTTCAGGTGCAACCGTCCGCGTTTGTTCTCCGCTTGTATGGCGGTAAACGTCTTGTTGGTGTGCTCAAACTGGTCGTCCCACTTTGCACCGTAGAAAGTGTTTGAGCCGAAGTCCTTTATACTCATTCCTGCGTGCCACCTTACGCTGACGTCGCTGTCGGAGTAGGAACCCTGATAGAAAGCCTTTCCGCCGAAGAAGTCGGCGTTGAGTCCACCCTGCTTGTTGCGACTGTAACCGTCGGAGCGGGTGTAGCTGCCCGATACCTGGTTGTTCCACTTGCCACAGGCGGCGTTCACCCTTGCCCCGGCGTTGGCGTAGCCGTAGCTTCCGCCCTCAATGCGTGCCGAGACAGAACTCTTTGCGGCCTGTTTGGTGACGATGTTTATCGCCCCGACGAGCGATGACGTTCCGTAGACGCGTCCCGCAGGACCCTCAAGCACCTCAATCCGCTCTATTTCGCTGATGTCTGCCGGTATGTCAAAGGCGTTGTGCCCCGTCTGCGGGTCGCAGATGTTGATACCGTTCAGCAAAATCGCTATCTGTTCGCAGGTGCCTCCGCGTATGCTGATGTCGGTTTGCGCCCCGAGCGGGCCACGCTGTCTGACATCAACTCCCGAAGCGAACTTCAGCAGGTCGTTGACACTTTGCACCGGAGCGGCCTGGATGGCCTCCTTGTCCAGTACAGTTACGATTCTCGCAGCCTGACTTGCGGTCATAGGGGCTCGTGTCCCCGTCACGCTGACCTCATCGAGCAGCAGTTCCCTGTCGGTCTTCATCACGGTGTCCTTCGGGATTGGCTTCACTCCAATGCCCTCGGCGTGTGCGTGCGACAGAGTGGCTGCGCTCAGAACGGAGATTAACACCTCACGTCCAAGGCAGGCGAAGAGCGAATAGCCCTTGTTTCCAAAATGATGGAACACGAGCACTTCGCGCTTAATGAAACTGTTTTTACACATAAATTGTTAAAATATGACGCCTTGCGGTTGGCGCAAGACGGGTGCAAAGGTAGTGTTTTCAGTTTGCTTCTGCGGAAAATGTGTTAATAAATAAGCGTTTTGTAGCGGCGGCAATGGCATTTGTGTTACCTTTGCAGTCAAAACAAATGGGCTTGACGACTGCTCTACGGCTCTGAACTACAGCCGACATCATGTCGCCGGCCGTGTGGAAAAGCTATGAACATAGTCGCATTTGTAAAACGTTGGTCGCTGTTGGTGTCGCTCGTGGTGGGTGCAACGACATACCTGTTGTTCGCCAACGTGCCTTTTCTCGTACCCATAGGCGACGTAACCGGGCCTGTCGCCATCAAATTGTTGCCCGTTGTACTGTTCGCACTGTTGTATGTAACATTCTGTAAAATAGACATACAGGAGATGAAACCGCGCCTGTGGCACTTCCTGCTCCAGGCCATACGCACGGCACTCTCCGGACTGCTCGTGCTGCTTGTCTGTCTTGCCGACGACAGCAGTACGCGGCTCGTGCTCGAAGGCGTGTTCATCTGCGTCATCTGCCCCACTGCCGCAGCTGCAGCCGTGGTCACGGAAAAACTGGGCGGCAGCATAGGATCGCTAACCACCTATACGCTCATTGCCAACATAGTCACGATGATTATAATCCCGCTGTTTTTCCCCATCGTGATGCAGCAAGACGCTACCATAACGTTCGCCTCCACCGCGCTGATGGTGTTCCGCAATGTCACAACCGTGCTGGTGGTGCCGCTCGTGCTGGCACTCATAAGTCGCAAGGTGCTGCCCGGCATGGTTGAAAAGCTGAAAAGGCTGAAGAATCTGGGCTTTTACATGTGGTGCTTCAACCTCTCGATTATCTCCGGAGCCACGGTTAAAAACATTATCCACGCCGATGTCCATGGCCTCTGTCTGGCCTTGCTGCTCATACTGCCCCTGTTTGTGGCTCTAATCCAGTTCGCCATAGGCAAAGCCGTGGGACGTCCGTTCGACGCAAGCATCAGTGCCGGTCAGGCTCTCGGGCAGAAGAATACCGTGGTGGGCATCTGGCTCACGCTGACCTTCCTCAATCCGCTTGCCGCAGTGGCTCCCGGAGCCTACGTGTTGTGGCAGAACCTGATCAACGCCCTGCAACTTTGGTACAAGGAGAAGTACGGAAAGCTGAAGTGGTAGACCCGTCAGGATGGTCGCAACCGTATTTATGCACCATGCAGACTGCACTTTACGGACAAAAACCTTAACTTTGCACACATATTTATAATAATATCAAAACGCTATAACAATGAACCTTTGGAAGAAATGCCTGCCCGACGTGCTGGCCATACTGCTGTTTGCAGTGCTCTCGTTCGCCTACTTTTTCCCTGCGGACATGGATGGGCGCATCCTTTATCAAAACGATCACGCCGCCGGAAAGGGCATGGGAACGGAGCAACAAGAGTATTACCAGCGCACAGGTGAGCGCACCCGTTGGACCAACGCCATCTTCAGCGGTATGCCAACCTATCAGATGTCGCCGTCGTACAACAGTGGAACGGTGCTCAACCAGCTGGCTTCGGCCTGCCACTTGTGGCTTCCGGGCGAGATGGGCTACGTTTTCCTCTATCTGTTCGGTTTCTATCTGCTGCTCCGGGCGTTCGATTTCCGCCAGTCACTGGCCGCCCTCGGTTCCATAATATGGGCGTTCAGCAGCTATTTCTTCATCATCATCGCTGCCGGACACATCTGGAAAGTGTGGGCACTGGGCTTCCTGCCGCCCATGATTGCCGGCATAGTGCTGGCCTATAGGGGCAAATACCTGTGGGGACTGCTCGTGACGGCACTGTTCACCGGCCTTGAGGTGCAAGCCAACCACGTGCAGATGACCTATTACTACCTGTTCGTGGTGCTGCTGATGTTTATCGCATTTCTCGTTGACGCGGCACTCAAGCATGAGTGGAAGCGGTTTGGCAAGGCCACGGCGGTGTGCATAGTGGGCGCAGTCATAGGCGTGAGCCTCAATATCTCCAACCTCTACCACACGTGGCAGTACGGTCAGGAGTCGATGCGCGGCAAGAGCGAACTCGTAAAGAAGGACGCTGCCAAAGAAAATCAGACCGACAGCGGACTGGAGCGCGACTACATAACGGGCTGGAGCTACGGCATAGACGAAACATGGACGCTGCTCATACCAAATGTCAAGGGTGGTGCCAGCGTGCCGATGGTGCAGAACAAGACTGCAATGGAGCACGCAGACAACAACTACCTGCCCGTCTATCAGCAGATAGGGCAGTACTGGGGCGAGCAACCCGGCACGAGCGGTCCTGTATATGTGGGCGCTTTCGTGCTCATGCTGTTCATTCTCGGTCTGTTTATAGTCAAAGGGCCGATGAAATGGGCGTTGCTTGCGGCCACAATCTTGTCCATACTTCTGTCGTGGGGCCACAACTTCATGGGCTTCACCAACTTCTTCATCGACCACATACCGATGTATTCCAAGTTCCGTACCGTGGCCTCAATACTCGTGATAGCCGAGTTTACCATACCACTGCTGGCCATGCTCGCCTTGAAGCGCATCATTGACGAGCCGGAAGTGCTCACCAAAAAGATAAAGTACGTTTACATTAGCTTCGCCCTCACGGCCGGTTTCTGCCTGTTGTTTGCCCTGATGCCGGGCGTATTCTTCAGCGATTACATCTCTACATCGGAGATGAAAGCTCTCTCGCAGATACCTTCCGAGCAACTCAACCCTCTGCTGGCCAACCTTACGGAGATGCGTAAGGCGGTGTTTACGGCCGACTGTTGGCGCTCGTTCTGGATAATAGTGGTGGGCACTGCGCTGCTCCTGCTCTTCAAGATGCGCAAGCTCAATGCCAAATATACCGTTGCGGCCATGACTGTGTTGTGTCTGGTGGACATGTGGACGGTGAACAAACGCTATCTGAACGACGGTATGTTTGTGGAGAAAAGTGTCCGCGACGCTCCCGTTGTGCCCACTGAAACCGAAAAGGAGATACTTAAAGACCAGTCGCTCGACTACCGTGTACTAAATCTTGCCTCAAACACGTTCAACGAAAACGAGACAGCCTACTACTTCAAGAGCATCGGCGGCTATCATCCGGCCAAGTTGCGCCGCTATCAGGAGCTGATTGAGGCTCACATCTCGCCCGAAATGCAGGCTCTCTTCCCCGCTGTGGCACAAGCAGGAGGCGACATGACAAAGGTAAACGGCGACAGCATCTTCCCTGTGCTCAATATGCTCAACGCGAAATACTTCATTCTGCCGCTGCAAAACGGCCAGACCGTGCCGTTGCAGAACCCCTATGTGTATGGCAATGCATGGTTTGTGGACAAGGTGACCTACGTTGACACTGCTAACGATGAGATTGACGCTGTGGGCAAGATTAATCTGCGCCACGAAGCCGTAGCCGACAAGAAGTTCAAGGCGGCTCTCGGCGACAGCAAGCGGCAGGACGACAGCACGTCAACCGTGAAGATTACGGCCTATGAGCCTAACCGCCTGACCTACGATGTCAACTCTGCAGCTGGTGGCGTTATAGTGTTCTCCGAGGTCTATTATCCCGGTTGGACGGCCAAAGTGGACGGCAACGAGGTTGAGGTCGGCCGTGTTGACTACGTCCTGCGCGCCATCAGCGTCACCCCAGGCCACCACACAGTGGAGCTTTCGTTCTTCCCGCAGTCGGTGAAGACCACCGAAACCATTGCCTACACGGGCTACGCCCTGCTGCTCGTCGTTTTGGCGATAGTAGTGTTTGGGTTGTGGAAGCGGAAGAAAGCCAACGCCTGCGACGCAAAGGTGCAATAAGGGTCTATAACGCACACGATAAGACTTAACGAGCCAACGAATTTCAGTCAGGCAGACGCGTGCTTGACTGAAATTCGTTGGCTTCACAAAGAAATAGGAGCAAGACTACTATGGCACTGAAACTTTATCCAATAGGAATACAGACTTTCTCGGAAATCCGCAAGGCGGACAACTACCGCCAACGCTTCGCCCTCAGCGGCAAGCCCATAACAAAGGTTGGCATCAATTTCGACTCCACACAGGGCAATATCACCGACTGGGTGGTTGAAGCATAGACTTACCGTTATGCGCAAAAAAAGGTGTCCAGCCTAAGATGACTAACTGTCGTCAGGCTGGACACCTTTTTGTTATATTCAATGAGCCTTTGTCTTGCGTACTTTCCGAGTATTACAAAATCTTGTGGTAGAGGGCGATGATGTCGTCCTTTGTCACCTCGCGGGGGTTGCCCGGAGTGCAGACGTCGGTGATGGCCTGTTCTGCCAGTGCAGGGATGTCGGCCTCAGAGATGCCCAGTTCCGTCAGGTGCTGAGGTATGCCTACGAGCTTGCTCAGTTCTTCGATGGCGTTGCAAGCGGCCTCGGCAGCCTCCTGGTCGGTCATGCCGTCCTTGTATGCACCCACCACCTTGGCAATCTCCACATACTTGGGTACGCTCACTTCCATGTTGTAGCGCATCACTGTGGGCAGCAGTATGGCGCAAGCCACACCGTGGGGCACGTCGTGCAGAGCGCTCATCGGGTGAGCCATGCCGTGGTCAACGCCCAGACCTACGTTGGAGAAGGCCATTCCGGCTATGTATTGTGCCACAGCCATGCCGTTGCGTCCCTCGGGGTTCTTGGGGTCGTTCACTGCCATGGGCAGATACTTGTATATCATTTCGATGGCTTTCAGTTCAAACATGTCGCTCATCTCCCATGCTGCCTTGGTGATAAGACCCTCGATGGCGTGGGTCATGGCGTCCATGCCGGTTGCGGCGGTGAGACCCTTGGGCAGAGAGTACATCAGTTCGGCGTCTACAATGGCCACAGCGGGAATGTCGTTGGGGTCAACGCACACCATTTTCTGCTGACGTGTCTCGTCAATAATCACGTAGTTGATGGTGGTTTCAGCGGCAGTTCCGGCCGTTGTGGGCAGAGCCACGATGGGCAAGCACTTGTTCTTTGTGGGAGCAACACCCTCAAGCGACACGATGTCGGCAAACTCGGGGTTGGTGACAACGATGCCTATGCCCTTGGCGGTGTCCATTGACGAACCGCCACCGATGGCGATGATGAAGTCGGCTCCGGCCTTCTTGCAGGCCTCGATGCCCATTGTCACGTTGCTGACGGTGGGGTTGGGCTTCACTTCGTCGAACACTTCATAGGCTATGCCGGCCTCGTCGAGCACGTCGAGCACCATCTTGGCCACGCCAAATTTCATGAGTCCCTTGTCTGTCACCACCAGTGCCTTCTTCCATCCGTGGCCTTTCACCACTGTGGGCAGTTCCTTACGCGAACCCGGACCGAAGTAAGACACCTCGTTGAGAATGAATCTGTTTACCATAATTTTTGTCTTTAGTATATGTGTTAGTTTTACTTGCGCATCAGCGCGTTTCTTGTTTCCGTCGCAATGTGTGTGCAAAGGTAGGAAAAATGCGCGCAATCTTGGGCGAAATTGCAAGCAATCTTACCGCGATGTCACTGTGTTTGCCGTCAGGCGAGGGCTAATTGTTGTAGTCGTGGGTGATGTTGTGGCGCACGTAGGCGCGGTGTCCGTAGGCGGCAACCACGACGAAGCACACCAGCGAGAGCACAAACGAGGAGTTGGTGGCGGGCAGTCCGAAGAGCGAGAAGTTGCCGTCGATCATGGCCGCCTGGAGCGGCGGAAACACCGAACCGCCCAGTATGGACATGATGAGTCCGGCACCGCCCACCTTCACATTGTCGCCCAAGCCGCGCAGGGCTATGCCGTAGATGGTGGGAAACATGAGCGACATGCAGCCGCTGACGGCCACAAGACAATAGAGGCCGGTGCGGTCGGTGAACAGGATGACGCCGCACACGGCGGCACCGCCAAGCACGGCGAGTATGGCGAGCAGCTTGCCTGGCTGTATGTAGCGCAGAAACCATGTGCAGACAAACCTGCTGCACGTGAAAAGCACCAGTGCTGCTATGTTGAACTTCTGTGAGAGTATCTCCGCTTCGCGCTCGCCCATGCCTTCGCCCATGAGTATGCGGGTTCCATACTGTATGATGAAGGTCCAGCACATCACCTGCGCACCTATGTAGAAGAACTGCGCAATGACACCCTCACGGTAGTTTTTCGTGTGGAGCAGTTCGCTCAGCGTGCGCCCGAAGCCCTTTCCCGTGTGGGAGTCGCCGTCCATGGGCATGCGTTTCAGCGCGATGGCCACGAGAAGCACCAGCACCACGATGCCTATGAAGAGGTATGGCTGGATGAGTATGCCCAGGTCGTAGTCCTTGATGGCCTCAAACTCGGCGTCGGAGAGTTCGCTGCGCGACAGAGAGTCCATCGGATTCATCCTCGCCTGCACGCAGTTCATGGCCACATACATGCCCGACAGTGCACCGATGGGGTTGAACGCCTGAGCCAGATTGAGCCGCCGCGTGGCCGTCTCCTCGCTTCCCATGCAATAGATGTACGGATTGCAACTCGTTTCGAGAAACGACAGACCGCACGTCATGATGAAATAGGCCAGGAGAAAAGGCAGGTAGACACCCGTGGCCTTGGCCGGGAAGAACATCAGAGCGCCGATGGCATAGAGCGAAAGTCCGGCCATCACTCCGGCCTTGAACGAGTAGCGCTGTATGAACATCGACGCGGGAAACGCCATGACGAAATATCCGAGGTAGAAAGCCACCTGAACCAGTGCGCCTTCGGTCACGCTCATGCGGAAAATCTTGGAGAACGCCTTCACCATGGGGCTTGTCACGTCGTTGGCAAAGCCCCACAGGGCGAAGCAAGCGGTAATCATCAGAAACGGCACGAGCAGACTCACGCCGCCTCGGCGCAATACTCCGTCGCCCTGCTTTGCATTGTTTTTCATAGTCAGTAGTATGGTTTTTGCCGCTAAGTTACTAAGTTTTGTCCTAACGGCAAAGCCTTGCAAAAACAAAAAGCCTGACGGTTGTGCGTCGTAACTCGGCCACTTACGCACCGTAACTCGGCCATTTACGACCCGTAAACCGCCCACTTTTGAGGCGTAACTCGGCCACTTTCTGAACACATTGAGCGTCAACAGGTTGCAAAAGGGGTTTTGAGGCGTGGGAAAATCGACCGTCACCGTCACTTATATGGATTAATCTTTGTACCTTTGCACCCGATTTTTAAGCTGATTTTTTAAGGTAAAAAGAAATGCAAGACATCAGAAACATCGCCATCATCGCCCACGTTGACCATGGAAAGACAACGCTCGTGGACAAGATGATGCTGGCCGGAAACCTCTTCAGGGAGGGTCAGGACCTAAGCAACCAAGTGCTGGACAACAACGACCTGGAGCGTGAACGAGGCATAACCATACTTTCAAAGAACGTATCCATCGACTGGAAGGGCGTAAAGATAAACATTATCGACACTCCGGGTCACTCCGACTTCGGCGGAGAGGTGGAGCGCGTGCTCAACATGGCCGACGGCTGCCTGCTTCTGGTCGACGCTTTCGAAGGCCCGATGCCACAGACTCGCTTCGTGTTGCAGAAAGCCCTGCAGATAGGTCTGAAGCCTATCGTGGTGGTGAACAAGGTGGACAAACCCAACTGCCGCCCCGAAGAGGTGTACGAGATGGTGTTCGACCTGATGTTCTCGCTCAACGCCACCGAAGACCAGCTGGACTTCCCCGTGGTGTACGGTTCGGCCAAGAACGGATGGATGAGCGAAGACTACAAGAAGCCCACAACCGACATCACATATCTGCTCGACAAAATCATCGAAGTGATACCCGCTCCGAAGATGATTGAGGGTACTCCGCAGATGCTCATCACGTCGCTCGACTACTCAAGCTACACTGGCCGTATAGCCGTGGGTCGCGTGCACCGTGGCACTCTGACCGACGGTATGAACGTGACCATAGCCCACCGCGACGGATCGCTGGAGAAAACCAAAATCAAGGAACTGCACACCTTTGAGGGAATGGGACACAAGAAGACTCCAGAGGTGAAGAGCGGTGACATCTGCGCCGTGATCGGACTGGAGAACTTCGAGATTGGCGACACCATCTGCGACTTTGAAAATCCGGAACCGCTGCCCCCGATAGCCATCGACGAGCCTACCATGAGCATGCTCTTCACCATCAACGACTCGCCGTTCTTCGGCAAGGAGGGCAAGTTCGTCACCAGCCGCCACATCAACGACCGCCTGCAGAAGGAGCTGGAGAAGAACCTCGCTCTGCGCGTAAGGCAGTTTGAGGACAACACCGACAAGTGGATTGTAAGCGGACGTGGTGTGCTCCACCTCTCTGTGCTCATCGAGACCATGCGCCGCGAGGGCTACGAGCTTCAGGTGGGTCAGCCGCAGGTAATCTTCAAGGAGATTGACGGAGTGAAGTGCGAGCCTATCGAGGAACTGACCATCAATGTGCCTGAGGAGTTTGCCTCAAAGATGATTGACATGGTGACGCGTCGCAAGGGCGACATGACCTCTATGGTCAACCTTGGCGAGCGTGTTGACATAGAGTTCGAGATACCCTCACGCGGCATAATCGGTCTGCGCACCAACGTGCTGACCGCAAGCCAGGGCGAAGCCATCATGGCTCACCGCTTCAAGGAGTATCAGCCATACAAGGGCGACATAGCCCGCCGCATCAACGGTTCGATGATTGCTATGGAAAACGGTACGGCTTTTGCCTACTCGATAGACAAGCTGCAGGATCGCGGCAAGTTCTTCATTGATCCGGGCGACGAGGTATACGGTGGCGAAGTGGTAGGCGAGCACGTGCACGACAACGACCTCGTGGTCAACGTGACCAAGGCTAAGCAGCTTACCAACACCCGTGCCAGCGGTTCTGACGACAAGGCGCGCATCGTGCCCCGCACAGTGCTGTCGCTCGAAGAGGCTCTCGAATACATCAAGGAAGACGAGATGGTCGAGGTTACGCCCAAGAGCATGCGCATGCGCAAGATTATCCTTGATCACAACGAGCGCAAGAAGAACGCCAAGAACTAAGCTAAGATAAAGGCAAAGCGAAGATTTCGCAAAGCGCAATAAAACGGGAAACGGCTTGCACCGACATGATTTCATGCAGTGCAAGCCGTTTCCCGTCTTATTGCGCTTTCTGTATCGCCGCTTACTGTGGGTAATTCAGATTGTCCTCGGTGATGCAATTGAGCACCTCGTTCAGGTATTTCCGTGCCTCAAAGCGCGCCATTGGCAGGTCGTGAAGCAAGTAGTTGCCGCAGTCGTGCGGTGCCGTTCCGGGTACAACTCCATCGAAGTCGGCCACAAAAGCAAACGTTCGGCGCATCAAGTCCACTATGTCGCGGCTCTCAAAGTCGCCGCGCAGCAGCAGATAGTTGCCCGTCAGGCATCCCATAGGACCCCAATAGACTATACGGTCTTTCCATTCAGCATCGTTGCGCAGGTAGGTTGCCGCCAGATGCTCAATGGTATGGAGCGCTCCGGGGTGGAGTGCAGGCTCACGGTTGGGTTCTTTCATGCGTATGTCAAAGGTGGTTACGGTGTCGCCACCCACGTTGTCCTTGCGCGACACGTATATTCC
This sequence comes from bacterium, assembly GCA_963630025.1. Classification (GTDB taxonomy): domain Bacteria; phylum Bacteroidota; class Bacteroidia; order Bacteroidales; family Bacteroidaceae; genus Prevotella. The sequence continues at coordinate 6,817 of CAVGKZ010000059.1, read as the reverse complement.
GCGCAGCAGTTTCTCGTGGTTGATTGTGAAACTTGGTATCTTTTCCATGTCTTATCGTTTTGTTTGTCGTTTGTAGATATACCGTATGGGCGTGGCTACAGACTCTCAAGGAAGGCTTTTGTGACGCCGAACGAACCGTCGGCAATGCGGTCCCAGAAGTCGAAATACTGCGCCGCCTTGGTGTCTTTGAGCGGTATGTCGCTTATTATGCGGAAGCTGATGAAGGGCACTCCGCGCAGATGGCACACGTGGGCGATGGCCGCCGACTCCATATCAACCGCCATTGCGTCGGGGAAATTGTCGAGTATGGAGCGCATTTTCTCACGACTGTCCACAAACCAGTCGCCGGTTACGATAAGCCCCGGTGAGATTTTTGTGCAGCAGTTCAGCGTCTTTGCCTTGGCGAGCAGACGGGCGTCGGATGTGAAACGTGCCGGAAGTCCCATGATCTGGCCGAACTGCTGTTCCGAACCGCAGTATGCGTCGTGATAGCACGTCTCGGTAGACACCACAACCTCCTGCGTTTCGAGTTCTACTGACGCGCCTCCGGCAACTCCGGTGGACACTACGGCATCAGGAGCAAAACGGTCAATAAGCTCAACCGCCCCCATCGCTGCGTTCACCTTGCCTATTCCACACTGCGAAAGCACTAACTCGTTGTTGCCAATATTACCGGTGACAAAAGTCTTGCCGCCCGCTTCCGTCTCTTCTGCGTTGCTGAGCAACTGCTTTATGCGCTGGAACTCCTTGTCCATCGCTATCACAATTCCTATCTTCATGGTCTTGTTGTTTTGTTTATCAAACTCGTCTTTAGTGACTGTGAAAAACATAAGTTGGCATGATTCCAATCGTACCAAGTTGTTTCTTGCCCGTCACTTATATCCCACAAAGGTACTAATAAACAGCGAAGTGGCTCATTTTTGCCCGTTACTATTCGAACTTTCCCGCCGCAAAGTGACTGATGGGGTGGTTGAAACGTTAAATTTTGGTTAACACTCAACACATTTAATATGGTGGAGGGAGCGTAAACAGCACAAAATGTGTAACTTTGCACCCGCTATTTTAAACAATTAATCATTTTCAACAAACATCTATGTATTTAGATCCATCTAAGAAACAAGAGATCTTTGGACAATACGGAAAGTCCAACTCTGACACTGGTTCAGTAGAAAGCCAGGTGGCATTGTTCTCATACCGTATTTCCCACTTGACGGAGCACTTGAAAAAGAACCGTAAAGATTATACCACGGAAAGAGCATTGACCAAGTTGGTAGGAAAGCGTCGCGCTTTGCTTGACTATCTCTACGACAGAGACGTAGAGCGCTACCGTGCTCTTATCAAGGCATTGGGTCTGCGTCGATAATCAAGGCAGGCACAAGTTCTTGGAAAAAAACAAAAAATCCGCAGGCCAAACGGTCTGCGGATTTTTCGTATCAGCCCTTAGCTTGTAGCCAAAGGGCGGTGATTGTGCCTGATTACTTCTTCTTCAATCCCTTGAAAACGAGTATCGCCACCACAACAGCGGCCAATGCCAGCAGCACATAACCAATCTCATGGCTATATTTTGTGGCCAAGATGTAAACGTCGTTGGTGGTCTTCAGGTCTGTGAAGCGGTATATCAGATAGCCAAGAAGCGCAAGTATAGAATTCCATACTGCCGCTCCGAGAGTCGTGTAGAGCAGGAAGTGGTCTATCCGCATACCGGCTAAGCCTGCAGGAATGCTTATCAATTGGCGCACTGCAGGTATCAAACGACCGAAAAACGTGGACGCTGCACCGTGCGTACGGAAGTATTCTTCGGCGTGTTCCACCTTTTCACGGTCAATAAGACACATGTGGCCGATGCGGCTGTCGGCGAATTTATACACGATAGGGCGGCCAAGCCAGCGCGCAAGATAGTAGTTCACGAGTGCTCCGATGTCGGCTCCCACAGTGGCAAATACCACTACGAGCACGATATTCATGCTGTCGTCGGCCATAGACTTCCATGCTGCGGGCGGCACAACGACCTCCGAGGGGAAAGGAATGAACGAACTTTCGATGGCCATGAATATCGTTACCACCCAATAGTTGAGGTTCTCCAATACCCATTTGAACAATTCTGCTGTATCCATTGTTTGTGATTTTTGTATTTTCCTGTGGATTGTGTTGTAGGTTGACGGCGTTTTGCCGTCAGAAAACGACCTTCTGCCTCCTATGAACGAGTGGCTTACGTTGTGGTTTTGCGACACCTTTCAGCCACGTTCTTGGTTGCTTTTTACTTTGTTTCAAACGTTTTCTGTTCCGTTTCCGGCAGTTCGTCTGCCGCTACATTATCTCTTTTAGCGGCTTAAGAACAAACTCGCGCTCGGCAATCAGTGGATGCGGTATCTTCAAGTCTGCTTCATCGACGGTAATATCGTCATAGATAAGAATGTCAATGTCGATGATTCGGTCATGATAGCAGCCGTCTGCTGATTTTTCAGTGCGTCCCATTTCGTGCTCAATGGCCTGTGTCGCTTCCAGCACTTCGCGTGGTGACAGTTCGGTAAGGCACTTTACTGCGGCGTTGACAAAGCGGTTGGGCGAGTCGAACCCCCACGGTTCGGTCTCGATACTGGACGACCTGCGTTCCACAACGCCCACCTTTCCGCTTATTTTCCTTACCGCCTCGTCTATGTTTTCCTTACGGTTGCCGAGATTGGATCCGAGTCCGAGATATACTGTATGCACGGTTGTTTTGCCGCAAATCAGTCGTTCATTATCAGGAGTGCATCGCCATAACACCCGAACTTGTACTCGTTTTCAACCGCAAGGTTATAGGCTTCCATTATCAAGTCGTAGCCTCCAAAGGCTGCGGTGGTCATCAGCATGACCGATTCGGGGTGGTAGAAGTTGGCAACCATGCAGTCTGCCATTCCGAAGTCGTATGGAGGGAATATGAACTTGTTGGTCCATCCCTCGTATTCCTTCAGCAAACCGTCGGTACCTACGGCTGTTTCGGTGGCTCTGACGGAGCTTACGCCCACGGCGCAGACCTTGTGGCCGGCTGTCTTGGCAGCGTTTACCGTCTTGCATGCCTCGGCTGTGATTTCCATCTGCTCCGAATTCATCTTGTGTTTGGTGAGGTCTTCCACCTCAATCGTCTCGAAATTTCCCAGTCCGCAGTGCACTGTCACATAGGCAAAGGCTATTCCGCGTATCTCAAGCAGCTTCATCAGTTCCCGGCTGAAGTGCAGTCCTGTCGATGGAGCGGTCACTGCGCCCTCGTTTTTGGCGAATATAGTCTGGAAATTCTCCGCATCGTCCTTGGTCGCGCGGCGGTGTGCTATGATGTAACGCGGCAGCGGAGCTTCGCCAAGCGCAAACAATTCGCGCTTGAACTCATCGTGTGGACAGTCATAAAGGAAGCGCAGCGTGCGTCCACGGCTCGTTGTGTTGTCTATAACTTCGGCAACCATCGGCCCCTCCTGGTCGAAAAAGAGCTTGTTCCCGATACGAATCTTCCTCGCAGGTTCCACAAGTACGTCCCAAAGTCGCAGCTCGTCGTTCAGTTCGCGCAGCAGAAACACTTCTATTTGGGCGTCTGTCTTCTCCTTAGTGCCGTAGAGACGTGCCGGAAACACCTTGGTGTCGTTGAAAACAAAGGCATCTCCCTCATCGAAATAGTTCACAATGTCCCTGAAACCGAGATACTCCGACTTGCCGTCAGCGTCTTTGACCTCCTTGCCTTTGGCGTCTTTCTTGAACATTTCGATGGTTTTGCTCTTGCGATGCACCACCATGAGACGACATTCGTCCCTTCTGTATACCTTATCTACACTACCGTCCTCGTTCGGAAAGGCGCGGAACGGTGGTTCAAGCGCAACGAGACTCTCGGGAAGGTTGAATTTGAATTGCGATAGTTTCATGTCTTTTGTATGTTTCTCCGTTTAACATTGTTCCGTGACGGCCTGTTTCTCAAGCCATCCGGGAAATTCGTCAAGCGTAATGCAGTCGTTTATATTCACGTTTCCCACTCTTGTTCGGCACAGTTCGGTGAGAAACGCTCCGCTACCCAGGGCTTGGCCGATGTCGCGAGCCAAGGCGCGGATGTAAGTGCCCTTGCCACACTCTACGCGGATGCCCATTTGCATCCTTGTCGGGTCGAAATGCGTCAGCTCTATGCAGTCTATATGCAGTGCCTTTGGCTTCAGTTCCACCTCTTTTCCCTTGCGTTTCAGCTTGTATGCCCTTGCTCCGTCAACCTTGCAGGCCGAGTAGGCTGGCGGCACTTGCTGAATATCTCCAATGAAGCGCGGTAGTATTTGCTCAATAAGCTCCCGGTTGATGTGTGCCGTAGGGTAAGTTGCGTCAACGGTGTGCTCCATGTCAAAGCTCGGAGTGGTGGCTCCAAGTTGCAGTGTTGCCGTATATTCCTTGCTTTGGTATTGCAGTTGCTCTATCTCTTTGGTCTTTTTCCCCGTGCAAAGTATCAGTACTCCGGTAGCCAAGGGGTCGAGAGTCCCGGCGTGTCCCGTCTTGATTCGCTTCACGCCCAGCCGCTGCGATATGAGATACCGCACCCTTGCCAAGGCTCCAAAGCTCGACATACGGTATGGTTTGTTGAGGTATATGTATTCCCCTTGGACGAAATCCATCTGATTATTGCAGAAGAGAGAATGCCACAGTGGCCGCTCCGGCTATGGCGCAGTATATGGCGAAATATATCAGTTTGCCTTTTTTTACGATGTTTATCATCCACTTGCAAGCAGCACAGCCCGAGATGAAGGCGGCGATGAAGCCAACCACGAGTGGCAGAGTGTCTATTCCGCCGAACACGTCCTCGCCTTTCACGGCCTTAAGCGTATCCAGAAGTGCCTCACCCAGTATAGGTGGTATCACCATGAGGAAAGAAAACTGTGCCATGTTGGCCTTTTTGTTGCCCAAGAGCAGTCCCGTGGCGATGGTAGTGCCCGACCTGGAAAGTCCGGGTAGCACTGCGCAAGCCTGCGACAGACCTATTATGAACGCGTCGCGCACGCTGATGTGTTCCTTTTGACGCGGCTTGGCGTAATAAGAGAATGTGAGCAGCACCGCAGTAAGCACAAGCATACAGCCCACAATGAGCAGTCCGGAGCCGAAGATGGCCTCCACCTTGTCCTTAAAGAACACTCCCACGATGCCCACGGGTATCATTGACACTACGATGTTGAGTGCATAGCGAGTCTCTGCGTTCAGTTTGCACTTGAACAATCCCCGGAAAATCCAGTCTATCTCTTTCCAAAGCACAACGAGAGTGCTCAACACCGTGGCCACATGTACCACAATGGTAAATGCCAAGTTGTCTGCTCCGTCCACTCCAAACAGGTAGGAACCGATAGCAAGGTGGCCGCTACTGCTCACGGGCAGGTATTCTGTCAGGCCCTGCAAGAGACCCAACACCAATGCTTCAAACCAGTTCATTGCGCTTGATTATATGTTTGGTATGGTTTTCTCGTTGTCATTCTCTGCGGCAGCCTTGCTGGTTTCCGTTGTTGTCTCGTTGTCCTTTCCGCGATACATCACTGCAAAAATCATCGAAACAAAACCGAACAGGCACACTACCGGGGCCACCTTTATGCGTCTTGCGCTGAAGATGTCCGGAACAAAGGTCGTTTCCGTTGAACCGGGGCCGCTCATCAGGATGAAACCAATGACCACTATTGCCATGCTCACGGCAAGCAATATGAAGTTCATGCGGCCGAAAGCCAAATTTCTCTTGTCCATATTATATATGTTCTTTATATGTTTACACTTAGATGTTGTACAGTTCACCGGCAGTCATGCGCAGGAACTTGTTGACCGAAAAGAACGAGCATAGTGCCGTTATCACTATTCCGAACAGGAACACTGCGGCAGCCGTAGCCGCCAAGTCGTGCCATGTGACTATCGAGAGCATGCCCGGTTCGTAACTGCACAGGGCATAAAAAGCTCCTCCCAGTATGCCACAGGCCAGCAGAGCGGCCACGAGACCGATGCCGACGGCACGTTTCAGGAACGGGCGGCGTATGAATCCCCACGACGCTCCCACCAGTTTCATTGTATGAATGAGGAACCGGCGTGAATAAACGCTAAGCCTTACGGAGTTGCTTATCAGTGAAAAAGACACGCAAGTGAGCAGTACGGCGAGCACGAGCAGCACGAAGCTGAGTTTTCTGAGGTTGGCGTTCACCTTGTCCATTAGGTCTTCCTGATAGGTCACGCTGGTCACTCCGGGACGTTTCTCAATCTCTCTTGAAATCCAACCGAGTGATTCGCGGTTGGCATAGTCCGCCTTCAGACGTATTTCGAGCGATGCCGAAAAGGGATTGAAACCCAGAAATTCGGTTGGGTCAGACCCCATTGCGTCGCATTGCTCGCGCTTTGCCTGTTCCTTGCCTATATAGTCTATGCTGCGTGTGTACGGTCTGTGATACAGCTCTTTGCACAGACGACGGGCGTCGTTTGCGCTCATTCCGTCGTCAAGCAATACGGTCACTGTGAGGTTCTCCTTTACATAAGAAGACAGATTGTTTGCCGCAAACACGGAAAACACGACCAAACCCAGCAAAACGAGCACCATTGTGGTGCTTATACATAAGGTCACGACCTGCAAGGCATGATGCCTGTGGGTCTTCTTCCTGTTCTTTGCCATTTCTCTTTTGGATATAACACACCAAATTTGCTGCAAAGTAACTAAAAAAAATACGGCCGCACAACAGATTAACTACTATTAACGGCAAAGCCTCATGCGGTCATTCTTCCCGTATTATCCATTCGCCGATGGTTCTTTGGTCGCTGTCGTAGTTCACTCCAACCTTTACCAATCGTTTGCCGT
>CAVGKZ010000058.1:0-19096 GCA_963630025.1 bacterium | reverse complement strand
GGCTTACCGCGACATCAAGAACTCACTCGACACGGCATTGGAGCAAGGACGGGAGCAGGGACGCAAAGAGGGGCAGGAAGAAGGCCGGGTGGAAAGTGCAAAAAGAATTGCCAAGAAAATGCTTCTTGCCGGTATGGGTATAGACACCATTGCGGAAATGACCGGTTTGTCCCAAAGCGAGATAGAGAGGCTGTAGGTAAATGCGGATAAGCACTTGGCGCGCGTTTGCCTGTGTGGCTTTCATTAATTCATAGAACCGCCCTTAAGTGACGGTGAAAGAATAAAAGTTTTTGCACACTGAATGGCAAAATACTTGTCCATAAAAACGTTATGAATCTGTTGCAACAAGGAACAAGTGCTTCCGTTGCGATGGGAAACAAACTTCAAAAAACCGTGAAAAGACCGTGGAAAAGGCATTTTAGTGGCTGAAAACTTGCGAGTTGCGTTATTTATTCGTACTTTTGCAGCGTTCAGTGGAATGAGGGGCTTCTCGAAAGTCCCTCATTTTCTTTTTATAAATTCATTAGGACGTATGATAGACAAGAACATTGTCAAGACGATTGTTGACGAATGGCTGCAAAGCAATGACTATTTTCTGGTTGACATCATGTTCACCCCGGACGGCCGCATCGTGATTGAGATAGACCATGCCGACGGAGTGTGGATAGAAGACTGTGCCGAACTGAGCCGTATGCTGCAGGAACGCCTCGGCGATGAGTTGGGCGAGTACGAACTGGAAGTTGGTTCGGCAGGCATAGGCCAGCCGTTCAAGGTCAGACAGCAGTATGTCAACCATGTGGGCAAGGAAGTTGAGGTGCTCACCGCTGACGGAAAGAAAGTACAGGGCGTGCTGAAAGCCGTGGATGGCGACGACTTCGTGCTGACAGTCAAGGAAAAGCAGAAAGTGGAGGGCAAGAAACGTCCCGTAATGGCCGACGTTGACCACACCTACAATATGGACACAGTGAAATATACCAAATACCTTTTAAGTTTTAAGTAAGGAACTATGGCAAAGAAAGAAGAGAAGGGTCCCAGCATGATAGAGACCTTCCAGGAGTTCAAAGAGACAAAAAACATCGACCGCACCACGCTGGTGAGCGTGCTGGAGGAGAGTTTCCGCAACGTGATAGCCAAACTTTTCGGCAGCGACGAGAACTTCGACGTTATCGTGAACCCCGACAAAGGTGACTTCGAGATACACCGCAACCGCGTGGTTGTGGACAACGGTGCCGTGGAAGACGAGAACAAGCAAATCTCCCTGGCCGATGCACAGAAAATAGAACCCGACTACGAAGTGGGTGAAGAGGTGAGCGAAGAGGTGAACTTCAGCAAGTTCGGCCGCAGAGCCATACTCAACCTCCGTCAGACTTTGGCATCGAAGATTCTGGAACTGGAGCACGACTCGCTATATAATAAGTATAAGGACAAGGTCGGACAGATAATGAGCGCAGAGGTTTACCAGATGTGGAAGCGCGAAGTGCTGCTCATCGATGACGAGGGCAACGAGCTGCATCTGCCGAAGTCTGAACAGATTCCTTCGGACGTGTATCACAAGGGCGAGACAGTGAGAGCTGTGGTGGCTCGCGTGGACAACGAGAACAACAATCCGCGCATCATACTGAGCCGTACCAGTCCGATGTTCCTCGAAAGACTGCTTGAGGCAGAGGTGCCGGAGATTAACGACGGACTGATAACCATACGCCGCGTGGCTCGTATGCCGGGCGAACGCGCCAAGATTGCAGTGGAGAGCTACGACGACCGTATTGACCCCGTTGGAGCTTGCGTTGGTGTGAAAGGAAGCCGTGTGCACGGTATCGTGCGCGAACTGGGCAACGAGAACATCGATGTCATAAACTACACCAGCAACATCCAGCTGTTCATCCAGCGTGCGCTTAGTCCCGCCAAGGTGACAAGCATAACCATAGACGAGGAAAACCGCAAGGCCGAGGTGTATCTGCAACCCGAAGAGGTGTCGCTGGCCATCGGACGCGGCGGTATGAACATCAAACTGGCTTCAATGCTCACCGAGTATACCATCGACGTGTTCCGTGTGGTGAACGAGAGTGAGGCAGACGAAGACATCTACCTCGACGAATTTGCTGACGAAATCGATACTTGGGTGATTGACGCCATCAAGGCCATCGGTCTCGACACGGCAAAGGCAGTGCTCAACGCACCGCGTGAGATGCTTATCGAAAAGGCTGACTTGGAGGAAGAGACCGTTGACAACCTGCTAAAGGTACTCAAGGCCGAATTTGAAGGGTAAGGAGTGAAACGTAATTCATAATGCATATATTATGAGTTGGCGGAATTGAGAGCAGAAGAACAATATAAGGCAAACGGCAATTATATGCATTGTGCATTACGAATGGATAAGAATTTATGGGCATAAGATTAAATAAAGCATTAACAGAACTGAACATAGGACTTCAAACTGCGGTTGATTTCCTTAAGAACAAGAAAGGCTTGGGAGAGATAAAGGACAACGCCAACCTGACCACCAAGATTTCCGACGAGCAGTATCAGGCTCTTGTCAAAGAGTTTAAGGGCGACAAGGACGTGAAAAACGAGGCGGAAAAGATTTTCGCCAAGAAAGCCAAGGAAAAGAAAGAAGAGAAGAAGGTGACCAAAGGTGAGGAACTTTTGGAGAAAAGGCAGCAGTTCAAGCCCGTTGGAAAGATTGATTTGGACTCCGTGGGAGCTAAACCTGCGGAAAAGGTTGCTGCGCCTGAACCCAAACCGGAGCCTAAGCCAGAGGTGAAACCTGAACCTAAACCCGTGGCAAAGCAGGAACCGAAGAAGCAGGAAGAGCCGGCTCCGAAGCCAGAACCGAAGCCTGTGACTCCGGAAAAACCGGTTGCGACGGAACCCAAGAAGCCTGTTGCGGCTCCAGCTTCCGAAGAAAAACTGGAAGTGAAACCCGAAGTTGTGGCCGAACCGCAGCAGGCCCAGCCTTCGGAAAAGAAGGAAGAACCCAAGCTGTTCACACTCAGGAGTGAAGCTAAACTTGCTCCCAAGGTCAACGTGCTTGGCAAGATAGACCTCGACGCACTGAACCAAAGCACACGTCCGAAGAAGAAATCCAAGGAGGAAAGGCGCAAGGAGCGTGAGGAAAAGAACGGTGCTCAGCATGCTGGCGAACGCAAGAAGCGCGCACGTATCGGCAACGAGCGTGTGGACATTGAGGCTGCTGCCAAGCAGGTGGCCGGCTCTAATGCCAAGAAAAGCAATAAGGGCAAGGGTGGCAACCAGCCTTCTGCGGGCGGACCCGGAGCGCATCAGGGCGGCGGAAACCGCTTTGGCGACAACCGCCAGCAGGGTGGAGGCGGCAAGCACAACCGCAAGAACCGCAACCTGCCGAAGCCCGCTGAGGTGAGCGACGAGGATGTTGCACGCCAGGTAAAGGAGACTTTGGCACGTCTGACCAGCAAGGGACAGAACAAGAAGGGTGCGAAATACCGTCGCGAGAAGCGTGATGCCGTGCAGGAGAGGCTCAATGAGGAGCGCCGCGAGGAGCTGGCAGAGAGCAAGACGCTGAAGTTGACGGAGTTCGTTACCGTGAGTGAGCTTGCCACGATGATGAACGTGCCTGTCAATAAGGTTATCGGTACGTGCATGAGCGTGGGCATAATGGTGTCCATCAACCAGCGTCTCGATGCTGAAACAATCAATCTCGTGGCCGAAGAGTTCGGCTTCAAGACCGAATATGTCAGTGCCGAGGTTAGCGAGGCTGTCAGCGAGGAGGAGGACGACGAAAACGATCTCGTGCCGCGCGCCCCGATTGTCACCGTCATGGGCCATGTTGACCACGGTAAGACATCGCTGCTCGACTACATACGCAAGTCGAACGTGATTGCCGGAGAGGCCGGAGGTATCACGCAGCACATCGGCGCATACAACGTGACGCTTGCCGATGGCCGCCACATAACGTTCCTCGACACCCCTGGACACGAGGCCTTCACCGCCATGCGTGCCCGTGGAGCGCAGGTTACGGACATCGCCATCATCATCATCGCCGCCGACGACAGCGTGATGCCCACCACACGTGAGGCCATTGCCCACGCACAGGCTGCCAACGTGCCGATGGTTTTCGCCATAAACAAGATAGACAAGCCGGGCGCAAACCCCGACAAGATACGCGAAGACTTGGCCAACATGAACTTGCTTGTTGAGGACTGGGGCGGTAAATACCAGTGCCAGGAAATCTCGGCAAAGAAGGGTTTGGGTGTTGACGCACTGCTTGAGAAGGTGCTTCTTGAGGCAGAAATGCTCGAACTGAAGGCCAATCCTAACCGCAAGGGTACCGGTTCCATCATCGAGTCGTCGCTCGACAAGGGTCGCGGCTACGTGTCTACGGTGCTTGTGTCCAATGGTACGCTCAAGGTGGGCGACGTTGTGATAGCCGGAACCAACCACGGTCGCATCAAGGCCATGTTCAACGAGCGCAACCAGCGCATGGAGAAGGCGGGTCCCGCAGAGCCGGCCATCATCCTCGGACTGAACGGTGCGCCTACTGCTGGCGACTCTTTCCACGTGATGGACAGCGAGCAGGAGGCACGCGATATAGCAAACAAGCGCGAGCAGTTGCAGCGCGAACAAGGCTTGCGCACGCAGACCCGACTCACTCTGGCCGACATCAGCCACCGCATAGCCCTCGGCTCGTTCAAGGAGCTGAACCTTATCGTCAAGGGCGACACCGACGGAAGTATCGAGGCTTTGAGCGATTCGTTCATCAAACTGTCGACAGAGAAGATAAAGGTGAACGTGATACACAAGGCCGTTGGCCAGATTTCGGAAGGCGACGTTACGCTTGCCGACGCTTCCGACGCCATCATCGTGGGTTTCCAGGTGCGTCCCTCGTCGGCTGCTCGCAAGTTGGCCGAGCAGGAGGGCGTGGAAATCAACACCTACTCCATCATCTACGATGCCATCGACGACATCCGTTCGGCCATGGAGGGCATGCTCGATAAAATCAAGAAGGAAGTTGTCACAGGTCAGGTCGAAGTGCGCGAGGTCTACAAGATATCGAAGGTCGGCACCGTTGCCGGTGCTTTGGTCACCGAGGGCAAGGTTCACCGCTCCGACAAGGCTCGCCTTGTGCGCGACGGCATCGTGGTACACACTGGCGACATCAACGCCCTGAAGCGTTACAAGGACGATGTCAAAGAGGTTGCCACGGGTCTTGAGTGCGGTATCAGCCTCGTTAACTTCAACGACATACAGCAAGGCGACATCATCGAGACCTTCACCGAGATTGAGGTGCAGCAGAAACTGTAACGTGGAGTGAGGAGTGAAGAACCAACGCTCGGCGGCTGAAAGGAAAGCCAAAGCCAACGAAGAGTGAAGAATCTGTGTGCGCCGATGCTGGGATTTTAGTCTGCATCGGTGGTGTCGGAACTCTAAACTTTGCCACTTACAACTCCGAATACAACGCAATAAAGGGCAAGTCCCCGAATGGAAATCGGTTTCTGTTCGGGGACTTGCCTTTTGTTTTATGCCGGGTTCTATAAATTAGCTTTGGCAGATTTTGCGAATGTTTCAAGGTATATCGCCTGTGAGCGAATATTGGCTGATAATGCCTGGTTGTACATATTTTTTTTGTCTTGTTTGTGGATTAATTTTGACTTTATTCTCTATCTTTGCAAAAGACATACATTTATTAACCTTACAAAAGAACAGAGAAAGCATGACACGTAAACTGATTCCTATGCTCTTCGCAGCCGTACTGATGGCCGGTTGTGGCAGTGATGACGCTGGTAGCGGTAGCAACGGCGGTGGCGGAAACAACGGAGATGGAGGTAACAGCGGCGGTAGCGCAACCGAAGCGCTGAACCAAATCAAGAAGATTACGCGCACCGAGCAACTCAACGACAATGGTACGCCGGCGACCGCTACGTGGGAGTTTGCCTACTACACGGCAGACAAAGACTCGAAGCAGAGGCTCGCACGCATAACGTACACCACAGACGACACAAACAGCGGACGCTCTTTCACTGCCACATTCGACTACTCCGTGAGTGGAGAGGTGGCCATAAAGCGCACCGAGAAGGAAGGTACACCCGACAACCTCACCGCCAAGCTGAACAGTTATGGCTATGCGACCGAGCTTACAGACGGCGAAAGCTCTATCTATTTCACCTACGACGACAACCAGAGACTCACCCTCATTACCGACAATACACAATATGGTGGTACGACCGAGACGTTGAAATATGACTCAGACGGTCTGCTTGCAACGTTAATATACCAGGAATACGGCCACCGCAGGGGCGACACAACGGTGGTAAGCCGAGACTCCATGTATGCGCACCGCTACGCCAACAACACGAGCATCGACTTGTTGCCCATCGTGTCCGGAATGGATGATGACTACGACTTCCTCTATATGGCCGGTCTCTTGGGCAAGCGCATACCGTGTCTGCCCGAAATGATATTCAGTGACGAGACGGAAGCCTCCCAGTCTATAACACCCTATCTCAAACCGAACGTGACTGTGCATGAGTCGCACACATATTATGGCTATCCCGTATGGAAACACCTCGGACAATATACGCTGGGAGCCGGCAAGCGTCCTGAAAGTTTTGCATGGAGCGAGCCGTTCGAGTGCACCGTCAGGGAGTACGACGTGGTAGTGGGCAACGAACCTATACATGAGGACCATCCTGAATATGGAGGCTACAAGTATGAGATAAAGAATGAGAAGACCACCAAAACCAACGGCGAAAACAAGTATCAGTTGAAGATAGAATATTGATTTCTCCGTCTTGACGGAAACAGAAAGCCTCCGCAACAGTGCAGCTTTGTGCGCCGGTTGCGGAGGCTTTTTTGTAAATGATGGATGAGGAATACTGCGCGCAGAGTTGACGATCTTCATCTTCTCGTGTGTTCTTTGTATGATATATCCACATCTCTCTAAAAAAGATTGCATCAATTTTGATTGAAAATGTATGCAATCTTTGGCGAAAATGTATGCAATCTTTGTGTGAGATTATATCTGTTTTTAGGAGCGATTGATTATCAATGGGTTGCAGAGTTAAACGTTTTTTTGCTCTAAAATGGAGAGGTTGGGGAATGTTGTAAGTGGGGAAACGATGTTCGGCGGTTGTAAGAAAATGAAATTTGATGGCTGAAGAGGAAAACCAAAACCGATTCATGTGTAGGCTTAGTAGGCGCTGCGTCTCGCGCCCTTCAAGGCAAAAGTTCAACAGACATTTCTCGGGCGCAGCGTGGACGCAGCGCCTACTAAGCCTTCCAACTGTGCTGAGGGAGCGTGGACGCAGCGCCTACTAAGATTTTCGCTATAAACGCTCTTGTAAACATGATGTAAAAATGGGCGGCAAGTATACTTTTATTATTGCAATACCGTATTGTAAGTATTTTGGGTTGATTTGCTTTCAGTTACAAATAATATACCCTTGTTTTGTTAAATATTGAAACCTTAGTATCGAAACGGAGCATTAAGTTCTTCAAAAATCAACAGTTTGCAAGAAAAATAGGTATTTTTGCAGCCAAAATGTAAGTGATTGGGAATTTAAACAAACTTAATGCAACTAAAAATGAACAAGGGATTGTATGACGCAGCCTACGAACACGATGCGTGCGGAGTGGGTATGGTTGTGAATATCCATGGCAATAAGAGCCACGAGTTGGTGGATAACGCATTGAAAGTGCTGGAGAACATGCGCCACCGTGGTGCAGAAGGCGCCGACAACAAGACTGGTGACGGTGCTGGAATATTGCTTCAGATACCGCACGAGTTCATCCTGCTGCAGGGAATACCCGTTCCGGAAAAGGGAAAATACGGTACGGGACTCGTATTCCTGCCTAAGGACGAGAAGAAACAAGGTGAGATTCTGTCGGTGATGATAGAGGAAATCGAGCGCGAGGGTCTCTCGCTCATGCACCTGCGCAACGTGCCGACAAATCCGGACTGCCTCGGTGTGGCCGCTTTGGAGACGGAGCCTACCATCAAGCAGGTGTTTGTCACGGGCGTGACCGATGACAAGGTGTCCATATTCGAGCGCACGCTGTACATCATCCGCAAGCGCATCGAGAAGCGCATCACCGACAAGGACTTCTACATCTGCTCCCTGTCGAGCAAGAACATTATATATAAGGGTATGCTGTCGAGCCTCCAGCTCCGTCAGTACTTCCCCGACCTAACCAACAACTACTTCACGAGCGGCCTGGCTCTGGTTCACTCGCGCTTCTCTACCAACACCTTCCCCACGTGGAGCCTGGCGCAGCCGTTCCGCCTGCTGTGCCACAACGGCGAGATCAACACCATCAGGGGCAACCGTGGCTGGATGCAGGCGCGCGAGAGTGTGCTCAACTCGCAGGCTCTGGGCGACATCCGTCAGATTTCGCCCATCGTGCAGCCGGGCATGAGCGACTCTGCCAGCCTGGACAACGTGTTTGAGTTCTTCGTGATGAGCGGTCTGTCGCTGCCCCACGCCATGTCGATCATGGTGCCCGAGAGCTTCAACGACAAGAACCCCATATCGGAAGACCTCAAGGCTTTCTACGAATACCACTCAATCCTCATGGAGCCGTGGGACGGCCCTGCCGCACTGCTCTTCAGCGACGGTCGCTTCGCCGGCGGCATGCTCGACCGCAACGGTCTGCGTCCTGCACGCTACACCATCACCAAAAACGACATGATGGTTGTGGCCAGCGAGGTAGGCGTGATGGACTTCGACCCCACAGAGATTGCCGAAAAGGGACGCCTGCAACCCGGAAAGATACTGCTGATAGACACCCAGGAGGGAAAGATATACTACGATGGCGAGATAAAGGCCAAGTTGGCCGCCGCCCACCCGTACCGCCAGTGGCTCTCTACCAACCGCATACAGCTGGAGAAGCTCAAGAGCGGACGCAAGGTGGACAACAGTGTGCCCGATTTGGTACGCCACGAGATAATGTTCGGCTATGGCGAGGAGGATGTCGACGGAACAATCGTGCCGATGTCTGTCAACGGCCAGGAGCCTACCGCAGCCATGGGTAACGACACGCCGCTGGCAGTGCTTAGCGACCGCCCGCAGATATTCTTCAACTACTTCCGCCAGCAGTTTGCCCAGGTGACCAACCCTGCCATCGACTCCATCCGCGAGGAACTGGTGATGTCTCTGACGGAATACATCGGCCGCGTCGGCTCAGGCATACTTAGTCCCGACGAGACCAACTGCAAGATGGTGCGTCTGCCGCATCCCATTCTGAACAACACCCAGCTGGACATCCTCTGCAACATCCGCTACAAGGGCTTCAACACCGTCAAGCTGCCCATGCTGTTTGAGTGCGCCAAGGGCGAAGAGGGCTTGCACGAGGCTTTGGACGAACTGTGCAAGCAGGCCGAGCGCAGCGTTGACGACGGATACAACTACATCATACTCAGCGACCGCGACGTTGACGAGACTCATGCCGCCATACCTTCGTTGCTCGCAGTGAGTGCCGTTCACCACTACCTCATCTCTGTGGGCAAGCGTGTGCAGACCGCACTCATCGTGGAGAGCGGCGAAATACGCGAGACCATGCACGCCGCACTGCTCCTGGGCTATGGTGCGTCGGCCTTGTGCCCCTACATGACGTTTGCCATCCTCGACGATCTCGTCAAGAAGCACAAGATACAGGAGAACTATGCTACGGCTGAGAACAACTATATCAAGGCCGTTAAGAAGGGACTGTTCAAGATTATGGCCAAGATGGGTATCTCCACCATCCGTTCCTATCGTGGCGCGAAGATATTCGAGAGCATCGGTTTGTCGGAAAGCCTGCTCCGCAGCTACTTCGGCACCGAAGTGTCGACCATTGGCGGTATAGGACTGGAGACAATCGCCCGCGATGCCATACGTCTGCACGACGAAGCGTTCTCCAAGAAGACGCAGACCGACTTCTTGCCCAACCTCGGACAGTTCCACTACCGCAAGGACGGCATAAAGCACGCATGGAACCCGGAGACAATAGCCACGCTTCAGCTGGCCACACGCACGGGCAACTACGCAAAATTCAAGGAATACACCAAGGCTGTCAACGAGAAGGAGAGCCCCATCTTCATCCGCGACTTCTTCGACTATAAGCGCAACCCGATATCAATTGACAAGGTTGAGCCGGTGGAGGACATCGTGAAGCACTTCGTTGTGGGTGCAATGAGCTTCGGAGCATTGTCGAAAGAGGCTCACGAGGCCATAGCCCTGGCCATGAACAAGCTGGGCGGACGAAGCAATACCGGCGAGGGCGGCGAGGACAACGCACGCTTCCACTCCACCGTGGACGGCATTTCGCTCTCCTCAAAGACCAAGCAGATTGCATCGGGACGCTTCGGCGTTACGGCGGAATATCTCGTGAACGCCGAGGAGATACAGATAAAGGTGGCGCAGGGCGCTAAACCGGGTGAGGGCGGACAGCTTCCGGGCTTCAAGGTGAACGAGATTATCGCCAAGACCCGCCACTCCATACCGGGCATCTCGCTCATTTCGCCTCCACCCCACCACGACATCTACTCTATAGAAGACCTTGCACAGCTCATCTTCGACTTGAAGAACATCAACCCGAAGGCTGCCGTAAGCGTGAAACTTGTGGCTGAGAGCGGCGTGGGAACCATCGCTGCCGGTGTGGCCAAGGCCAAGGCCGACCTGATTGTGGTGTCCGGAGCCGAGGGCGGTACTGGTGCAAGCCCCGCTTCCAGCATGCGCTTCGCCGGAATATCGCCCGAAATCGGTATCAGCGAGACGCAGCAGACGCTCATGAAGAACGGTCTGCGCGGTCAGGTGCGCCTCCAGGTGGACGGACAGCTCAAGACAGGTCGCGACATCATAATGATGGCCATGCTTGGAGCCGAGGAGTTCGGCTTCGGTACGTCGGCTCTGATTGTGCTGGGATGCGTGATGATGCGCAAATGTAATCTCAACACGTGTCCGATGGGCGTGGCCACACAGAACCCGGAATTGCGCAAGCACTTCATCGGTCGCTACGAATACCTCATCAACTTCTTCACATTCCTGGCTCAGGAGGTGCGCGAGTATCTTGCCGACATGGGCTTCACCAAGCTGACCGACATCGTTGGCCACACGGAGCTTATCGTTCCGAAGAAGAGCAGCGACGCCAAGACATCGTCACTCGACTTCCGCCGCTTGCTGCACAAGGAGACAGGCCACTGCACTCTGTATCATACCACCAGCCAGAAGCACGAACTCGACGAGGTGCTCGACCAGCAGATAATACGTGCGTCACAGAAGGCGATAGAGAGTCAGGAGGAGGTGAACCTCGACTACGCCATAAAGAATACCGACCGCGCCGTCGGCACAATGCTGAGCGGTTTGATAGCCGACAAGTACGGTGAGGCCGGACTGCCCGACTCTACGGTTAACATCAAGTTCAAGGGTTCTGCCGGCCAGAGCTTCGGCGCTTTCCTCGTGAAAGGCGTCAACTTCAAGCTCGAAGGCGAAACCAACGACTACTTCGGCAAGGGACTTAGCGGCGGACGCATAGCCATTCTGCCTCCCACACGCAGCAACTTCGCAGCCGAGGACAACATCATCGCCGGCAACACCGGCCTTTACGGTGCCACAAGCGGCGAGCTGTACATCAACGGTAAGGTGGGCGAGCGCTTCGGAGTGCGCAACTCGGGTGCCATCGCGGTGCTTGAGGGAGCCGGCGACCACTGCTGCGAGTACATGACCGGCGGCCGTGTGGTTGTGCTGGGCGAGACCGGACGCAACTTCGCCGCAGGTATGAGTGGCGGTGTGGCCTATGTGTGGGACAAGAACCACAACTTCGACTACTTCTGCAACATGGACATGGTGGAAATCAACCTCGTTGAAGACAGCAACTACCGCAAGGAGCTGCACGAACTGATACGCCAGCACTATCTGTACACTGGCTCGAAGCTTGCCCGCACCATGCTCGACGACTGGAACCGGTATGTGGAAGACTTCATACAGGTGGTTCCTATCGAGTATAAGCGCGTGCTCCAGGAGGAACAGGTGCGCAAGTTGCAACAGAAGATTGCCGACATGCAGCGTGATTATTAACTAAGTTAAGAACAGAGAGAGGGGAGCGTAAGGCTTCCGTGAAACCCCGTTATCGGGGACGAGAGGCGCAAAGACGCCGGTCACGCTAAGACTTTCGCTCTCCATCATAACAAAATAAAGACAATGGGAAATCCAAAAGCGTTTTTAACAGTACACCGCCAGGAGGCGGGATACAGGCCTCTGCACGACCGCATCCACGATTTCGGAGAGGTTGAGCAGACACTTAACAGTAATGACCGCCGCACACAGGCCAGCCGTTGCATGGATTGCGGCGTACCGTTCTGCCACTGGGCGTGTCCGTTGGGCAACAAGCCGCCAGAGTGGAACGACGCTCTGTATAAGGGCGACTACGAACTGGCCTACCGGTTGCTCAACTCCACCAACGACTTCCCCGAGTTCACGGGACGCATCTGTCCGGCTCTGTGTGAGAAGGCCTGCGTGCTCAACCTTATAGAGCATGAGCCTACCACCAACAGGGAGGATGAGGCCGCCATTACGGAGATGGCTTTCCAGGAAAACTATGTGCGCACGGAGCATCCGGAGCGCAACGGCAAGAGTGTAGCCGTCATTGGTGCGGGTCCTGCCGGACTCGTGGCCGCCAACAGACTCAACCTCAAGGGCTACTCCGTGACGGTGTTTGAGAAAAACGAGAGTGCGGGAGGACTTCTGCGCTACGGCATACCCAACTTCAAACTGAACAAGGCTCTCATCGACCGCCGCATCAGCGTGCTCGAAGCTGAAGGCATCGTGTTCAAGTATGGTGAGGACATCAATCCCGAAAAGCTGCCCGAAGGCTTCGATGCCTATGTCTTGGCTACGGGAACTCCTACGGCGCGCGACCTGAAGATACCCGGACGCGAACTGAAAGGCGTTTACTTCGCTCTCGAAATGTTGGCGCAGCAAAACCGCGTGTTGGCAGGAATGGAGTTCTCCAAGGACGAGCTGGTCAACGCCAAGGGCAAGGACGTGCTCGTGATAGGTGGCGGTGACACCGGTAGCGACTGCATCGGTACTGCCCATCGCCAGGGCTGCAAGAGCGTGACCCAGATAGAAATCATGCCCAAACCGCCCGTAGGCCCATGCGACCCCAACAATCCGTGGCCGGGATATCCACGTGTGCTTAAGACCACTTCAAGCCATGAGGAAGGTTGCACACGTCGTTGGAACATCAATTCACTGGAGTTTCTCGGCAAGGATGGCAAGTTGACAGGTGTGAAGGTGCAGGAGATTACCTGGAAACCCAATCCCGAAGGCGGCCGTCCGCTGATGGAGCCGGTGGGCAAGCCGGAGATTATCAAGGCCGAGATAGTGCTTTTGGCCATGGGATTCCTCAAGCCGGAGCACCCGAAGTTTGCCGACAACGTGTTCTTGGCAGGCGACGCCGCCAGCGGAGCGTCGCTCGTGGTGCGCGCGATGGCCAGCGGACGTGACGCTGCAGCCGCAGTTGACAAGTATCTGAACGCATAAAAAAGTCCTTCCCGGCAGTTTCGGGACGAACTATCCTTATTTTTTTGAAAGCCTCGCCGACGGCGTTTTACGGGTCTCTCTGTTTTCCCAATCCACCCGTAACTCGCATTTGTGGCGAGGCTTTTGTGCGTCTTTTCTCCAGCAAGTATTGCTCCAAGTTTTCGACAACACCCCATTGCCGGGCAACAAACTTGGCGGTTCTTGCAAATTTGCGTATATTTGTAGTCGCTAAGTAACGGTTGAAAAAGAAGTTGGTATGATTTTTACCGTCACTGAATCGTAGAAGAAACGAGAGCTTATGAGCGCATTCAACAGAAAGGAAGACCTCACGTGGCACAAGGTGGTAGTGTGGGCGGCCATCGTGATAGCCTCCGTGGCTGTGATAGTGTGGGCCATGCCGCGCGACAGCCGCAACAGCTTCTCGCCCGAACTGGGCAAACCGTGGAAATATGTGGACTTCCGCGCTCCATTCGACTTCCCCGTCTATAAGTCGGAGACCACCATCAAGCATGAGCGCGACAGCATCATACGGTTGTATGAACCCTACTATGTGTACCACAAGGATGTGGAGGGGCGCATGGTGCGCAGCTTTGTGAGCGATTTTCCCAACGGACTGCCCGACCTGCCCGAAGACTTCATCAGCATAGTGGCCAACAGACTGCATAGGATATACAGTCTCGGTGTGGTGAACATGATTGAGGACGGCAGCGTGGAGTCTGACACGATGCGCATGATACGGCTTGTGGACGGCAAGAAGGCCACAAGTGTGAGTGCATCCACGCTGCTGACCACCAAGGAAGCCTACGAACAACTTTTTGCCGACGATGTTATGGGTCCGCACCGCCAGGCTTTGCAGCGGTGCAATCTTGACAAATACATCACGCCAAATCTTATTTACGACAAAGAGCGCAGCACCGCCAGCCGAAACGATCTGCTCGCGAGCATCCCCTTGGCCAGCGGTGTGGTGCAGAAGGGTCAGAAAATCATAGACCGTGGCGAGATTGTGAACGAGGAGACCTACAGAATACTGGACTCCTTCAAGAAGGAAAACGAAAAGCGGGCGCAGGATTCGGGCAACAACAACGTTACGCTGGCCGGAGAGGCTCTCTATGCGCTGATATTCCTCGTGTGCTTCACCGCCTACCTGTGTCTCTACCGCAAGGAATATCTCAGCACGGTGAGGAGTGTGGCCATGCTCTATTCGCTGATAGTGATATTCGCGCTGCTCACGTCGCTCCTTGTGCGCAACACGGTGGGCCACGTCTATATCCTGCCATACGCGATGGTGCCGATATTCATCCGCGTCTTCATGGACACCCGAACGGCTTTCATCACCCACCTGACCATGATTATGGAGTGTGCGGTCATGTTGCAGCATCCGTTCGAATTTGTGGCGGTGGAATCGGTGTCGGGTCTGGTGGCCATCTATTCGCTCCGCGAACTGCAATACCGCTCGCAACTGTTCAAGACGGCCATTCTGGTGGCGGTGAGCGGTATGGCCGTGAACGTGGCCTACGACCTTATGGGCGGCACGGTGCTGGCTTCGCTCGACTGGACGATGTGCAATTACTTCGTGGCCGACGGTATGCTGCTCCTGTTTGCCTATCCTCTGCTGTATATCATCGAGAAGACTTTCGGATTTACGTCAGACATAACTCTCATCGAGCTGTCCAACACCAACAACCCGCTGCTCCGTCGTCTGAGCGAGGTGGCTCCGGGCACGTTCCAGCACTCCATACAGGTGAGCAACCTTGCGGCGGAGATAGCCAACAAGATTGGAGCAAAGAGCCAACTCGTGCGTACCGGTGCATTGTATCATGACATCGGCAAGATGGTAAACCCCATCTACTTCACCGAAAACCAGTCGGGAACCAATCCGCACGCCAGTTTGTCGTGCATAGAGAGTGCGCAGATAATCATCAGCCACGTGACCGAGGGCGTGAAAATAGCCGAGAAATACAATCTGCCTGGCGTGATAAAGGACTTCATAGCCACCCATCACGGACAGGGCAAGGCAAAATACTTTTGCGTGAAGTACAAGAACGAGCATCCCGATGAGGAGGTTGACGACCTGCTATTCACCTATCCCGGGCCTAATCCGTTCACCAAGGAACAGGCCATACTGATGATGGCCGACACGGTGGAGGCTGCCTCACGGTCGCAGACCGACTATTCGGAGAAGTCCATACGCGACATGGTAAACCGGCTCATTGACGGACAACTGGCCGACGGCTTCTTCAAGGAGTGTCCCATCACGTTCCGCGACATCGCCTACGCCAAGACGGTGCTGATAGAAAAGCTGAAAACCATCTATCACACGAGGGTCAGCTATCCCACTCCAGTACACTGAAAGGTGGCAAGATGAAAGGGGAAAAGGCTCAATGGCGACAGTTGTATCGCTGAAACGGGCCGTCTGGAGGTCAGAAAACATAGGGCAAACTTACATAACGATGCTTTCGCCTTTGCGAAAAAGGCGTGAAGTGAAAAAAAAACAGTAATTTTGCGGACATAAAACAGAAAACTTGACAATAAAATAATGGCAGAGAGAAGAGTCAGGGTGCGCTTTGCACCCAGCCCGACCGGGGCGTTGCACATCGGCGGAGTACGCACTGCATTGTATAACTACCTGTTCGCGCGGCAGCACGGCGGCGATTTGGTGTTCAGAATCGAGGACACCGACTCCACTAGATTTGTGCCCGGTGCGGAGGAATACATCATAGAATCATTCAAATGGCTGGGCATAAAGTTCGACGAAGGCGTGTCTTTCGGAGGTGAGCACGGCCCCTATCGCCAGAGTGAACGCCGCGATATATATAAAAGGTATGTGCGCGAGCTGCTCGACAACGGCAAGGCATACATTGCGTTTGACACTCCCGAGGAGCTTGAGGCCAAGCGCGCCGCCACGCAAAACTTCCAGTATGACGCCCACACCCGCATGGAAATGCGCAACTCGCTCACCATGTCCAAGGAGGAAGTGGACCAGTTGATAGCCAACGGAAAGCAGTATGTGGTGCGGTTCAAGATAGAACCGGGTGAAGCCGTACACGTTGACGACCTCATTCGTGGTGACGTGAAGATTATGAGCGACATACTCGACGACAAGGTGCTGTATAAAAGTGCTGACGAACTGCCTACATATCACCTTGCGAACATAGTGGACGACCACCTTATGGAGATAACCCACGTGATTCGTGGCGAGGAGTGGCTGCCCAGCGCACCGCTTCACGTACTGCTCTACAAGGCGTTTGGATGGGAAGACACCATGCCCCGCTTTGCTCACTTGCCACTGCTGCTCAAGCCAGAAGGCAAGGGTAAGCTCAGCAAGCGCGACGGCGACAGGCTGGGTTTCCCCGTTTTCCCCCTCGAATGGCACGACCCGAAGACAGGCGAAGTGTCGTCGGGCTATCGCGAGAGCGGCTATTTCCCCGAAGCGGTTATCAACTTCCTTGCTTTCCTCGGCTGGAATCCCGGCACCGAGCGCGAACTTTACAGTCTCGACGAGCTTGTGCCGCTGTTCGACATCAGCAAGTGCAGCAAGGCCGGAGCCAAGTTTGACTATAAGAAAGGTATCTGGTTCAACCACGAATACATACTCCACAAAAGCAACGAGGAGATTGCTGCCATCTTCGAACCGATGGTTCTGGAACATTGTCCCGGCGAGACAAAGGATCGCATAACGCAGGTTGTAGGCATGATGAAGGATCGTGTCGACTTCGTTAGCGAACTTTGGCCGTTGTGCTCGTTCTTCTTCGAGGCTCCAACTGCCTATGACGAGAAGACCCGCAAGAAGCGTTGGAAGGAAGACTCGGCCGCTTGTCTCACCGAACTCATGGACGTGCTGAAGGGAATTGACGACTTTTCAGTGGCAAACCAGGAAGCTGTGGTGGAAAAATGGATTGAAGACAAGGGCTACAAGCTCGGCAACATAATGAATGCGTGGCGACTTGCACTCGTCGGTGAGGGCAAAGGACCCGGAATGTTCGACATTTCAGCCTTCCTCGGACGTGAGGAAACGCTGCGCAGAATGGCACGTGCGATAGAAGTTCTCGGGTGATGAATATAGCCAAGATACCTGTACTGTATAACATTGCGATATACCTCTACCTCTGGGGAGTGGTCGTCGCGAGCCTTTTCAGCGGGAAAGTACGCAGAATGTGGCGTGGCGAGCGTGCCGCGTTCGGCGTACTGAAGCGCAAGGTGGACCCTGCGGCACGCTATGTGTGGGTTCACGCAGCCTCGCTTGGCGAGTTTGAGCAGGGCAGGCCCATCATTGAAAGTATCAAGGAGCGGCATCCCGAATACAAAGTGCTGCTCACGTTCTTCTCGCCGTCGGGCTATGAGGTGCGCAAGGACTATCCCGGAGCCGACATAGTGTGCTATCTGCCGATAGACACTCCCGTCAATGCCATCCGTTTCCTGCGCCTTGTCAGACCGGCGATGGCCTTTTTCATCAAGTACGAGTTCTGGTATAACTGTCTTCACATACTCAAACACAGGGGCGTACCGGCCTACAGCGTGTCCAGTATCTTCCGTCCCGACCAGATTTTCTTCCGTTGGTATGCCCACGACTATGCCAAAGTGCTGCGCTGTTTCACCCACTTCTACGTGCAGAATGAGCAGAGCAAGGAACTTCTGGCGAGCATCGGCATAAAGGAAGTGACCGTTTCGGGCGACACGCGCTTCGACAGGGTGCTGCAAATCAAGGCACAATCTAAGTGTCTCCCCATCATCGAGAGCTTTTCCAAGGGCGCAAATGTGTTCGTTGCAGGCAGCAGTTGGCAGCCCGACGAGGACATTATCGCACCGTATTTCAATAACAGCGAGGGTTGGAAACTCATTCTTGCACCCCATGTTATAGGCGAAGACCACATCCGACAGATACTTTCCAAGGTGAAAGGCAAGGCTGTGAGATACACCCAGACCACTCCCGAGGAGGCAGCCAGTGCCGATTGTCTCATCATAGACTGCTACGGCCTTCTGTCAAGTGCCTATCGCTATGGTCGTGTGGCCTATGTTGGTGGCGGCTTTGGCGTTGGTATACACAACGTGCTTGAGGCTGCGGTATGGGGCGTCCCCGTCATTTTCGGCCCGAACAACAGTCATTTTGCCGAGGCTCGCGGCCTTATTGAAAAGGGTGGGGGCTTCGAAATTACATCGGCGGAGAGTTTTTCGTCGCTCATGTCACGCTTCTCCACCGACACTGAATGGCTGGAGCAGTGTGGCCAGAGTGCGGGGAAATTCGTGGAGAGCTGCACTGGAGCTACTGCCATGATACTTGCCGATGTGGGAATGTAGGCGATTTTGCCTGGTCTGAACATGGCAGTCTCGGATAAAAACAGATAGGTATACATCTGACAGCGAATATATGTATACGCTTTAAAGACACAGATTTCGTCGCATGAAACATACAGGTCCGCAAGCCGAAAGTCTTGCGGACTTTGCTTTAGTATGCTCGGCATGAGCATTGTCTAACGGGTGCAAGTCCCGAGTAAGCCCTAATAGCGGGAATTACATAGCCAAGAGCAAGGGTGTTCATCGTGAGGTGAAATCTGAAAGAAGCTGGCGGCAAACATCTGGCCTAACGGACAGAAACTTCATACAAG
>CAVGKZ010000057.1:0-6854 GCA_963630025.1 bacterium | reverse complement strand
ATGGCGTGCGCACCTCGTTTGTCTCCACGTTTGTCCATCCCTTCAGTCGGCAACTACCGTCCGCGTCAAAGAGCAGATAGCGTTTTGTGGTGCGCTGGCTCACCAGCAATGTAGTGTCGCCGGCGGTTTTAGCATAGAAATCGCGCAAATCCACATTACTTAATATGTCCACATTGTGAATGAGGATGGGCGATTCGGGGTCAAACATCGGTCGGGCACGCTTGATGCCTCCGCCAGTGTCGAGCAGCATCTGGCGCTCGTCACTGATGCGGATGTCCAAGCCGAAGTTCTGTTGCGCAGAGAGGTATGCCTCTATCTGGTCGGCAAAATGGTGCACGTTGACCACTATGCGCTCAAAGCCTGCGTCTTTCATGCGCAAGATGACGTGCTTGAGCAGCGGCTCACCTCCCACCCTAACCAACGCCTTGGGCGTATGGTCGGTCAGCGGTTTGAGCCTTGTGCCCAGTCCTGCCGCAAAAATCATTGCCTGCATCATGCTGCAAAGTTACATCAAAACAGTGGGAAACAAGAACGAAACGCACAAAAACCGCCGCAACGCTACGGCTGCGGAACCAACGGCTCACGGCTGTGCCTACCGTCGGCGCGGCAGTGTCTGCACGATATTCTGCTCGCGGTGGCACACGTGAACCTCTATTCCGAACTTATTATTAATGTGTTCGGCCAAATGTTGCGCACTGTAGACGCTGCGGTGCTGGCCGCCCGTGCATCCGAAACAGAACATCAGGTCGGTGAAACCGCGCTGCAGGTAGCGGCGCACATGAGCATCAGCGAGTTTATACACGCTGTCGAGAAACACGAGAATCTCGCCGTCGTCCTCCAGAAAGCGTATCACCGGTTCGTCCAGTCCCGTCAACTTCTTGTAAGGCTCATAGCGACCGGGGTTATGCGTGCTGCGGCAGTCGAACACATAGCCTCCACCGTTGCCCGACTCGTCTGCGGGTATGCCCTTGCGGTAGGAAAAGCTGAACACGCGGACCACCAGCGGCCCTTTGCCGTCGTATTTGGAGAATGTGGCAGGGCCGTCTTGCGGATGCGACTGGTAGACATTGCTGTCGGCAGTCTTGTATCCGTCGGCTCTGCTCAGCGCTGGCTGCTCTATAAGCGAGAACTGCGGCAGTTCAGTCAGCCGTCGCAGCATGTCCATCATGTAGGGATATGGGAAGCAGTTCAGCTTCAGCAGTTCGCGAAGGTTCTGCATGGCGGGCGGAATGGAGTCAAGAAAGTGCTTCTTCTGCTCGAAATAGCCTCTGAAACCGTATGCCCCGAGCACCTGAAGCGTGCGGAAGAGCACGAAAAGACTCAAACGGTCAACGAAATGTCGTGACGACGGCACCTCCGTAAAGTTCTTCAGCGACTCGTAATACTCATATACCAGTTCCCGACGCAGCTTGTGAGAGTAGCGAGCCGACGCTTGCCAAAGGAACGACGCCAGGTCGTAATAGTAAGGCCCCTTGCGTCCGCCCTGAAAATCAATGAACTGCGGATTGCCGTTAGCGTCAAGCATCACGTTGCGAGCTTGGAAGTCGCGATACATGAAGCACTCACCCTTCTCCGAAGTCAAGTCTTTGGCAAAAAGGTGGAAGTTGGCCTCCAGTTTCAGTTCATGAAAGTCAAGCTCGGTGGCTTTGAGGAAACAGTATTTGAAATAGTTGAGGTCAAACAACACACTGTTCACGTCAAACACCTGTTGCGGATAGCAGTTTGAGAAGTCCAGTCCGCGCGCTCCGCGCAACTGTATGTCGGGCAGTTCGCGTATGGTTTTCACGAGCAGCTCCTTTTCCTGCACATTATATCTGCCACCGGCTTCGCGTCCGCCGGCCAAGGCGTCAAACAGCGATACCGAACCAAGGTCGGTCTGGAGATAGCGCAACTCGTCGCCACTCACCGCCAGCACCTTCGGCACCGGCAGTTTCCTGCGCGTAAAGTGGTTACTCAGATAGATGAAAGCATGATTTTCGTCGCGGCTTGTACCCACCACGCCTATCACCGTGTCGCCATCCTTGCCCACCAGTCTGTAGTAGTCCCTGTTGCTTCCCGCCCCAGGTATCTTCACGGTCTCGGCTGGTTCACCGCCCGACCACTGTCTGTACAGTTCCAATAACTTCTTCATTGCCTCTTCCTGTTGGTGTCGCTAAAACATTCCGATAATACATTTATATATGCCCGAGTGCAGCTTAGCTTATGCAAAAATACACATTTTTCACGAACCGGCATACTGCGTAAACGCTCCCGATTGCACGGTTGTCAAGAAAGACCCGAAAAACCGTAAGTAAAAGATGGCTTATTGCCTACGACACTTCCAATAAAGATATTCTGCAAAACAAGACTGTAAGCAAAACCCAACCATATTGTTTCAAACCGTAAACGGTACATTTACGATGCGTAAGTGGGCCGCTTAGCACTCGTAAATGCCCCATTTACGACCCGTAAACGACATACTTACAACTCGCAAATGACACAAGGTAGGAGATAAAGAGTCCTCTCAGTATCCAAATTCAAAACGTGAACTGCTGTCCCAAAACGCACCTTAGCAATCAAAGTCATCACCTTTTCCGCTTTTCTTTTCCCGATATTTTGCAATATAGAGTTTGCATTTATCGAATAATGTGTTAACTTTGCACTTGTTTAAGCTGTCAGACAAAGAGCATGGAAGATTTCTTCAAGACCCATACATACCTGGTCGAGCACACCAACTCCAAAATCCGCCGCAAACTGATGGACGAGATTGACTGGAGCGCAAGGATGATTGGCATCAAAGGGACGCGTGGCATCGGCAAGACAACCTTCCTGCTGCAATACGCCAAAGAGAATTTCGACGTGAACGACAGACGGTGTCTCTATGTGAACATGAACAACTTCTACTTCCAGGGGCGCGGCATATCGGACTTCGCGGGAGATTTCTACAAAAACGGCGGACGGGTTCTGCTCATCGACCAGGTGTTCAAACAGACTGACTGGAGCCGGGAACTGCGCCGGTGTCACGACAACTACGACAAGCTGAAGATAGTCTTCACCGGCTCAAGCGTGATGCGGCTGAAGGACGAAAACCCAGAACTGAACGGCATTGTGAAGAGCTACAACCTGAGAGGGTTCTCTTTCCGGGAGTTTCTTAACAATGAAACGGGGCACGACTTCCAGCCGTACACCCTCGACGAGATAATCGCCGACCACGAGCACATCGTGAAACAGATACTGCCCACGGTGTCTCCAAGCAAGTACTTCAACGACTATCTGCACCACGGATTCTATCCGTTCTACCAGGAGCACCGCAACTACTCGGAAAACCTGCTGAAAACGATGAGCATGATGACCGAGGTGGACATACTTCTGATAAAACAAATCGAACTGAAATATCTGACAAAGATAAAAAAGCTGTTCTACCTCTTGGCCGTGGACGGCCTGAAAGCTCCCAATGTGAGCACTCTTGCGCATGAGATACAGACCAGCCGCGCCACAGTGATGAACTACATAAAGTACCTGGCCGACGCAAGACTGATAAACCTGATATATCCCGAAGGCGAGCAAGGCTTTCCAAAGAAGCCGTCGAAAGTGATGCTGCACAACCCCAACCTGATATACGCCATCTATCCAATCAACGTTACGGAGCAGGACATCATGGAGACATTCTTCGTGAACACGATGTGGAAGGATCACAAGATAACCCAAGGCGGACGGGAAAACTTCTACACTGTGGACGGCAGCATGAAGTTCAGGGTGTGCAACGCCAACGGTTCCACCAAGCTAAGGTATGCCCCGAATACCATATACGCACGATATAACACCGAAATCGGCAAGGGAAAACAAATACCGCTCTGGCTCTTCGGTTTCTTATATTAATAAGGTATAGACAAAGAAACGACTAAACAATATCAGAAAAGGAATCTCTTAAGTTTATTCATTAAATATTTTATCTAAAAAAAATGGCTAAAGAAAAGAAATTTATCACTTGTGATGGTAATGAGGCCGCAGCCCACGTGAGCTACATGTTCTCGGAAGTTGCCGCTATCTATCCTATCACTCCGTCGTCTCCAATGGCAGAGCACGTCGACGAATGGGCAGCCCGTGGCCGCAAGAACCTGTGGGGTCAGAATGTCAGCGTGCAGGAGATGCAGTCTGAAGGCGGTGCCGCAGGTGCCGTTCACGGCTCTCTGCAGGCAGGTGCTCTCACCACCACGTTTACTGCATCGCAGGGATTGTTGCTGATGATTCCTAACATGTACAAGATTGCAGGTGAACTTCTGCCTTGCGTGTTCGACGTTTCGGCTCGTACACTTGCTTCACACTCTCTGTGTATCTTCGGTGACCACCAGGACGTTATGGCTTGCCGTCAGACCGGTTTTGCCATGTTCTGCTCTGGCTCTGTGCAGGAAGTGATGGACCTCACCGCTGTTCCTCACCTGGCCACACTCAAGACCCACGTGCCTTTCATCAACTTCTTCGACGGTTTCCGCACTTCTCACGAATACCACAAGGTGGAGGTGATGGACCAGGAAGACATCGCAAAGCTCGTAGACCCGGCCGACATCAAGAACTTCCGCGACCGTGCGCTCTCTCCTGAGCGTCCTCTCACACGCGGTACTGCCGAGAATCCCGAGACATTCTTCACACACCGTGAGGCTTGCAACGAGTACTACGACAAGGTGCCGGAGGTGGTTGAGCACTATCTCGGCGAAATCAGCAAGATTACTGGCCGTGAGTATCACCTCTTCTCTTACTATGGAGCCGAGGATGCAGAGAACATCATCATCCTTATGGGTTCGGCTTCTGAGGCCGCTCGCGAGGCTATCGACTACTTGACCAAGCAGGGCAAGAAGGTTGGTATGATCAGCGTTCACCTCTATCGTCCGTTCTCTGTGAAGCACTTGCTCGCTGCCGTTCCAAAGACGACAAAGCGCATCGCCGTGCTCGACCGCACAAAGGAGCCGGGTGCTGAGGGTGAGCCTCTGTACCTCGACATCAAGAGTGCTTTCTACGACGTTGAGAACAAGCCTCTTATCGTTGGTGGTCGCTATGGTCTCGGTTCTTCTGATACAACTCCCGCAAAGATTATCTCTGTGTTCAACAACCTTGAGTTGCCCGAACCTAAGAACCACTTCACCGTGGGTATCGTAGACGACGTTACATTCACTTCTCTGCCCCAGGTTGAAGAGATTCCTATGGGTGGCGACGACTTGTTCGAGGCTAAGTTCTATGGTCTGGGAGCCGACGGTACCGTTGGTGCCAACAAGAACTCGGTTAAAATCATCGGTGAGAACACCGACAAGCACTGCCAGGCATACTTCTCTTACGACTCTAAGAAGTCTGGTGGTTTCACTTGCTCGCACCTCCGCTTCGGCGACACGCCGATTCACTCTGCATATCAGGTGAATACGCCTAACTTCGTGGCTTGCCACGTTCAGGCTTACCTGCACATGTACGACGTGACTCGCGGTCTGCGCAAGAACGGTACGTTCCTGCTCAACACCATCTTCGAGGGCGACGAACTGGTTAACTTCATCCCCAACAAGGTGAAGCGCTACTTCGCACAGAACAACATCACCGTTTACTATATCAACGCTACCAAGATAGCTCAAGAGATTGGTCTGGGCAACCGCACCAACACCATTCTTCAGAGCGCATTCTTCCGCATAACAGGCGTGATTCCTGTTGACCTGGCCGTTGAGCAGATGAAGAAGTTCATCGTGAAGTCTTATGGCAAGAAGGGTCAGGATGTGGTCGACAAGAACTACGCTGCCGTTGACCGTGGAGGCGAGTACAAGACTCTGGCCATCGATGCCGCTTGGGCCAACCTGGCTGACGATGCCGTTAAGGAAGACAACGCTCCCGCATTCGTTAAGGAACTCGTTCGTCCTATCAACGCACAGGCCGGCGACTTGCTGAAGGTGTCAGACTTCGTTAAGCACGACACCGTTGACGGTTCTTGGCAGGTAGGTACAGCCGCTTACGAGAAGCGTGGTGTGGAGGCTTTCGTTCCCGAGTGGAACGCAGAAAACTGCATCCAGTGCAACAAGTGTGCTTACGTTTGTCCTCACGCTGCCATCCGTCCGTTCGTTCTGACCGACGAGGAACTGAAGGGCTTCGACGCTCCCACACTCGAAATGAAGGCTCCCGCAGCAATGAAGGGCATGCACTTCGTTATGGAACCCTCAGTGCTCGACTGTCTCGGTTGCGGCAACTGTGTTGATGTCTGCCCGGGCAATCCCAAGAAGGGCAAGGCTCTCACCATGGTGCCTTTCACTGGCAACGACGCAGAGGCCGCTCGCTGGGAATATCTCGTACACAACGTCACAAGCAAGCAGAACCTCATAGATATCAAGAGCAACGTTAAGAACTCTCAGTTCGCTCAGCCTCTGTTCGAGTTCTCCGGTGCTTGCTCTGGTTGCGGTGAGACTCCTTATGTGAAGCTCATCTCCCAGCTCTTCGGTGACCGCGAGATGATTGCCAACGCTACAGGATGTTCTTCAATCTACTCTGCATCCATTCCTTCTACTCCTTACACAACCAACGCCGAAGGTCACGGTCCTGCATTCAACAACTCACTGTTTGAGGACTTCTGCGAGTTCGGTATGGGTATGGTAATGGGTAACAAGAAGATGAAGGAGCGCATCTCTATGCTGCTCACCGATGCCATCGCCGACGACAAGACTCCCGCCGACTTCAAGGAGGCAGCTCAGGAGTGGCTCGCAGGCAAGGACGACGCCGACGCTTCTAAGGCAGCAGCTGCCAAGCTGAAGCCGCTGATTGCAGCTGGAGCAGCAGCCGGATGCCCCACTTGCACCGAACTGAAGACTCTCGACCACTATCTCGTGAAGCGCAGCCAGTGGATTATCGGT
>CAVGKZ010000056.1:0-4809 GCA_963630025.1 bacterium | reverse complement strand
AAAGAATAAGTTCCTCAAGTTTGTCCTGTATTTTTAGGCGGTTTTGCCGGCTTCTTTGAAGGAGCATAGCGGGCTATGTGACTGAAAAGAAGTTGCAAAAACGGCAAAAAGACAGGACATCAAAACTACAGAATGTACATCTGCAAACTTGTGGAAGTTATTCTTTGAACATTACGTAATATGCGTTCAATAACGGTGTTGCATTGAAAACGTGCAAATTCAGAATCTAACTTTCACTCCGCCCATAACTGTGAAGCTGGGCATTTCATAGCCATAGTTGATTTGGTACTTCGCACTGGTTATGTTGTCGAAGTGGGCAAATATGTCGAGAAAGTTGACGGGTTTGTAGGTAAGGCGAAGTCCAAACAGGGCGTAGTTCTGGCGCTCCACATTGTCGTTTACATACAAACCGCCGAAGCCTTTCAGTTCCGCGTCCAAGGAGAGTTGGCGCAAGGCTTGCCATCCTATGCCAAGGAAGTATTGGTTCTTTGGGGCTGCGGTGAGGTTGCTGAGCGAAGTGTGCATATAGCTGTAGCTTGCACGGAGCGAAAGCACATCAAGAGGATGGCTTTGGGCGGAAACCTCTATGCCCTTATTGATAAACGACCCGGTGTTCATGTTGCGGTTGATGGTGCCGCCGTCTGCCGTGGCAACGCTGATGGTCTGAATCATGTTGCTCCCTTCGGAGAAATAGGCGGTTAAGTCCATCGACAGGTAGCGTGAGAAACGCTTGGCGATGCTTACCTCATAGTTCATCATGCTCTCTGGATTGAGTTCCGGATTGGCCATGGCGTAAAGATACATCTCGCGGAACGACGGGTTGCGGTAGCCCTTGGTAAGTGAAGCCTTCAGCGTCCAGTCGTTGCCGGGATGCACGGCAAAACCAACCTGCGGCAACCAGTGGCTGCCAAATCTGTCGCTGTTGGCCATTCTCAATCCACCGTTCAGCGTCAACACGTCATTGAACAACGATTGTTGCAGAGTGACATAAGGCGAATATTCCGTGATGCTTTTGCGCGATATGGTCTGCATCTGTGCCGGTCTGCTGCCGTCGCCATAGGCGTGGCCGCCCGACATGGGTATCTTTCCCGTATATGTGTTGAAGTCGAACCCAATTGTGGCGGTTGCCATCTTCCACGGCCGGAAGTTCTGATAGGCGAGGATGCCGAAGCGGTCGTCAAGACTATGGAAGTGGTTGGGGTCGTCTATGTAGTGATTGCCATAGCTGTAGTATATGCGCACTGCACCGTTGGTGCTTGGCTGATGCCCAAGGTGTGAACCATATCTGTTGCTCAATGTAACGGAAGCCTCACCCCTCGTGACGTTCTGATGGTAAATATCGTTGGATTCCGCGTCTTTCAATTTTGCGTAAATGGGGTCGTTGCCGATGAAATTCATCAGCGAGTAGTCGGCGTATATGCTCCAGTTGCTTGTCATGTCATAGCCGATTTTTGCATACAGACTCAACTGCTTGAAGTCGAAATTGTCCTGCAAACCGTCCGTGCGGTCGTAGCCTAAGGACACCAAAGACGAGAACTTGCCCTTGCGCACAGTGTTGGTAAGTGAGCTTTGCCAAGTGTTGTAGCTGCCGTATTGGGTAGAGAGCGTGGTGCGCACTCCGTCTTGTCGTGCTTGTTTGGTAATGACATTGATGACACCGCCCATCGCATTGGAACCGTAGAGCACCGAACCGGGGCCGCGCAACACCTCCACATGGTCCACATACTCCGTCTCATAGAAGTCGGCCACCGGGTGAGAATACAGGCCTGCGAATTGCGGTTGGCCGTCAACCATCATCAAAATGGCATTGGTGGGCGAGCCTCCCACACCACGTATCTTTATGCCTCCGCTTCCGCCATTGCTCACGCCAAAGCCGAATATGTTTCTCTGCGAGACAAAGAGGCTCGGCACTTCGCCCGACAAAGCTGAGAGAAGCTGCGTCTTACCAGTGGCTTCCAGCTGGCGGCTGCTCACTATTGACACGGTGTAAGGCAGGAGGTTGCGCGATGTGGCTTGATTACTTCCCGTCACAACCACCTCGTCCAAACCATGCACACGGGTGGTGTCGGCAATGCCGTGTGCAGGAGTCTTTACGGGAGACAGAGGGCGTGAGGCGCTGATGGAGGTTGGCGCAAGCATTGCCACTCCCAGGGTCAGTATGTGAAAGTTCTTCATTTCGTATGTCTACTTCATCATTATCAACTTGTACTTCTTGCTTCCAAGTCCTATCTTCTCGGCATAGTCGGTGATGTAGGTGCCATGCTGGCGGTTGATGCGCTCTATCAGTGGCTTCTCGTCGTCGCCTGGTTGCGCCTTATGGTTGAACACAAGGTCGAGACAAGCCTGGTCGAGAGCCACAGGGTCGGCGCTGGCGAGTATGCCCATGTCCTTGAGCTTGGGGTCGGCAGGATGGTCATCGCAGTCGCAATCCACGCTCATGTTGTTCATCACATTTATATATATAATGTCCTTGCCGTGACCGAAGTATTCGTGCACACCCTGTGCTGCAGCCGCCATACTCTCCAGAAAGTCGTCCTGCTTGGGCAGGTTCTGCCAAGCCTTTGCTGGCTCGTCGGTGTATCCGGCAGAGTGGATATAAGCCTTACCTGCGGTAGAAGCCACACCGATGCTCTGGTTCTTCAGCACTCCGCCGAAGCCTCCCATGGCATGCCCCTTGAAATGGGCGAGGTTGATGAGGAAGTCGTAATTGGCAAGGTGGTCGCCCACGATGTCGTACTTCAGGTGCATCTTGTCCTTTACGGGTATGCGCATCTGTCCGTACTCGTCCATCAGGTCAACGGCGGCAATGGAGTCAAAGCCGTGGGCGTGGATGGTCTCCCAGTGCTTGCCCTTGTCCTGGCGACTGCCACCATAGGCGGTGCAACACTCCACGAGCGTTCCGTCCACCTCATCCACAAGGTTGCGGATAAGAGTCGGCTTCAGGTAGTTGTTGCCACCCAACTCGCCCGTGCTTATCTTTATCGCCACGCGTCCGTGCGCCGGCACTCCAAGTGCCTTGTATATGCGAACCAAAGCCTCTGGACTAATCTCTTTGGTCATATAGACCACTGACTGGGCATGGAGCATCATCGTGCTCATCAATGCCACTGCAATAACAAATATTTTCTTCATGCCTTCTTTGTGTGTAA
This sequence comes from bacterium, assembly GCA_963630025.1. GTDB lineage: Bacteria > Bacteroidota > Bacteroidia > Bacteroidales > Bacteroidaceae > Prevotella. Next base: position 1,660 of record CAVGKZ010000056.1, on the reverse strand, counting down.
AGTGTGTACTGTGCAAAATTACAATGAAACCTCAAAGAATGTATAAGCCTTACGGATATAGTGACGAAAAAAATTACGTCAAAGGCACAAAATCCCGCTTACAGTTTCAGTCCTTTTAACCACTTCTCTACCGCCGCTTTGGCTTCTGTGTGGTTGTTTTGTGCCGTGTGGCCATATATTCCGAGACCTTTTTTGAATGTTGCGCCCTTGCACGCTTCGCATATCTCGCCGTTGTTGGAGAGACCGCTGCCCTCGTGGGTGCAGAAAGGAATAACCGTCTTGCCTGCCCACTGGTGAGCCTCGATGAAGGTGTAGACAGGCATTGGCGCATCACCCCACCATATTGGATAGCCGATGAACACCACGTCGTAATCCTCCACCTTTGCATCGCCCTTGTAGGCTGGTCGGGCGTTGGTCTCGCGCTCCGTCTTTGCCACTTCCGTACACTCTGTATAGTCGGCGGGATATTCGTTGACGGGTTTGACGCGGAACAGGTCGGCACCAGTGGCATCGACTATCATCTGTGCCACGATTTGCGTATTGCCGGTCTTTACGTTGCCTACACTGTAGTTCTCTCCGGCACGCGAGAAGAAGGCAACCAATATTTTCTTGTTGTTCATGTCTTTATCTTTATTGTTGTTTGCACTTTGCGCGCATGAAGCGAGATGGAACATTGTGCAGAGCGCAAATGCCATCATGTAAAAGAGTCTTCTCATAGTTGTATTGTTTGCCGTCACTTACAGCTTGTTGTATTCTTCATCCGACACTGGCTCCAACCATTCGTTAGAATCCGACCCGGGCTTGGTGTTCTCCACTGCCACGTGGGTGGTTATATGCTGAAACCAACTGTCTCTTTGTGCTCCGTGCCAGTGCTTCACTCCTTCGGGAATGTCGATTACGTCGCCCGGATTGAGGGCAATGGCGGGCTTGCCCCATTCCTGATACCAACCCCTGCCCGATACGCAGATGAGTATTTGACGGGCACCGTGGTGGATGTGCCAGTTGTTGCGGCATCCCGGCTCGAACGTTACGTTGGACATGGGGAGCACGGTTTTCTCCCCTTCATTTAGGTTCTTTGGAGATATTCCGGCCAAGTGGCTGTTGCCGATGAAATACTTGGCATAAGCAGTGTTTGGATTGCCCTTAGGCCACGCACCGGCTGTAGCGTCGGCGGCGTTGTCGCATTGCGAAAGGCCATTGTCGCTGAGATATTTCATCAACTCATCTATCTGTTCCTGTGTGTTGCCCATGCGCACTGCACCCTTCTGGTGGGATGCCAACTGCGGGGCAACGCCCTTGAGGGAAGCCAAGGCTGCAACGGTGACAATTTCGCGGTCGCTGGCAGAAAGCTGGTCGCCGGCAAAAATATCGCCGAAGAGGTGCGCCTTCAAGTAGTAGTCATCCTGCGGACAGAAGTCGTAGTTGAATGGCTTTCCGCTCATTTTTGTCTGCGTTTCAGTGCCCATTTTGAGTGCCAACTCAGCGTTGTCCCACGCCTCCGGACGCTTCCATACCTTGCCCTCGTTGTCGTTCTTGCCTTCCGCCTTGCGGTCTTCGAGCACTTTTGCCAAAGTTCCCAAGGCGTTGAGCGATCGGGGAAAGCCTGTGTAGGCATAGAGTTGGGAGAAAGCCTCCTTGATTTCATTGACGGTTACTCCGC
>CAVGKZ010000055.1:0-12083 GCA_963630025.1 bacterium | reverse complement strand
AAAATTTTGCGGATTTCTTTGAGTATCAAGAGTTTTCTGTGTTTTATTTGCAGATGACGGGGCTTTATTTGCAAGCGATTATTTTCCGATGCAAAAGTGCTTGAACACGTTTTCGAGCACTTCCGGTGTAGTTATTTCGCCGCCAGTTATTTCGGCCAAATGGAAGAGGCAGGTGCGCAAGTCTTGGGATATAAGGTCGGACGGAAGACCTGAAGACAGGCCATAGCTGACGCGGTTTATGGCAGAAAGGGCACAAGAAAGGGCTTCGCAGTGGCGCACATTGCTAACGACGATGCCGCTATTACCTTTGTCTACTTCCGCATAGGATGACAACAACCGCCGCAAGTTGTCTATTCCATCGCCTGTTTTTGCGGACAGGACTATCGATTTGACATCTTGCAAAGACGAGGAGTCATGTTCTTTTGCGGACGCGTCAACCGTCCTGCCGCCGTTTATATGCGGCTTGGCGATATCGGCTTTGTTATATACCACGATGAGATGTTTGTCGCGGCACAAGGGTTTTATACGCTCAACCGCACCTGCGGTTTGGTCTTGAGGCAGTGTTGAGTCGATGACATAAAGCACGATTGACGCCTTTTCAATTTCCTTATAGGAGCGTTCTATGCCGAGTTGTTCTATTGTGTCGTCGGTCTGGCGCAGCCCGGCGGTGTCGATAAAACGAAAGACAATGCCGTCTATTACCATCGTGTCCTCTATCACGTCGCGCGTGGTGCCGTGTATGTCACTCACAATGGCACGTTCTTCGCCCACAAGACGGTTGAGCAGCGATGATTTGCCGGCATTTGTCGCTCCCACAATAGCCACTGGCACACCGTCTTTTATGGCTTTGCCTGTGTTGAACGACCGCAACAGCCGTTCTATGGCCGCAGCCGTGTCGGCAGATATGGCACAGAGTTCGTCGCGGTTGGCAAACTCCAGTTCCTCATGGTCGGAGAAGTCTATTTCAAGTTCAAGAAGAGTGGTGAGATGAAGCAGTTTTTCGCGCAGTCTTGCAAGTTCCGACGACACTCCGCCGCGCATTTGCTTCATGGCGATGTCGTGCTGAGCAGTAGTGGAAGCGGCAATCAGGTCGGCCACAGCTTCGGCTTGGCTCAAGTCCATCTTGCCGTTGAGGAATGCCCGTTGCGTGTATTCGCCCGGTCCAGCAGCCCTACAACCGTTTGCGATGAGCCGTTGCATCACTTGTTGCAGTATATAGGCAGAGCCGTGGCACGATATTTCCACCGAGTCCTCGCCCGTATAAGAGTGTGGAGCGCGGTAAACGCTCACAAGAACCTCGTCGATGATTTCGCCGCCGTCACCCTTTATGAGTCCAAACGCAACGGTATAAGGTTTGCGGTTGGCGAGCGGTGCGGCGGAAGTGCCTACGGGAGAAAAAATGCGGTCGGCTATGCTGATTGCATCAGTGCCCGACACGCGCACTACGCCTATTGCTCCGCCCGGTGCTGTGGCTATCGCGCATATAGTATCGTGTGTGTACATAGCTTTATAGTCGGCTTAACACAAGACTTATCAGGTCGTCGATATGGTTCTTGTAGCCCGTGTCGGCCTTGCCCCCTACCCTATTGGCTATCACCATGCACACGGTTGTCGCCCTGTGTCCCATCAGCCGCGCCAGTCCGGCCAGTGCCGAACTTTCCATCTCGTAGTTGGTTATGCTACGTCCTTGATAGCAGAAGCTCTCTATCTTCTCGTTCTGCCGAGGATCGGTAAGAGGCAGGCGCAGTTGTCTACCCTGCGGTCCGAAGAAGCCTCCGCAGGCTACGGTTATTCCCCTGACCATATCCTTCTGTGCAATGCGCTCCACGAGTTCCGGGTCGGCATCGATGGCGTAAGGATATGGGGCGCACATATTGCCAGTCCAGCCGAGATGGTTTATCAAAGCCCGTTCCAGTTGGAGGTCGCACACGGCGTTGCGGCCTTCATAGAAGTTGAGCAGACCGTCAAAACCTATGGACGTTTCCGAGCAGATGAACGTTCCCTCGGGCGTGTACGGCTGAAGGCCGCCGCACGTGCCGATTCTCACTATGTCCAAGCGGCGCAACTCACGCTTCACTGTTCGGCTTTTAAAGTCGATGTTGGCCAGTGCGTCCACTTCGTTCATCACGATGTCTATGTTGTCGCACCCTATCCCTGTTGAAATGACGGTCATACGCTGACCGTTATGCTTACCTGTGACGGAGTGGAACTCCCGGCTCTCCACGTCGCACTCTATCTCTTCAAAATGCGAAGCCACCAGATTCACACGTCCCGGGTCACCCACAAGGATTATCTTGTCGGCCAGTTGCTCCGGCTTCAAGTGCAGATGGAATACACTTCCGTCACTGTTTATTATCAGTTCAGACTCTGCAAAATACTTGTTCATAGACTAAATCATTATTGGTGAGTTCTAAAAGACGCCCTCATTATCGGTTCTCGCAGTTCCTTATAGACTTTTCAAGTCTGGCAATCTGGCTCACGATGTCTTCGAGTTGGCGTTCGCTCTGCAATATCTCCGGAGCCAAGACCTTGCGGTCGTTGGCGTTGGCTGTAGCGTAGAAGTTACGCGCCTTGGCGAGAGCCTTGTCCAAGGTTACATATTGCGCCTTCGCCCCCAGCAGTTTCTGCATCATGCTACGTCCTTCCTGCGTACGGAAGTCTGCCAGCTTTCTGTATGTTGTGCGATCGTTGACAATGAACGTGAAATCACCACCAGTCTTATCCTGCTTCTTGGCCGACTCTAGAGCGTCAAGTCTGGCCAGAGCCTGTCGCCTTGACTTGCCGTCGCCCCACGTGTCGGCTATCCGTTCTATCCTCGCCCGACTCTCTATCTGCGCCATCGTGAGCGAATCTGTCGAATAAGTCTGGCGTGTATCGGCCGGAATAAACATATATATGCACACCTTTCCGGCGGTCTGGTTGCGGTCTGTGGCAAACCAACCTATGCTGTCGGCCTCGTCAATGACCATCATGTAGTCGTTGGCCTCGGAGTTGAACGGCAGTCCCACGTTCTCCGGCTTCAGGAACGAACCCGATTCAGAGTCAAACCGCGTCACAAATATATCGTATCCGCCCAAGCTCTCCTTGCCTTTCGCCGAGAAATAGAGCGTCAGTCCGTCGTTGAGCATGAACGGATAGTTGTATTCGTCCAGTCCGTCGCCCACTTCCAAACCTTCGAGCTGCACCGGTTTGCCCCAGTCGTCGCCCAGTTTGTCCATAGAGAACAGCCTTATATTGCCCACGGTGTCCTCTTCCGAGAAGTAGCACTTGTCGCCAAGTTCGTTCACATACACGTATGCGTTGGGTTGCTCGTCCTTCTTGAAGAAGTCACCGTAACGTTTGATTTCGCCGACCTCCGACGACAGACGGTATTTGTCGAGAAAATGCTGTTTGTCAACCACCACACTGTCTATGAAAACAATCTTCTGTGTGGAGGCAATCATCTGCTTCCGTTTCTGTCCCTGTGCATTGTCCTTCAGCGCAGTGCCGGCTTTCGCTACTTTCTTTACCTTCTTCTGAGCCTGAACCGGAGCGGCTGCAAGCAAAAGAATCAGAAGAGCTATATATATACGGTTCATTCGCAATGCTTTTATGTTGTTGTAAAATTGAGTTGTTCCAACAGAGAATCCATAATGTCACGGATAACTCTTATGCAAAGATACTCATTTTATTGTCACAACCGAGACGTGGTAATGTGAAAAGAATAACTTGCAACACAAATCTATTAGAGCCGCAATATTTGGAAAGCGTCAGACAGGTCGTCCAGACCGCTGGCGGCTTTCCCGATAAGCCTTTTTCATCTTCTTGCCCACGAAATTCCATGTCGGCATCTTCTTCAGTGTGCTTCTTACCGGCTGAACGTCCCACAAGAGGAAAACAATCAGAACGGCGATGCCGATGAGGCAGGTGACACCATAGAGTTGGCGTATGGCTATCATGAGCAGGTTGCTCATATCGTAGGGCAAGCCGCGAGCCATGTTGTCGGCCACCTGATGGCGCAGACCGAAGCTGTACAGTCCCGAGCAGAGTGCCGATATGGGGCCATTGCGCACCATGCCGGCAATGGTAAGCCCCATGAAGAAGTGCTGAAACGGCATCAGTTCCTCCAGATAGATGGTGAGCATGCAGAAGAAGATGGCGTTGCCAAAGGAGCGCAACAGTGTCGGCAGATAGAGAGCTTCCATCGGCAGCCCCGGATCGATGAGGAAATACATCATCACGGGATAGCACACCATAGCAGCCACACCGAGCGTGAGCAACTGTGTGTACTTGGCATGGAGCACCTTGCACCAGAAGAGGCAGAACAGGCAGCCAATGATTGCACCTGCCCACTCCACAAAATTCAGTGCGTTGGTAGTGACAGTGCCGAAGTGGAGTATGCTTCCGGTGAGAGCCGTCTGCAACACCTTGGGCGTGCTGCCCATAAACTCCACGAAAGCGAAGAGGATGAGCAGCGGCACGAGTCGCTTGTACTGCCATGCTTCCGGCGCGATGTACGGGTGACGGATGTGGCGCATGCGCTGTATGCAGAAGTACAGCGTTACGGCAAACAGCAGGACATCAGTGCGCATGATGCTACTGTCCAACCAGTTGTAGTGCTCTCCGTAGTTGAAGAAAAAGATAAACTCCAGCATCAGTGCCGACCACAGTATACAGCCCAGCCAGTCGTTGCTGATGAAGGGCAACGGCTTCATGAACCGGAAGTTGTGCGTGGTGACATGGAGCACAAGAGCAACCGCAAGCAAGGCAGCCGCCATCACCCAGTTGACCGCACGCCAATCCTGACAGATGTAGACGAGGTGTTCGGTGAGCCAAGGAGCGAGAAACATATTGCCCAGCACTATGCAGTAGAGCAAGGGAAAGAAGATGGTGAAGTCGCGCTTGGGCGTCATCCACAACTGTATGGTGCTCATGCACTCAAAGGTTCCGCAGAGCTTGAAGAATCCCGAGATGTAGGCGAGCAGACACATCAGCGGCATCGACTCGGTGTAGACAATCAGTATGTTGCATACGGCCACCACGACGGCTGCATTGATGAGAAGTTGGCGGTTGGTGAAGTGGAACTTCATCTTGAAGAGAAACGGAAACGGCATGGCCACGCCCACAACATTGAACATGACAATCATCAGCACGTCTTCCCTCATCAGACTGTATTCGCCCATCACGTGGCTCATCGCACCGCCGTAGATGCCGCCCGACAACAGAAAGATGAAGGCGAACAGCAGATAAATCCACGGATGCAGTTTGCGCGGCACATAGCTGTTGAACGATGGGACACTGAACGGTCCCTGTAAAGTAGGAGGTCCTGGCATAGGTATTTTTCCTTTTTGCAACTATTATTCGCCAGTCTTCACCTTGGTCTCCACATTGAGTCCGGCGCGCAGCAGGGCTACTGCCTCCTTGTCGTTGTCGGCAGAGAGGGCAATGCGCACCGGGACGCGCTGCTCCACCTTGACAAAGTTGCCTGTGGCGTTGTCCACCGGTATCATGGAGTAGGCCGAGCCGGCTGCGGCGGAGATGGACTGCACCTTGCCCTTAAACGTGACGCCCGGTATGGCGTCGGCGGTGAACTCCACGTCTTTGCCCACGGCAATCTTGTCCATCTGCGTCTCGCGGTAGTTGGCCACCACCCACACATCATCGTCAGACACGATGCGGGCAAGCATCTGTCCGGGCTGCACAAGCTGCCCTACGTGTATGTCCTTGCGGCTCATCACGCCGTCGCAAGTGGCCACGATGACTGTGTACGACAGGTTGAGGTTGGCCAGATGCAACTGCGCTTCGGCCACACTTTCGCTGGCACGCGACCCGCCCAACTGGTGAGTCTGCACGCCCTGCATGGATGCAGCACTTTGCCTGCGGCTGTTGGCCTGCTCATAGCGAGCCTTTGCGCTGAGATAGCGTGCGTAGGCGTTGTCGTATTGCTGCCGGGTGACGGCATCCTTCTTCAGTAGAGACGCGAAGCGGTCGAAGTCACGCTTGGCGTTGTTCATTTCCACGCGAGCCTCCTCTATGCTAGCGGCAGCAGTCTGCACGTTGCTGGTAGTGGTGCTCATGCTGGCACTCACAGCCGACGACCCTGCACGCGACCCCTTCAGTCCGGCCTCGGCCTGTGCCACGTGCAAACGGTATTCAGCATCCTCGATGACGACGAGCGTGTCGCCTTTCTTCACGTGCTGATAGTCTTCAAAACGTATTTCCTTGATGAATCCCTGCACTCTCGTATTGATGGGAGTGATGAGGCGGTTCACCTGTGCATCGTCGGTATACTCCACGCCGAAGCCGTGGGTGAGATGGCTCAACGCCCAAACGATTGCGCCGAGCAACACGAGGATGATTACTACGTTGTATATTCTTTTGACAGTTTTCTTGTTCATTGTTGATGTGTGTGTTGAGTGTATATATAATAATGTGTAGTCTGTTCATCAGATGTCGCCTGCCGCATATTTCACGCGGTAGTAGGCATAGACGATGTTGATGCGGGCATCCACCTCCTGCAGTTCAGCGTTGAGCCGGAGATTGGAAGCGTCAACCATATCGGTGACGAGTGCCATCTGGTTGAGGTAACGGTTATTGATTACCTCATAATTCTGTCGGGCCAGTTCCACGCTCTTCTTTTGAGTGGCCAGTTCCACATAGGTTTGCTGGTATTGGGTGTAGGCCGCCTGTATGCTGTTGTTGAGCTGTTCGCTCTGCAAGGCGTAGGCTGCCTTGGCCTGACGGGTGTCGGCCGAAGCCTGGCGTATACGCTTGTTGCTCTTGTAGAGTGCACCAAGGCTGTACTTCACGCCCAGACCGATATACCAAACGTTCAGATTCTTGTCTATAGGCGGCAGTTCAAACGTGATCGGCCCGTTGAAGTTGTCGGCAGCCACGACCGCCACCTTGGGCAGCAGTTCGCTCTTGGCCAGCTTTTCCTTCTGCTGCGCCATGCTGACATTGATAGAACTCTGCTCCAACAGCGGCGAACGGGTCAGTGCGGCCTTCTGCCAATACTGCTCGCCATCCTTGGCATACTGCCTTTCGGCCACGGTCGTGTCGGGCATGATGGTCATGCCTTCATCCAGCCCAAGCGTGTTGCAGAGCTGGTGGTTGAGTATGCTGCGGTTGTTGCGCAGTGCGGTCAGTCCCAGTTGGAGCGACTCCATCTGCAGTTCATATCGGGTGATGTCGTTTTTCAGTGCCATCCCTTGCGCCTGGCGAGCCTTGATGTCGTCGATGAGCCTGCGGGTGAGGGCGATGTTCTGCTCGTAGACCTTCATGCGGTTGTCTGTCTTGTAGAGGTCGAGATACTGTCCGAGAGCCACAAAGCGCATCTGCTGGCGGGTCAGCACAACGCCGTTCTCGGCCTGTCGCTTTCCCATTTCGGCCAGACGGATGCCGGCATCGATGGCACCTCCGGCGTAGACCACCTGCTGGGCTTGCAGCGAGAAACTGTTGCCGAAGTGCGGCGAGCTTAAGCCTTGCGCATTGCTGAAGTTACGGTCGGTCAGGAGTGCATTGCCTATGTAGCTCACCGACAACGAAGCGTCGATGTCTGGCAGGCGCTGGCTCTTGGCGGACGATATGCCGTGGACGGCACTCTCCACTCCAGCCCTTTGTGTACGAAGTTGTTTGCTGTTGCTTTCCACACGTTCAAACAGCTGGTCGATACTCATCGGCTGCCCCTGTTGGTTGTCGGGCGGTATCGCCGTGCTTTGCGCGAACGCGAAAGGTGCGCCTTGCATTAGCAGAAGGCACACGCAAAGGATTGTCTTTGTCATCTGTTTCCTAAAAAATCTTCTTGTCAAATTCTCGGCTGCAAAGGTAGAGGGTTTTCACTTGTCGCCTGTTTTACATTTCACGCGGTGCATGGACTTTATGGGAACAACTATTCGTAAATCCTACATAATGTTCGTACTTTTGCGGAAGTTTTAGGAAGAAAACTGCTTTTGGACATTATGCAGACAGACAATAAAAACGCGCGCGGTGCATCCGTATTGCGCAACTATGGTTACGGTGACGAACTGAGCGGAAGCAGCGATGCCCGTCTTGAGTTCTCCGCCTTGGAAGATTGGCGGACGGAGATGTGCGCCTTGCACTATGGAGCCATCCTGATTTGCCGTGAGGGCACGGCTATGCTACGGGTCAACTTCAACGATTGGGAACTTTATCAAGGGGCGGTCATAACCCTGTTTCCCGGCGATGTCGTGCTGTTGAAGTCGTGGTCGCCGCAGTTTCGTGTGGAGATGATGACGTTCAGTCCGGCTCTGTTGCGCGAAGCCAGTCTGCAGTTGGAGCAAACCGTATATTCCGCCTTGCGTGAAGACCGTTGCCGCCAGGACACACCCGTGGTGACGGCCATCATTGACAACATGTTTGCCTTGCTCCGCCTGTACTTCTCGCAACCTAAATGTACATGCGTAGAGCAGTTGGTACTGTTGCAGTTGAAGGCTTTCTTCATCGGGTTCCACGAGTATTTGCAGCGCAATCCGCAGTACCGTCCCGACGAAGTGCGGTCGCGACGTGTGCGGGAACTGTTCAATCAGTTCATGATGCTCGTGGAACGCGACTACAAAGTGTCGCGCGACGTGTGCTACTACGCCAACTTGATGAACGTGTCGGCCAAATATCTCACCAACATCGTGCGTCAGGTCACTCCACACACTCCCAAGACAGTCATCGACCAGTATGCCGTGTTGCAGATCAAGGCGCAGTTGCAGTACAGCAGCAAGAGTGTAAAGGAGATTGCTTGGGAGTATCACTTCACCGACGTATCCTTTTTCTGCCGTTACTATAAGAAGCACACGGGCAAAACTCCACAGCAGCAACGGCGTGAGAGCATGGATGTTAGCGGGAAAGGCTGAGCCTGTCTTGCCTGCATATCCAACCCCGTTTTCATAACTCGGCCGGTTACGCATCGTAAATGGGCCATTTAGCACTCGTAAACGGCCGAGTTACGATGCGTAAGTGGCCGAGTTACGAACGGCAAGCTGGGCAGAGGCGGAAACGATGCCTAAAAATGCACAGTTCGGCTTTGCCTGCCAACCTAATTGCATTACCTTTGCACCATGATTTACCCCGAAGGTTTTGAACACAAGATAGGCTTCACCGAGGTGCGCAGTCTGCTGCGCGAACGCTGTCTGAGCACGCTCGGCAAGGAAATGACCGACAAGTTGAGGTTTTCGTCAGACGCAGCTGAGGTGAACGAGTGGCTCGCTCAAGTGCGCGAGTTCCGCCGGCTGTTGGCTGAAGCCGACGACTTTCCCATGCAATACTTCTTCGACGTCAGGGCGGCGGTGGCTCGCATCCGGCTCGAAGGCACACATCTGGAGGAAAGCGAACTGTTCGACTTGCGTCGCTCGCTGGAGACGATAGCCTCGATAGTGGCCTATCTGAACCGTGGCGAGGAGGGCGCTGACGGCACTGTGGCCTACCCCTACCCTGCCCTGCACCGCATGGCCGACGGCGTGGCGGTGTTTCCGCAACTGATACAGCGTATCGACCAGATACTCGACCGATTCGGCCACATAAAGGATTCGGCCTCAGCCGAACTGCAACGCATACGCTCGGAACTAGCAAAGACCGAGGGCGGCATATCGAAAACGCTCTACTCCATACTGCGTTCGGCGCAGAGCGAAGGACTGGTGGAGCGCGACGTGACCCCCACCATGCGCGACGGACGATTGGTGATACCAGTCATGCCTGGACTGAAACGGCGCATCAAGGGCATCGTGCACGACGAGTCGGCCACGGGAAAAACCGTATATATAGAACCCACCGAAGTGGTTGAGGCCAACAACCGGGTGAGGGAACTGGAGGGCGAGGAGCGACGCGAGGTGGTGCGCATACTCTCGGAGTTCGCCAACCTGCTGCGCCCGCACGTGCCGCAGGTGCTCGACTCCTACCGCTTTCTCGCACTAATCGACCTGCTGCGCGCCAAATCGTCGTTGGCCGAAAGCACCGGGGCGTTTGAACCTGTGGCGGAAACATATCCGCACATAGACTGGATTCAGGCCAAGCACCCTCTGTTGCAGTTTGCACTCGAACGTCAGGGCAAGTCGGTGGTGCCGCTCGACATCACGCTTACGGGCGACAAGCGCATACTGATTATATCCGGCCCTAACGCAGGAGGCAAATCGGTGTGTCTGAAGACGGTCGGTCTGCTCCAGTACATGCTCCAATGCGGACTGTCGGTGCCCATCGGCGACAGGTCGAAAACGGGAGTGTTCGACAACATCATGATTGACATAGGCGACGAACAGAGCATTGAGGACGACCTGAGCACCTATTCGAGCCACCTGACCAACATGAAGAACATGATACGCCGTTCCGACGGGCGCACACTGCTGCTCATCGACGAGTTTGGCGGAGGCACGGAGCCGCAGATTGGCGGTGCCATTGCCGAGGCGGTGCTGAAGCAGTTTTGCCGCAAAAAGGCATACGGCGTAATCACAACCCACTATCAGAACCTGAAGCACTTTGCCGAAGACCACGAGGGTGTGGTCAACGGAGCAATGCTATACGACCGCCATGAGATGCGCGCACTGTTCCAACTGGCCATCGGACGACCCGGAAGTTCGTTCGCAATCGAGATAGCCCGCAAGACGGGACTGCCCGAAGAGGTGATAAAGGACGCGTCGGAGATAGTTGGTTCTGACTACATTCAGAGCGACAAGTACTTGCAGGATATTGTGCGCGACAAGCGCTACTGGGAGGGCAAGCGGCAAACCATACACCAGCAGGAGAAGACTCTTGAGCAGCGCATAGCCAAGTATGAGGCCGACATCAAGGAACTGGAGCAGAGCCGCAAGGCCATCATAAGCCGCGCCAAGGAACAGGCGGAGGAACTGCTCGGACAGAGCAACCGGCAGATAGAGCTTACCATACGGCAGATAAAGGAGAGTCAGGCGGAAAAGGAGTCAACAAAGCGAGCACGCGAAGAACTTCGGGCGTTCAAGTCCGAAGTGGCTCACATAGACGAAAAGGCCAACGACGAACTGATAGAGCGCAAGATGCGCCAACTGCAGGAGCGCAAAGAGCGCAAGGAAAAGCGCAAGAAGGACAAGGCGGAAGGGCGAACAAACAAAGCCACTGCGGCCTCAACCACCGCAGAGCGCAAGCCTTCAGCACCGGAAGCCCTGGCTGCTGGCGACACGGTGAGGATAAAAGGGCTGACCACAGTGGGCAGTATCGAGTCGATAGACGGCAAGATGGCCACCGTGATATTCGGAGACATGCGCACAAAGATGCGCACCGAGCGGTTGGAACGAGCCTCAAAGCCGAAGAAAGAGGAGTCGAAGACGTTTGTATCTACCGTAGGAAAGCAAACGAGGGAAACCATTGACAACCGCAAACTGAACTTCCATCAGGACTTGGACGTGCGCGGTATGCGTGGCGACGAGGCTATAAACGCCGTCACATACTTCATTGACGACGCAATACTCGTGGGGATGCCGCGAGTGCGCATACTCCACGGCACTGGAACCGGCATATTGCGCCAACTCATCCGGCAGTATCTCGCCACCGTTCCGAACGTTACTTCCTACAAAGACGAGCACGTGCAGTTCGGAGGAGCAGGCATTACGGTTGTGGATTTGTAGGCCGACACTGCCATGCGCCATCCTTTCGTGGTGCTAACGGATGCGGCACAGGCCGTAAAAGCGATTTCCTTGCCATGTCTTGGAGTAAAGAGCACTTCCCTTAGTAATGTTCAAAAAATTAGCATTAAACGACTCTGCCGATGCGTTGGTAAGCCTGTCTTAAAATAGTTGACGATGGTGTCATTGTGGTTCTCAAACGTTTGTATAACCTTGCTTAAACCTTCATATATGAATTCTTCAACGTCATTGTACCATTTTGCAAGGTTGAGTCTTGCTACTCCCGGAACAGTTCTCTTGTTGAAAATGTCCACAAGGTTGAGGTAGAGATTTATCCCTTTGTCGCCTCACGTTTCCGAAGAAGCGGTAACTTTGCACTTGTGTTCCATGAGAGCATAATGCCATCATGGAAACGGCAACGCCTGATACAAGGCTATTTGTGCCGCCATCTTATTATATATGTTCTGCAACTGCGACATCTGGGCGGAGAGGAGGTTCTCCTGT
>CAVGKZ010000054.1:0-48602 GCA_963630025.1 bacterium | reverse complement strand
TATTTTAAGCTTAGGCTATATGCCCTACATGATTGCCGTATCACTCGAAATGTCGGATGAACCTAAACAAATATCAAGCCTATGAATGGGGAAACACTCGCAAGAGTTATTGGCGAACGGCAGATAGCCCAATCTTGCATAGAGCAATCAATAATGACAATCTGCGCAAGGCAGGGTATGCTACTTTGATGGGGGAGTATCTCGAATGGCACCCAAAATAGGAACCGCCGTATGCCGAACGGCACGTACGGTGGTGTGAGAGGTCGGAAAACGAAAGTAGGAAGAAAACTACTTCGTTTTCCTCCTACTCGATTAGTACGCTTGGATGAGCATTGTTCACCACGGGATAACGCATTATAGGGTCACGGAGTATAGGATTTCAAGCCCATTTCCTGCTCTAATGATTACCATATTTCGAGGGGTGCGGTGAGACGCAGCGCCTACTACAATCTTCCTTCTGCGCTAAGTGGGGCGGCGAGATGCCAATCCTACTAAGTTCGGGAAAGAACAAAGCCCTGGTTTGAGAAAGCTGGGGCTTTGCGCATAAAAAGAGGATGTGCCGGTTTTGACACATCCTCTTGAGGTTGGCGTTTTATAGAATCGCCATCTGTTCTTTCATACTATTGCATGAAGGGGCGAATTATTCTGCCTCGTTTTCAGGACGCAACTTGCGCACTGTTTCGGCGGCGCGCCACATTTCCATGTTGCGCATAGCCTCAAGCTCCTTGTTAAGGCCGTCGCGGTAGTCGGGCTTAGAGTTGCTGTCGATAGAAATCTGTGCTTCGTTGCCGCTCTTCACTGACAGGTAGAGCCATTCCATTACAGGTTTGATGGCCTCACGGAAGCGAGGTGCCCAGTCGAGAGCACCGCGCTGTGCTGTAGTAGAGCAGTTGGCATACATCCAGTCCATTCCCTTTTCTGCGAAGAGGGGCATGAGGCTCTGTGTAAGTTCCTCAACAGTCTCGTTGAATGCTTCCGAAGGAGAGTGTCCGTGCTCGCGCAGCACTTCATACTGAGCCTCAAGCAGTCCCTCGATGGCACCCATGAGCGAGCCACGCTCACCGGTAAGGTCGCTTGTCGCCTCGCGCTGGAATGTTGTCTTGAACAGATAGCCTGCACCGATACCGATACCGAAGGCGATGGTCTTCTCTTCTGCCTTGCCGGAAGCGTCCTGATATACTGCGTAAGAGCAGTTGAGTCCGCGTCCTTCGAGGAACATTGTGCGCAACGATGTGCCCGATCCCTTAGGAGCAACCATTATCACGTCGATGTCATCTGGGGGAACTACGCCAGTGCGGTCGTTCCAGTTGATGGCGAAACCGTGTGAGTAGTAGAGAGTTTTGCCCTTGGTGAGGTGCTTCTTTATTGTAGGCCATGCCTGTATCTGTCCTGCATCAGACAGCAGCATACAGATTATCGTACCCTTCTCGGCTGCCTCTTCGATAGAGAAGAGCGTCTTGCCCGGAACCCATCCGTCGGCGACAGCCTTGTCGTAGGTCTTGCCGGGACGTTGGCCAACGATGACGTTGAAGCCGTTGTCGCGCAGGTTGCCTGCCTGACCAGGACCCTGGATACCATAGCCGATTACGGCTATAGTCTCGTTCTTCAACACTTCGTGTGCTTTCTCAAGTGAGAATTCTTTGCTGGTGATGACTGTTTCTACAACACCACCGAAATTCATTTCTGCCATAATTGTTTGTTGTTTTTTGGGGCAACCCGTTGGCGGCTGCCTGTTGTTTATTTGTTTTTCTGTTGTTAATTGTCTTGTTTGCTATCCTCGTATTGTGCATAAGGGTCGGATTTGCGCACTCATTTGTCGGTGAAGACGATGCGGCAACGGCATACCTCAGTGCCTTCGGGTGTACCGTTTGCCTTGGTTATACGCACGCAGCACTCGCTTTCCGACTGTTCACCCTGGCATTTCTCCGGCTCTTCCATGCAGAATGACAGTTTGTCTCCCTGATGGCTTTCGGCCACGTAGGCTATTTCAAACCGCTTGATGGCGTGCTTTCTGTGCCAGTCGAGGTCGAAAAGGTCGAGCACATGTTCTATGTATTTCACCGAATTGATGTGTCCGTTGACATCCACGTCGCTATAGAACGTGTCTATCGTGCGCACAGGTTTCGCTCCGTTGCCCATCTTTACTCGTGAAATCTTGCCGATGGGGCAGGGTTTGTCGGCCTCTATCCATTTGTTTATGTCGCCGTTGTTCACCTCAAGTATGTCCTGCGGCTGGCGTGTCACGGTGTCTATCAGTGCCCAGACGCTGCGTCCGTAGCCATACACGTGGCCGTCTTCGCCCGTCACCTTGAAGTTTCGGTTGGTGAAATACTTCATTGCGCTCTCCACCCACGTCTCCACAAAGAACTTCGTGTACTGCGCTGGCATGTCGCAAACTTCTATGGCGAGTCGCGACAACACCCACGTCTTGTTGACGGTGTTGAGGTATGTCATGCCGAAATCGCGCTCTGTGGAGTGGAAGTCAGCGGCATTGAGCATGTGGTTGCCCAGGTGTCCAAGGAAGAGCCGGTGCGAGAAATCGCAGTGGAACGGTTCCGCCACAAACAGATATTTGCCTGTTTTGTCCATCTTAACGCTCCTGGTTCTTTTCCTTTTCCCTCTGTTCAAGGTATTGGCTCACCTCCTCCTCGGTGCTGCGTGTGACGGCTATGCGTCCCGAACGGGTGTATTGCAGCACGCAGCCGAACTTGTCAAGGTCACGGTAGAGGTCCATTATCTCCTCGGTGCGCCCGTTTTTCATTACGATGACGTATATCGGGTTTACCTCGGTGATGTATGCATCGTTGCGCCTGACCGTTCTGGATATTTCAGGGTTGGCCAGTACTTCCGGCGAAGACAGTTTGTAGAGTCCCGTCTCGCGGATAAACAGTTCGGAGTCGATGTAGTAGTTCACCTTCACCACATCTATCTTCTTGTCTATCTGCCTTGTAATCTTTATCACCTGGTCGGCATAGCACCATGCGGTGATGGTGTATTTGTGCAGACCGTCGATGCTTGAGGCCGACACGTTCAGGCTTTCGATGTTCACCTGGCGGCGTGTGAATACGGCGGTTATCTGGTTTAGTATGCCCGCAACGTTTTCCGAGTATACCAAAAAGGTGTATAGCTGCTTTTCTTCTTCCATGTTGAGGCTCCTAAATTTCTATTTTCAACAGCATTTCGTTGACACTCTTGCCCGGGGGAGTCATCGGCAACACGTTGTCGTCCTCCTTGATGGCACACTCAAGGAGATAAGGCCCGTCGGTGGAAAGCATCTTTTCCACAGCGGCTTTCAGTTCCTCGCGCTTTGTGGCCACCCCGTAAGGGATGGCGTAGGCGTTGGCTATCGCCTCGTAGTTGGGGTTGAGCATCTTCGTGAACGAGCGTCTCTGTCCGAAGAACATGTCCTGCCACTGGCGCACATTGCCCAGATAGTTGTTGTTCATCAGTATCATCTTCACCGGAGCCTGCTGTTCCATGATTGTACCAAGCTCCTGTATGCTCATCTGGAAGCCACCGTCGCCTGAGAACATGCACACTGTGCGATCGGGAGCACCGAACGTGGCACCCACGGCTGCCGGGAGTCCGAAGCCCATTGTGCCGAGTCCGCCACTTGTAACCACCGAGCGGCGGTTGTTGTACTTGAAGTAGCGGCATGAGAACATTTGGTTTTGTCCCACGTCGGTCACCAGTATTGCCTCTCCCTTGGTAGCTTCAGCCACAGCGTTCACCACTTCGCCCATCAGCAACGGACCTTCGGCGGGGTGTATGGCCGGCTCTATCACGCGCTTTTGCTCCTCTTCGGCAAGCGGAATGAAGCTGTCGCGCCACTCCCTGTGGTTGCCTTTTTCAAGCAGAGCCGTTATCAGCGGCAACGTTTCCTTGCAGTCACCGATTACCGGTACGTCAGCCTTTACGCACTTGTCTATCTCCGCACGGTCGATGTCGAGGTGTATCACCTTGGCCTGTTTGGCGAATGTTGACGGCAAACCGGTCACACGGTCGCTGAAACGCATGCCTATGGCGATGAGAACGTCGCACTCCTGCTCCTTCACGTTGGGCGCATAGCTACCGTGCATGCCCAGCATGCCCATGTTGAGCGGATGGTTGGACGGCAGAGCCGACAGTCCGAGCAGCGTGCGTGCGGCAGGAATGTCTGCCTTCTCAAGGAAATCCACAAGTTCCTTGTTGGCGTTTCCGAGTTCCACGCCTTGTCCCACGAGAGCCAAGGGACGCTTGGCACTGTTTATGAGTTGCGCCGCTGCATAAATGGCGGTCTTGTCAATCTTGGGGTAGGGCACATAACTGCGCACGAAGTCGATGTGCATGGGCTTCCATTCCGCAGTGTGCTCCTGTGCGTTCTTGGGCAAGTCGAGCACTACGGGGCCTGGTCTGCCCGAGCGTGCTATATAGAAAGCGCGGCTCACCGCCCAAGCCACATGGTCGGCGTGGCGTATCTGATAGCTCCACTTGGATATTGGCTGCGACACACCCACGAGGTCGACCTCCTGAAACGCATCGGTACCGAGGGCACCGATGCCCACCTGTCCTGCGATGACCACCATCGGCGTAGAGTCAATCATGGCGTCAGCCACTCCCGTGAGGGTGTTTGTTGCTCCGGGACCACTGGTCACGATGCACACGCCAACCTCACCGCTCACCCTTGCATAGCCTTCCGCCGCATGAGTGGCTGCCTGTTCGTGGCGCACGAGAACGTGGTCAAACTTCTTGTTCTCGCCCTGTGTGTATCTGTATAGCGCATCGAAAACGGGCATGATTGCGCCGCCGGGGTATCCGAAGATGGTCTTTACTCCTTCCTGTACCAAGGCTCTCATCAATGCCTCTGCGCCAGTAATGATTTCGTTCACTGATAAAAAGTTGTTTTATTTATGGTTGACCGCCCCAGTCGTTACATCCTGATTTCAAGGTTGTTGTGCGCCGTTGCGCCGTGCGTCTGTGCAGTCTTTCTTTCTTCTTTGGTTGTAGTTGGCTTAGTCGATGACTCTCACTCCTCCCTTGTCGGCAGAGCTTACGCTTTGTGCGTACGCCCTCAATGCCTTCGACACGGTGCGGTTGCGCTTCAGCGGCTGCTGTTCCCTTGCGGCCAGCTGCTCGTCGGTGAGGCGCACGTTGATAGAACGGTTTGGTATGTCAATCTCGATGATGTCGCCATCCATTATCTTTCCGATGTTGCCCCCGGCTGCCGCTTCGGGCGAAATGTGGCCGATGCTCAGTCCGCTCGTGCCTCCTGAGAAGCGTCCGTCAGTAATTAGGGCGCACTCCTTGCCCAAGTGCATGCTCTTAATATATGAGGTAGGATAGAGCATCTCCTGCATGCCTGGGCCTCCCTTGGGACCTTCGTGGGTGATTACCACGCAGTCGCCGCTCTTCACCTGTCCGCCGAGGATGCCTTCGCAGGCGTCTTCCTGTGAGTCGAACACCTTTGCAGGACCGGCAAACTTCCAAATGCTTTCGTCCACGCCGGCTGTTTTCACTACGCAGCCGTCCTGTGCGATATTGCCGAACAGCACTGCCAGTCCGCCGTCCTTTGTGTATGCGTGCTCCAAAGAGCGTATGCAACCGTTGGCGCGGTCGGTGTCGAGCGTTCCCCATTGAGCGTCTTGGCTGCCCATCTGTGTGGAGAACTTGCCTCCGGGCGCGCTTTGGTATATGCGGTTGGCTTCGGGATTGACGCTGCTTCCCGTGATGTCGTATGCCTTCATCTGCTCTCCAAGGGTCTTCCCGTCAACTCTGATAGCTGAACCGTCGATGAGTCCGCCCTTGTTCAGCTCGTTCAGTATGCCGAGGATACCTCCTGCACGGTTGCATTCCTGCACACTGTACTTCTGCGTGTTGGGTGCAAGTTTGCACAAACAGGGCACCTTGCGGCTCAGCTGGTCGATGTCCTGCATCTTGAAGTCTGCTCCAGCTTCCTGCGCAACGGCCAGCAGGTGGAGCACGGTGTTGGTGCTTCCGCCCATGGCGATGTCGAGTGCCATGGCGTTGAGAAACGCCTTTCGCGTGGCGATGGAGCGCGGCAATACGCTTTCGTCGCCGTCTTCGTAGTATGCAAAGGCGTTCTTGACAATCTGGCGGGCAGCGTCCTTAAATAGTTGTATGCGGTTTTTGTGTGTGGCCAGTATGGTTCCGTTGCCGGGCAGCGACAGTCCGATGGCCTCAGTGAGCGAGTTCATCGAGTTGGCGGTGAACATACCGGAGCAACTTCCGCATCCCGGACAGGCGCAACCTTCTATTTCAGCCATGTCTTCGTCGCTCACCGAGGGGTCAGCTCCCTTTACCATAGCCGTAATCAGGTCGGCATTCTCTCCGCGCCAGCGTCCTGCCTCCATCGGACCGCCCGAGCAAAACACCGTAGGTATGTTGAGTCGCATGGATGCCATGAGCATTCCCGGAGTCACCTTGTCGCAGTTGGATATGCAAATCATGGCGTCGGCCTTGTGGGCGTTGACCATATACTCCACGGAGTCGGCTATGATGTCGCGGCTGGGCAGCGAATAGAGCATACCGTCGTGACCCATTGCGATGCCGTCGTCGATGGCTATCGTGTTGAATTCGGCGGCATAGCAGCCCATGGCCTCAATCTCTTTCTTTACTATCTGGCCAATCTCGTGCAGGTGGGTGTGACCCGGCACAAACTGTGTGAAGGAATTTACTATGGCGATGATGGGTTTGCCAAACTGTTCGCGCTTCATTCCAGTGGCTACCCACAGTGCACGTGAACCTGCCATACGGCGGCCTTCGGTACATACGGCACTTCTCAACTGGTGTTTCATATGTTTCTTACCTTATTATATATACTGTCCGTGAAAACAGTCTTCTTTGTTTCGTTGTTTTGAATTGACTGCAAAGGTAGTCTTTTTTTTGCTAACAACAAACAAACTTGCGAAACAAAACGCCGGATTGTAGCAATTTGTTATGACGGACGGTATAATTCTTACGAAATAAAACAAGCATTGCACACTCGCATACTGTTCTGTTGCATTTTTCAGGGGTAGGGGAGTTGTCAGCTGTTCTGCCTGCGCGCTTTTCTGAGTGTGGTGTTTGTGGCGTGCAAATGTCGGGCTTGCAGCGGCCAAGTTTCACGTTTATGATGCCAACTGTGTCACTCGTTAATCCTAACCATGTCACTTGCGGGTCGTAACTGTGCCACTTACGATGCGTAAATGCCCCACTTTTGGGTCGTAAATGGGGCATTTACGACCCGTAACTCGGCCACTTTTGCAACCCATTGGCCGTCAACTACTTGCAAAGGCAGTTTTTGAGCATGAAAACATGACTGTTTGACCGACTGAAACCGTGGCTTTGCATCGTCCCCGTCGCGCGCAAAAACCGTCGGAGTCAGTCACCTAATGCTCCGAAAATTTGCATAACCGCTGAAAAAGTAGTATTTTTGCGGCCAAAATTCAGTAGGATTAAAGACACATATTAATATGAACGTTTCATATAAATGGCTTAAAGAGTATGTGGATTTCGACCTGACACCACAGCAGGTGTGCGACGCACTCACGTCAACAGGTCTGGAAGTCGATGCCCTCGAAGAGGTTCAAACAATCAAAGGCGGCCTGAAAGGTCTTTATGTAGGCAAGGTTCTCACTTGCGAACCGCACCCCAACAGTGACCATCTTCATGTGACAACCGTCGATTTAGGCCGTGAACAACCGTCGCAGATAGTGTGCGGCGCACCCAATGTGGCTGCCGGACAGAAGGTAATCGTGGCCGACCTGGGCTGCATCCTTTACGACGGTGACAAGGAGTTTGCCATAAAGAAGTCAAAACTTCGTGGAGTGGACAGCTTCGGAATGATTTGCGCCGAAGACGAAATTGGCGTTGGCACAAGTCACGACGGCATCATCGTATTGCCGGAAGACGCACCTGTGGGACAGCCGGCGGCTGAATACTACCACGTGGAGAGCGACTGGCTCATCGAAATAGACATCACGGCCAACCGCGCCGACGCACTCTCTCACTGGGGAGTGGCTCGCGACCTCTACGCATGGCTCAAGCGCAACGGCCATGAAACCAGTTTGCACCGTCCGGACTGCAAGGACTTCGCTGTGGACAACCACGACTTGCCCATCGAAGTGGACATAGAAAACAAGGAAGCCTGCCGCCGCTACGCCTGCGTAAGCCTGACCGGATGCGACGTGAAGGAGAGTCCTGAGTGGTTGCAGAACAAGTTGCGCACGATAGGTCTGCGCCCGATAAACAACATCGTGGACATTACCAACTATATAATGATGGCCTACGGACAGCCGCTTCACTGCTTTGATGCAGACATGGTGACTGGTCACAAGATTGTGGTGCGCACCCAGCCGGAAGGAACCAAGTTCGTTACGCTCGACGGTGAGGAACATACGCTCGGAGAGCACGACCTCAGCATCAGCAATGCCGAGGAACCGATGTGCATTGCCGGCATCTTCGGTGGCAAGGGCAGCGGTACGTATGAAACAACGCGCAACATCGTGCTCGAAAGTGCCTACTTCCACCCTACATGGATACGCAAGAGCGCACGCAGACACGGCCTCAGCACCGACGCATCGTTCCGTTTCGAGCGCGGAATTGACCCCAATGGAGTGATTTACGCACTGCAACAGGCGGCCATACTCTGCAAGCAACTCGCCGGAGGCAAGGTGTCGATGAATATAAACGATGTATATCCTTCACCCATTGAGGACGCTAAGGTCTGCCTGAACTACGGTTATGTGAAGTCTCTCATAGGAAAAGAGATATCCAACGACACGATAAAGGACATCTGCCAGAGTCTTGAGATGAAGATAACGGCAGAGACAACCGACGGAATTGAACTGGATGTGCCGGCATATCGTGTGGATGTGCAGCGTCCGTGCGACGTTGTGGAAGACATACTCCGCATATATGGATATAACAATGTGGAGATTCCTACACAGTTGAAGAGCTGTCTCGTGGTGAAAGGCGATGAGGACAACAAGCACAACCTGGCCAATATCATAGGCGAACAGCTCGTGGGAAGCGGTTTCAACGAGATACTCAACAACTCGCTCACGAAGAGCGTATACTACGAACAGCACAATTCTTATCCCGCTGAAAACTGCGTAAGGATTATGAATCCGCTGAGTTCCGACCTCAACGTGATGCGCCAGACTCTGCTTTTCGGCGGTTTGGAGAGCATAGAGCACAACGCCAAGCGCAAGAGTCAGAACCTTAGACTGTATGAGTTCGGCAATGTCTATCGTTTCTCGCCCGAGAAGAAGAATCCGGAAAGCCCGATGGACGCCTACAAGGAGAACTATCATTTGGCTCTGTGGCTGACTGGTAAGCGCGTAGAGGGTAGCTGGGCACATCCCGATGAGGAAAGCAGCTACTTTGAACTGGCCGCTTACGTGGAGAATGTGTTGAGCCGCATAGGTCTGAAGCCCGAAGAAACGGTGCGCAAGAAGAGCACCAACGACATATTCTCAGCCGGCATCGTCATCGAAACTCGCGGTGGCAAAGTGCTTGGAGAGATGGGTATTCTGAGCAAAAAGGTGCTGAAAGATGCCGACATCGACCGTCCTGTGTATTACGCAGAGCTGAGTTGGACGGCCTTGATGAAGGCAGTGCGCAAGGCAAAGGTGCAGTACAGCGAGATATGCAAGTATCCTGCGGTGAGCCGCGACCTCGCTTTGCTTGTTGACAAAGGTGTTGAGTTCGCCCAAATCGAGCAGATAGCACGTCAGACGGAAAAGAAACTGCTGAAAAAGGTGGAGCTTTTCGATGTTTATGAGGGCAAAAACCTCCCGGCAGGCAAGAAGAGCTATGCCGTAAACTTCGTGCTTCAGGACGAGACAAAGACGCTTAACGACAAGCAAATAGATGCCTTGATGGGCAAATTGACAACAAATCTAAAAACAAAATTAGGAGCTGAACTCCGCTAACTCGGGAGCAGAACTCCGCTAATACACAAACTCCAATGGGAAGAGCATTTGAATACAGGAAAGCAACTAAGATGAAGAGATGGGGTCACATGGCCCGTACGTTCACAAAGATTGGCAAGCAGATAGCTATAGCAGTGAAGGCTGGTGGTCCTGACCCGGACAACAATCCGCACTTGAGGGCCATCATGCAGACCGCCAAGCGCGAGAATATGCCCAACGCCAACGTGGAACGCGCCATAAAGAACGCCATGGGCAAGGACCAGAAGGACTTCAAGGAGGTGACATACGAGGGATATGGCCCTCACGGAATAGCCATCTTCGTGGATGCAGCTACCGACAATACCACCAGAACCGTGGCAAATGTGCGTGCCGTGTTCAATAAGTTCAGCGGCAATCTCGGCACACAGGGTTCACTTTCGTTCCTGTTTGACCACAAGTGCGTGTTCACTTTCAAGAAGAAGGACGGTCTCGATATGGACGATCTGATACTGGAATTTATCGACTACGGCGTGGATGAGGACTACGACGAGGACGAAGAGACGGGCGAAATAACCATCTACGGTGAGCCAACCAGCTTCAGTGACATTCAGAAACATCTCGAAGGTATGGGCTTGGAGGTAACCGGAGCAGAGTTTACCCGCATCCCCAACGACCTTAAGGAGGTAACATCCGAGCAGAGAGAGACCATTGACAAGATGGTAGACTTGCTTGAAGACGACGATGACGTGCAGAACGTCTATACAAACATGAAGCCTGAGTAGGTTAAGTGTGAAGCTTGAATAGAGCAGAGCTAACTATAAACAACGAAAAAACCGTGTGATTGTCGGTGCAACCAGTTGCGTTGCCACAATCACACGGCTTTCCTTCTTATAATATCTTCCACAATTACCTAACTGTCTTGTTGTAGTTGTCTGCTTGTCTTGTTGCTGTTGTATCTTCTTACAGCCGTAGTTGTCTGTTAGTAAGGTTGCTGTTCCCTGTCCTTGCTGCTGCAATAATCAATTCTAACTGTTGCTGTTGCATATCCTTACTGCTGCAATCATCTATCCTTACTGTCGCAACTATATATTCTTGCTGTTGCTGTCGCATGACATAACACCGCTGTTTCTTGCGCTTGCTTATTCCCCATCGGAGAGGGAAGCGGCGCGTACGCGGCTCAAAGTTTCGGGAGTCATTTGCAGGAAGCTGGCCACATAGACCAGAGGAGCGCGGAGCACCACCTGCGGTTGCAGCTTCATAAATCTTTCGTAGCGGCTCTTGGCTGACTCAAAGCGCATCATGTCGGCATGCACCTGACTGTCTATGAGTGACTCTTCGAGTATCTTACGGTAGAGCATCTGTATGTTTACACTTCGTATGGCCTTGCGTTCCAGTTGCAGACGCGGCATTGCGTACAGCAGAGTCGGCTCCACGGCCATGATTTGCAGATGGGTTGGTTTCTCCCGGAACAGACTTTCGATACTCATGATGATGCTGTTTTCCACCGCCAAGTGCTCAGTCAGCTCCTTTCCGTTTTTCTCATAGAACAGCCGGACAAGCCCTTTTGCAATCCAGTAGATGTCTTTTGACACCTCACCCTTAGGGAGAATGATCTCACCCCGTTGGTACTTTCTTGGTATGAGCACGCTTTCCAGTTCGTCAAGCTCGTCGTGGGTCATGGTACTGTACCTGCGAGCCAGCTCCCGCGCCACGTCGCGCGTTGTCTGTCCTGTGGTGTTAATCATTGTTCAGTCTCCTTTCCGTTATGAAATCTGCAGCTTTTTGTCGTGAAGCTAAATGGTACCTATTGTAGTTCAGATATTTCCGTAGGCAAAACACCGAAGTTTCCGTAGCAAGCTTGAAGGTTTTCGTAGTAAAACACCGATGTTACCGTAGTGTATCTCAAATGTTTCCGTAGTGTATTCAGCCGTTTCCGTAGTAGATTTTCGATGTTCCCAATGGTGCATCAGTCGAGTTTCAGCACGGCGAGGAATGCCTTTTGCGGCACTTCCACGTTGCCTATCTGCTTCATGCGCTTCTTTCCTTTCTTCTGCTTCTCCAGTAGCTTGCGCTTACGGCTCACGTCACCACCGTAGCACTTGGCGGTTACGTCCTTGCGCACGCACTTTATGGTTTCGCGAGCCACAATCTTCGCTCCGATGGCGGCCTGGATGGCTATGTCAAACTGCTGTCTGGGTATGAGTTCCTTCAGCTTTTCGCACATCCTACGGCCGAATGTCACCGCGTTGTCCTGGTGTGTCAGTGTGGAAAGTGCATCCACGGGCTCGCCGTTGAGCAGTATGTCGAGCTTCACGAGCTTTGACGGACGGAAGCAGTCTACGTGATAGTCAAATGAGGCGTAGCCCTTGGATATACTTTTCAGCTTGTCGTAGAAGTCAATGACTATCTCGCCGAGCGGCAACATGAACCGCAGTTCAACCCGATTGCCGCTTACGTACTGCTGGTCGATGAGTTCGCCGCGCTTGTCGAGGCAGAGCGTCATTATAGGGCCTATGTATTCAGCCGCAGTGATGATGCTTGCCCGTATGTAAGGCTCTTCGATATGGTCGATGAGTGTCAGTTCGGGCAGTCCGGAAGGATTGTGTACCTCCTTCTTGCCGCCCTGTTTGTCGTAGCACATGTACGACACGTTGGGCACAGTGGTTATCACGTCCATGTTGAATTCCCGGTCCAGTCTCTCCTGAACTATCTCCATGTGGAGCAGACCGAGGAATCCGCACCTGAAGCCGAAGCCCAGAGCCACCGAAGACTCTGGCGTGAACGTCAGTGCGGCATCGTTCAGTCGCAGTTTCTCCAGCGAAGCGCGCAGGTTTTCATACTCCGCAGGGTCTATGGGATATACACCTGCGAACACCATCGGCTTCACTTCCTGGAAGCCCTCGATGGCTTTTTCGCACGGGCGTGCCGTGTGGGTGATGGTGTCGCCCACCTTCACCTCCGTACTGTCCTTTATACCACTTATTATATAGCCCACATCGCCTGTGGAAAGCTTGTTGCGAGGTATCATGTCCATGCGCAACACGCCCACTTCGTCGGCGGTATATTCCATGCCGGTGTTGAAGAACTTCACCTTGTCGCCCTTGGCTATGCTGCCGTTCTCTATCTTGAAGTAGGCAATAATGCCCCGGAACGAGTTGAACACCGAGTCGAAAATCAGAGCTTGAAGCGGAGCTTTCTCGTCGCCAGAGGGGTGGGGCACGCGGTCCACCACAGCGTTCAGTATGTCTTCAACGCCCTCTCCCGTTTTGCCGCTGGCGCGGATTATGTCCTTGCGGTCGCAACCTATCAGTTCCACTATTTCGTCTTCCACCTCATCGGGCATGGCACTGGGCATGTCAATCTTGTTGATTACGGGGATTATTTCCAGGTTCTGGTCGATGGCCATGTACAGATTGGATATGGTCTGTGCCTGAACTCCCTGTGTAGCGTCGACCACGAGCAGTGCTCCTTCGCATGCCGCAATGCTTCGTGACACCTCGTAAGAGAAGTCTACGTGACCCGGAGTATCTATCAGATTAAGAACATATTGCTGTCCGCCGTGCGAGTATTCCATCTGTATGGCGTGGCTTTTAATGGTGATGCCGCGCTCACGTTCCAAATCCATGTCGTCCAGCATCTGTCCCTCGGTCACTTTTATGGTCTTGGTATACTCAAGTAGTCGGTCGGCCAGTGTCGATTTTCCGTGGTCGATGTGTGCTATTATACAGAAATTGCGTATGTTGTTCATTGTGGTTATGCTGTGTTTCGGTGCAAAAATAGAGCCAAATGGATGGCGGTATAGTTTGTTTTCAGTATTCCGAATGTAGTTTATCGTTTTGCAAAGATAATGCAAGCGAGAGCAATGAAAACGTGTTTTCAGATTGCCGAGTGCCGCTTATCTTATGCAAAGATACAATAAAATCAAGAAAAAACGAGAAAATTGCAAAAATAAACAGACATTTTTCTCCTGTCAATGAGTTTGTTGTTGTGCTGTAACGCAAGTATTTGAAAGATAGAGAGTTATACTTTGACTGCAACAACTCGGCCACTTGCCTGTAAAAACTCGGCCACTTTTGATGCGTAAGTGGCCGAGTTAGGGTGCGTAAATGGCCGAGTTACGAAAACAGCCTGTACTGACGCCATCGAAAAAGACCAAAAAAATCAACAGCAAGGCATCCGTTCTTTTAAAGTTTATGCTTAATTTTGCATTCCGAGGTAACCCTATTATATATAATAAGGTGTACCGCATTGAATGAGGGATGTAGATTTCAAGGCAAGATGTTGACAGACGAACACACTAAAACGGCAGATTTATCGGCAGTGAAAGGTATTTCAATCGGTTCCACCGCATTGGTGCTTGAGGGCGGAGGTATGCGCGGAGTGTTCACCAGTGGCGTGCTTGACGCCTTTATGAAGTATGGCGTGAGGTTCCGCTATGTTGTGGCCGTATCGGCAGGAGCGTGCAACGGACTTTCCTATATGAGTGCGCAGCCGCGCCGGGCGAGGATGTCCAACATCGACATGCTCGTGAAATACGACTATATCGGCGTGCGCCATCTCGTTACCCAAGGTTGCATATTCGACCCCGAGCTGCTCTACGACCGTTTTCCCAACGAGTTGATTCCCTACGACTATGACACCTATTTCAACACCGATGCTCTCTACGAGATGGTAGTGACCAACTGTCTCACCGGGCGTGCCGAATACCTCTCGGAGCACAGTGGCGACCGCCAGCGACTCATCGACATAGCCCGCGCCAGCAGCAGTCTGCCATACGTGAGCCGCATAGTCACCGTTGACGGCAAACCATATCTCGATGGTGGAATAGTGGACAGTATACCCGTGGAGCGAGCCTTTGCCACCGGGCACGACCGCTGTGTGGTGGTGCTGACGCGCAACCGTGGCTACCGCAGTGTCGGGCGCGACCGCCGCATACCGTCGTTTGTCTACCGCAAATATCCCCGTCTGCGTGTCGCGCTCAGCCATCGCATAGAGGCATACGACCGCCAGCTGGAACTCGTGGAGCGCATGGAAGACGAGGGAAGCATCTGCTGCATACGTCCGCAACGCCCGGTTGAGGTGGGGCGCATGGAGAAAGACGTGGCCAAACTGGAGGCTCTCTATGAAGAAGGTTTCCGCGAGGGCGAACGCTTTTGCACCATGTATACAGGCGCAAAACAGCAATAGATGTGTCTTGAGACGCATTTTTCTTAGGTTTCAACGCTTTTGTGCATATTTCTACAACACCCTTTCTATTTGCCTTTCCGGCGACTTTTTGCCTTTGTCTTCGCAAACGATTACGGGCGTTTTGCTGAAATAGCCGAACCTTTTATTGTTCCGTTCGGGATATAGTGTTAACTTTGCGGTTGTAAAGTGTGGTTTGCAAATAAGCAAGTCAACCATAATGAATAACATGACAAGCAGGGTTAGACATTCAGGCGTTGTCGAGGCGGTGAGCAAGGCAGGAGTGAGGGTGCGCATAGTGCAGACCTCGGCTTGTGCGTCGTGCAAGATTTCCGGCCATTGCAACGCTTCGGAGAGCAAAACCAAGTATGTTGACGTCAAGACATCGGCCATTGGCAACCTCAAAGTCGGCGACCGTGTGTCGGTGTCGGCCTCGCAGTCGGTCGTGGCTAAGGCACTGCTGCTCAGTTTCGGAGTGCCTTTCGTGGTGCTGGTGGGCGTGTTGGCAGCCGTTTATACCTCCACTGGCAACGACGTGTTGAGCGGTGGCGTGGCCATACTGTCGCTCCTGCCATACTATCTGCTGCTCTACTGCCTGAGAGACAGGGTGGGGCGCAGTGTCGTGTTTGCCATTGACGGCAAGGAATAATCACTTAAAACTAAAATACTATTATGAATTTCATTGTTATTGCGGTGATTGTGCTTGGTGCAATAGGTCTGGTTTCGGCCGCCGTATTGTATGTTTGCTCCAAGAAATTCGCCGTGAAAGAAGATCCCCGCATAGGCCAGACGGCGGCATTGTTGCCCCAGGCCAACTGCGGAGGATGCGGTTTCCCCGGCTGTTCCGGCCTTGCCGACGCTCTGGTGAAGGGTGCCGACGCCGGCAGTATCGACGGGTTGTTCTGTCCCGTTGGCGGACAGGAAACCATGGGCAAGGTGGCCGACCTGCTCGGAATGGCCATTGCCAATGCCGAACCCATGGTGGCTGTAGTGCGCTGCAACGGCACTTGTGAGAATCGTCCGCGTATTGCGGAGTATTCAGGCTTGCTCACTTGTACGGCCATGAATGCCTGCGGCACTGGCGAAACGGCCTGTGGCTACGGCTGTCTGGGCTGCGGCGACTGCGTTTCGGCCTGTGCCTTTGGCGCAATCAGCATCAATCCAGACACCAAGATTGCCGAGGTGAACGAGGACATCTGCACTTCGTGTGGCGCTTGCGTCAAGGCTTGTCCGCGCAACCTCATCGAACTGCGGAAGAAAGGTGTCAAGGGACGCCGCGTTTACGTGAGCTGCCGCAACAAGGACAAAGGGCCTGCCGCGATGAAAGCGTGCAAAGTGGCTTGCATAGGCTGCGGAAAGTGCGAAAAGGAGTGCCCGTTCGGCGCAATCACAGTGGAGGGCAATCTGTCGTATATCGACTATACCAAGTGCCGTCTTTGCCGCAAGTGCGTGGCCGTATGCCCCACTCATGCCATCGTGGCCGTCAACTTTCCTGCCCCGAAACCCAAACCGGAGGCTGCCAATGACGGCGAAGCAAAACCAGTAATGAACGAAACGCAGTCGTAATGCCATGAAGATAAGAACATTCAGAATAGGTGGTATACACCCGGAAGAGAACAAACTGACAGCCGAAGTGGCTACCAAGGTTGCCGAACTGCCCAAACAGGCATGCTTCCCTCTGTCGCAGCACATCGGTGCACCGGCCAAACCTGTGGTCAAGAAGGGCGACAAGGTGAAGGTGGGCACACTGATTGCCGAGGCCGGAGGCTTCGTTTCAGCCCCTATATACTCGTCGGTGTCGGGCACAGTGGCCAAGATAGACAATGTGGTTGACGCTTCGGGCTATGCCAAGCCAGCCATTATAATAAAGGTAGAGGGCGACGAGTGGGAAGAAAGCATCGACCGCTCTGATGCTTTGGAAACACTTGAGGCTCACGCCGAGCTTACTCCCGAGGAGATAGTAGAGCGCATAAAGGTGGCCGGAGTCACTGGTATGGGCGGCGCGGGCTTCCCCACGTTCATCAAACTTTGTCCGCCGCCTACGGCAAAGGCCGAGTGCGTGATAATAAACGGTGTGGAGTGCGAGCCTTACATCACGTCCGACTACCGCCTGATGATGGAGCACGCCGACGAAATAATCGTTGGAGTGAAGCTGTTGATGAAGGCTGCCAAGGTAAATCGCGGATATATAGGCATAGAAACCAACAAACCGAAGGCCATAGAGTTGTTTGAGGAGAAATTGTCAGGCAACACGGAGATTGAAGTAGTGCCGTTGAAACAACGCTATCCGCAGGGTGGCGAGAAGCAACTCGTTGATGCAGTGATACGTCGTCAGGTGCCTGCGCCTCCTGCAATACCGGTCAACGTGGGTGCAATAGTGCAGAACGTGGGCACAGCGTTCGCTGTTTACCAGGCCGTGATGAAGCGTAAGCCTCTGTTTGAACGCTATACAACAGTAACAGGCAAGCATCTGCATAACCCAGGCAACTTCCTTGTGCGCATGGGAACGCCGATGGGCGACCTCATAGAGCAGTGCGGTGGAATGCCGGAGGGCGACAACAAGTTGCTCGCCGGAGGACCTATGATGGGCAAGGCATTGACCACGGTGGACGTTCCGGTGTGCAAAGGCACCAACAGCGTGACCATTATCGGTGCTGACGAGGCTCGCCGCAAACCGGCTCAGCCCTGCATCCGTTGCGCAAAGTGCGTCAGCGTGTGCCCAATGGGACTCGAACCGTTCCTGCTTGCCACCGCTTCGGCCCACCATCTGTGGGAGAAGGTGGAGGCAGAGGACATCACTTCGTGCATAGAGTGCGGCTCCTGCCAGTTCACATGTCCCTCTCACCGTCCGATACTCGACAATATCAGGCTCGGAAAGTCAACAGTAATGGGCATCATCAAAGCCCGCAACGCCAAAAAGTAAATCAAGAAAGAAATGGGAAAACTAATAGTTTCATTGTCACCTCATGCACATGGGGCTGACAGCGTGGAGCGTAATATGTATGGAGTGGTTGTCGCGCTCGTTCCGGCACTGCTCGTTTCGTTCCTCTACTTCGGCCTTGGCTCGGCCATCGTGTGCGCTACGAGTGTAGCGGCGTGCGTGGTGTTTGAGTGGGCCATAAACAAATATCTGCTGAAAAACTCGTCTTGCACCGTTTGCGACGGCTCTGCCATCCTCACAGGCTTGCTTCTCGGTTTCAATCTGCCGTCCAATCTGCCTGTATGGATAGTGATAATAGGTGCGCTGGTGGCCATCGGCGTGGCTAAGATGACCTTTGGCGGACTGGGCTGCAACCTGTTCAATCCCGCTCTTGTGGGTCGTTGCTTCCTGTTGGTCAGCTTTCCGGCACAGATGACCTCGTGGCCTAAGGTCGGCCAACTGACCAGCTACCTCGATGCGGAGACGGGTGCCACACCGTTGAGCGTGATGAAGACGGCCATAAAGCAGGGCGACGCAAGTCTGCTCAACCAGCTCCCCGACTCGTTCCACCTGCTTCTCGGCAACGATATGGCCGGTGGCGTGGGCACCATCGGTGAGGTTTGCGCCTTGGCCTTGCTGGTAGGCTTTGTCTATATGTTGTGGAAACGCATCATCACATGGCATATTCCGGTGAGCATCATCGCCACTGTGTTTGTGTTCAGCGGCCTGTTGCACTTGGCCAATCCTGTGTATGCGTCGCCAGTTGCCGTGATTCTCAGCGGCGGACTTATGCTTGGTGCCATCTTCATGGCCACCGACTATGTGACATCGCCCATGTGCGCCAAGGGACAGATTATATATGGTGTGGGCATCGGAGTGCTTACCATAGTGATACGCAACTGGGGAAGCTATCCCGAAGGCATGTCGTTTGCCATTCTCATAATGAATGCCTTCACTCCGCTCATCAATACTTACGTAAAACCTAAACGCTTCGGGGAGGTAGTAAAGAAATGAAGAAGTTAGAATCAACGTTTTCAAATATGGCCATCGTGCTGGTTGCCGTGGCAGTAATCACCGGCGGCATACTCGCATGGTGCAATCAGGTGACCAAAGGACCTATAGAGGAGCAGGCCCAACTGACGCTTGCCAACGGTATAAAGAACGTTATGGGCGTGGCCGACCTCAAGGTTGTGGCGAGCGACTCGGTGAAACAGAACATCGGAGGCAAGGACTTGGCTTTTGTAGTGCACAAGACTGCCGACGCTTCAGGCCAACCTCTCGGTGCTGCCGTGGAGAGTACTGTGGGCGGTTTCGGCGGCGACCTCAAGGTTCTCGTGGGGTTCGGCACCGACGGACAGGTGCTTGGCTACACCATATTGCAGACTGCCGAGACTCCCGGACTGGGCGCAAAGGCCGACAAGTGGTTTCAGGAGGACGGCAAAGGCTGCATCGTTGGCAAACAGATGGCCTCCGACAAGCCCCTGACCGTGAGCAAGGACGGTGGCGACATCGACGCTATCACCGCCTCAACCATCACTTCGCGTGCCTTTCTCAAGGCTGTCAACCAGGCTTACGCAGCCTATTCAGGCAATGAAACCGACGGACAGAGCGGAGCAACGGCGCATCACAATGGCTGCGCAGAATGATACAGGAGTTTCAAGTGTAAAAGATAACATATATGAACTACATAAAAATATTGCTTAACGGCATCATCAAGGAGAACCCAACCTTTGTTCTTCTCCTTGGAATGTGCCCGACGCTGGCCACTACCACGTCGGCCATCAACGGAATGTCGATGGGTTTGGCCACGATGTTCGTGCTCATTTGTTCCAACATAGCCATATCCCTCATCAAGAACCTCACGCCCGACATGGTGCGCATACCGGTTTTCGTGGTGGTGATAGCCTCGTTTGTAACCATACTGCAGATGTGTATGCAGGCGTTTGTACCGTCTATATACGAAGCTCTGGGACTTTACATACCTCTGATTGTGGTCAACTGTATCATACTTGGCCGAGCAGAGGCGTTTGCCTGCAAGAACGGACCCGTGCAGAGCCTGTTCGACGGTCTCGGCATAGGCTTGGGCTTCACCGTAGCTCTCGTTTTGCTTGGCGCAGTGCGCGAGTTGCTCGGTTCTGGTTCGGTGTTCGGCTTCGCGCTTCTGCCCGAAACGTGCAACATACTGCTCTTTGTGCTTCCTCCGGGAGCGTTCCTCACACTCGGATACCTTATAGCTATAGTCAACAAACTAAAGAAAGCATAGTCTTATGGAATACTTATTGATATTCATATCGGCCATATTCGTCAACAATATCGTGCTGTCCCAGTTTCTTGGGATATGCCCTTTCCTCGGTGTCTCCAAGAAAATCAGCACCGCACTGGGCATGGGAGCTGCCGTAGCCTTTGTGCTTACGCTTTCCACCATAGTCACTTATATAGTGCAGAAGCTTGTGCTCGACCCCTTCGGCTTGCAGTATTTGCAGACCATTGCGTTCATTCTCGTCATTGCGGCACTCGTTCAAATGGTTGAAATAATCATGAAGAAGGTTTCGCCTGCGCTGTATCAAGCCTTGGGCATATTCCTTCCGCTTATTACGACAAACTGTGCCGTGCTCGGCGTGGCTATTCTCGTGATACAAAAGGACTACAACATACTCCAGAGCATCGTCTACGCTTTCTCTACAGCCCTCGGATTCGGCCTCGCTCTCATCGTTTTTGCGGGCTTGCGCGAGCAGTTGGCTTTCTCCAATGTGCCCAAGGGTATGCGCGGCATGGCCATTGTGCTTGTCACTGCCAGCTTGTTGAGCCTTGCTTTCATGGGCTTCTCTGGTGTTGACGGCGGTCTTAAAACCCTCTTCGGACTGGAATAGATCTTGTTTGAGTGAGGGTTGAACCTCGTTTGAATAGCAATAAGCGACGGTGAAAAAACCGTGGCGAGGATATGAAAATGCGGCTGTTTCGGTTCAGAAAAAGTACTTTCTGAATGGAAACAGCCGCATTCATGTGCGCAGGTCTGCGCATTTATGGTTCAAGACGACTTGTTTGAAAGGCGTTGAACCGTCATTCCAATAAGTTTCTATCCGTTGTTCTTTTCGGCAGTGGCTCCGCTGTTGCTTGCATTGCCATTGTTGTTGTTCAAAGAGTTGCCATTGTTACTCATAGCTTTGTCTTTGTTTTTCCCTGAGTTGCCGCCGTTCTTGCCTCTGTTGCGGTTTCTGTTGTCTCGCCTTGAACCCGGTTTGCCGTGTTTCTTACTGCTGTTGGCTTCCTGTTTGCCGTCGTTTGGGCGTGTCTTCTCGCCGTCCTTGTGCGGCTTGGCGTTGTCCCGACGTGGCTTTCTGCCCTTTCCGTCCCGACGTTTGCCACCATTGCCGCGGTTGGAGTTGCCTCTGCCGAGCGGCATTCGCTTAGCGTTGGAGTTGTATTCAGGTCCCTTGCCTATGCCTTCAGGGTTCTCAAGTTTCTCAACTGACTTTTCGAGAAACTTCTCAATGGCGTTGAACTGGTACATGTCCTTGTCGCTGACAAACGTTATAGCCACTCCGTCGCGGTCGGCACGTGCGGTACGGCCTATGCGGTGCACATAGTCTTCGGCATCGTGGGGCACATCGTAGTTGATGACCATGCTGATGTCGTCAATGTCTATGCCGCGCGCAACGATGTCGGTGGCAACGAGCACGTCTTTTTGTCCTGACTTGAACTCATACATCACCTCATCGCGCTCTTGCTGTGACAGGTCGCTGTGCATCTGACAGCAGTTTATCTTGTTTTTCTTCAGCTCGCGCGCTATCTCTTTCACCTTGTCTTTCTTTCCGGAGAAAATGATTACGCGGTTGAGACGGTCGTGCTGAAACAGGCTCTTTATTATGCCAATCTTCTGCGGCTCGTAGCACACATACGCCATCTGATGTATCTTTTCTGCCGGTTTGCTCACTGCTATCTTCACCTCAACCGGATTGCGCAGCAAGGTGCGCGCCAGTTGTTGAATCTTGTCGGGCATCGTGGCAGAGAACATGATGGTCTGCACGTTGTCGGGCAGTCCCTTGGCAATCTGCATGATGTCGTCGCTGAAACCCATGTCGAGCATACGGTCGGCCTCATCGAGCACAAAGAAGCTTACGCGGCTCAAATCCACGTTGCCCATGCGTATGTGGCTGAGCAAACGCCCCGGTGTAGCTATCACCACGTCGGCTCCCAGTCGCAGGCTCTTCATCTCCTGGTCGTAGCGAGTGCCATCGTTGCCGCCATAGACTGCCACGCTGCTCACTCCGTCAAGGTAGTAGCCGAACCCCTGCATGGCCTGGTCTATCTGTTGGGCAAGTTCTCTCGTGGGCGACATGATGATGCAGTTGATTGCGTCCTGCGGAAATCCGCCGTCGTCGAGCAGGCTGAGTATCGGCAGGAGATAGGCCGCCGTTTTGCCTGTGCCGGTTTGGGCTACGCCAATGATGTCGTTGCCGTCAAGTATCTCGGGTATGCACTTCTCCTGAATAGGCGTACATTCTTCGAAGTGCATGTCGTATAAAGCGTCAAGAATGTTGTCGTTAAGGTATGTTTCGTCAAATTTCATTTGTCTGTATGTGTGTGTTTCGTAAGTGTAGAGGGCGCAGTACGGTTAGTTTGGAGCTTTCCTGTAGCAGTAATACGCAATAAAGAAGTACAGAATGTTGGGTATCCACGCGGCGAGCATGGGCGGTGTGTTGGCGTTGACGGCAAACGTTGCGCACACTGTCTGTAGCAGAATGTAGGTGAAACTGAGCGCCAGGCCGATGCCAAGATACAGTCCCATGCCTCCCTTGCGCTTACGTGAACTGAGGCTTGCGCCGATTATAGTCAGAATGAACGATGCGAAGCACATGGCTATGCGCTTGTGGAACTCCACTTCATACTGCACCACGTTGCTGGATCCGCGGTCTTTCTGCTTGGATATGTATTCCAGCAATTCAGGACTGGTGAATGTTTCCTGCTGTCCCTTGCTGAACACAAGGTCTATCGGTTCCATGAGCACAACGGTGTCGCGCTCTATGCCCGTCTCTATGTGTTCCCTCATTCCGCGCAGTGTACGTATCTTGTAGTTGATGGCTTTCCAGTGGTATTTGCTGTCGGAGATGGTGTCATACTGTATGGTGGATGCGGTCATGTGGCTCACAAGTTTCTTGTTCTCAAACTTGTCGAGCGAGAAACCGTAACCAGTTTTGTACTTGTCGTCGTACTGTCCGATATAGGCTATCACGCCTTTGCCAACCTGCAACTGCACGTTGCTTGCCGACGTGTTCTTCTTGTTGTTCTTGTAGAGCGACTCGAAATCGTGCCTAACCACCGTTCCCCTCGGTATCACATAGGCGCCCAAATAGAGGTTAAGTGCAGCTATGAGGGCTGCAGACACCATGTAAGGGCGCAAAAGCCGCTTGAAACTCATGCCGCAGGCGAGCATGGCTATCACTTCGGAGTTGCCTGCCAATTTTGAGGTGAAGAAGATTACGGCGATGAAAACGAACAGTGGACTGAACAGATTGGCAAAGTAAGGGACGAAGTTGGCGTAGTAGTCGAACACGATGGCGCGCAACGGGGCGTGGTTGGTTGTGAACTTCGCCAGGTTCTCGTTGATGTCGAATACAATGGAGATAGAGATAATAAGGGCAATGGAGTATATATATGTGCCGATAAACTTGCGTATGATGTAGCGGTCTATCCTCTTAATACCACGGAAAGGATTGAGCTTTTCCAGCAAACGGGCCACCGGCGCAACGAACGACAGCAGTTTGGCTGCTCCGCGCTTCACCGTACGCCACCGTCGCAACGCCTTTTCCCATTTCCTAATAGTTCTGTACTTCATTGCCGAACTTCTGCTTTGGATGTTTTTAACCTCTTTTGTCTGGGGTGTTATTGCCTTCAGTCTTGATTGTAATGCTTTCTCGCCTTGGTCGTATAGTTTTATGCTTGGATATTATAACCTTTTGCCCAACTCTCCGATTATGCTACGCTTCCAAGCGGTAAAGTCACCGTTCTCAATGTGCTGGCGCGCATCCGTAACGAGTCGGAGATAGAAAGCAAGGTTGTGTATGCTGGCTATCTGCATGGCCAACAGTTCTCCTGCCTTGAACAAATGGTGCAGATAGGCTTTCGTGTAGCACAGGTCAACATAGCAACCGTCAGGGTCAATAGGCGTAAAGTCCCGTTCCCACTTCTTGTTGCGCAGATTCATAGTGCCTTGATATGTGAAAAGCATAGCGTTGCGCCCGTTTCTGGTTGGCATAACGCAGTCGAACATATCCACACCGCGCTCAATCGCCTCAAGAATGTTCTGCGGCGTGCCCACGCCCATTAGGTATCTAGGTTTGTCTTTGGGCAGTATGGCGTTAACCACCTCAATCATTTCATACATCGTCTCGGCAGGTTCGCCCACGGCAAGACCTCCGATGGCGTTGCCGTCAGCTCCCTTGTCTGCCACGAACTTGGCTGCTTCGCTGCGCAAGTCCTTGTAAGTACATCCTTGAACGATGGGGAAAAGACTCTGTTCGTGGCCGTATAGCGGTTCTGTCTCGTTGAAGCGCTTGATGCAGCGGTCGAGCCATCGTTGTGTAAGTCCCAGACTCTTCTTTGCATATTGGTAGTCGCTTTTGCCTGGAGGACACTCGTCTAGTGCCATCATTATGTCGGCACCGATAATGCGCTCGGTATCCATCACGTTTTCGGGCGTGAATATGTGTTTGGAACCGTCTATGTGTGAACGAAACTCGCATCCTTCTTCACGCAGTTTCCTTATTCCGGTGAGCGAAAACACTTGGAAACCGCCGGAGTCGGTCAGCATCGGCTTGTCCCAACCGTTGAACTTGTGCAGTCCGCCTGCCGCCTTGAGTATGTCAAGTCCCGGCCTTAGGTACAGGTGATAGGTATTTCCGAGAATGATTTGCGCCTTTACCTGCTCCTCAAGTTCCTTGAAATGCACACCTTTCACGCTGCCGCACGTACCGACGGGCATGAAGATGGGAGTCTTAATAGCTCCGTGGGCAGTGGTCAACAGGCCAGTCCTTGCGTCGGAATACGGGTCGGTATGTTGTAGTTCAAACGTCATTTCTTGTTCTTTTCGTCTTCGTCTATTTCAAACACGAGAGATTTTTCTACCAGTTCGTCGGTCAGTGCGAAGTTCCATACGTCCTGCACATTCTCGACATAATGGAAGCTGACACCGCTGAGATAAACGTCGGGAATTTCCTCGATGTCTTTCCGGTTGTCTTGGCACATTACTATATCCGTGATACCTGCGCGCTTGGCTGCAAGTATTTTCTCTTTTATTCCGCCCACGGGAAGCACCTTACCGCGAAGAGTAATCTCACCGGTCATAGCAGTGTTCTTACGTACCTTGCGCTGTGTCAATGCCGACGCTATCGACGTGGCGATGGTTATACCCGCCGAAGGACCGTCTTTTGGCGTGGCACCTTCCGGCACATGGATGTGAATGTTCCAGTTGTCGAATATGCGGTAGTCTATGTTGAGCGTATCCGCATGAGCTTTCACATACTCCAAAGCCAATATCGCCGACTCCTTCATCACGTCGCCGAGATTACCAGTCAATGTAAGTTTCGACCCTTTGCCCTTGCTCAGACTTGTTTCGATGAACAGTATTTCACCACCCACACTTGTCCACGCCAATCCGGTGACTACGCCGGCGTAGGAGTTGCCTTGGTATATGTCGCGGTAGAATGGCGGTTTACCGAGCAAGTCTTCTATTTCTTCTGGCGTTATTTTTGTGTATGGCAGTTCGCCGTCCTTGGCTTTACGCAGGGCGAGTTTGCGCAGCGACTTGTCTATCTGTTTCTCCAACTGGCGCACTCCGCTCTCACGCGTGTATTGTTCAATCACCTTTTCTACCGCCTGTTTGGTAAACGTCAGCTTGGCTTCGTTGCCCAGACCGTTGTTTTCCTTTTCCTTTGGTATCAGGTGACGTTTGGCAATTTCGGTCTTCTCCTCGGTGATGTATCCGCTCACCTCTATCAGCTCCATGCGGTCGAGCAGCGGACGCGGAATTGTGTTGAGGTCATTGGCTGTAGCAATGAACAGCACCTTTGAGAGGTCGTAGTCAACGTCGAGGTAGTTGTCGTGGAAAGCAGCGTTCTGCTCTGGGTCAAGTACCTCCAAAAGAGCCGATGCCGGGTCACCGTTGACTGTGTTCTGCGTCAGTTTGTCTATTTCATCGAGTATGAAAACGGGGTTGGATGACCCTGCTTTCTGTATGTTCTTGATTATTCGTCCCGGCATTGCACCGATATATGTGCGGCGATGCCCCCGGATTTCGGCCTCGTCGTGCAGTCCGCCGAGCGAAACTCTCACGTATTGGCGCTTCATGGCGGCCGCTATGCTCTTGCCGAGGCTCGTCTTACCCACTCCGGGAGGTCCGTAGAGGCACAGAATGGGCGACTTCAAGTCACCACGAAGGCTCAATACGGCCATGTATTCCAGTATGCGTTCCTTCACTTTCTCCATGCCGTAGTGATCCTTGTCGAGCACTTTCTGGGCACGAGTGAGGTTCATATCGTCTTTGGTGTATTCGCCCCACGGCAGCGAGACGAACGTCTGCAAGTATGTCAGTTGCACATTATAGTCAGGACTCTGCGAGTTTATCTGGTCCAGCTTGTCCAGTTCCTTCTGGAAAGCCTTTGCCGTTTCCTCGTTCCACTTCTTTTTCTTGGCCTTTTCCAACAGTTCCTGCTTCTCGGGAGCGTTCTCTCCGTTGCCAATCTCGGCCTGCATGTTCTTTATCTGCTGTTGCAGGAAGTAGTTGCGCTGCTGTTCGTCAATGTCGTCACGCGTCTTGTTTCGTATGTCCTGCTTGAGGTTTTGCAGCGAAAGCTCCCTGTTTATGATGCGCATGGTGCCCAGCAGTCTCTTTTTCACGGAGTCTTTTCCGAGCAGAGCCATCTTTTCCTTGATGGAAAAAGGCATATTGGTGCAGATGAAGTTCAGAGCCATCACATCGTTATGCACGTTGTGTATGGCAAATGTGGCTTCTTCTGGTATTTCGTCGCTTACCTTAATATATTCAGATGTGATTTGGCGCAAGGCTTCCGATCCCGCATTGAACTCCTTGTCTTCTTTGTCGGGCAGCGTTTCTGGCGCATTGCGCACCGTACCGGTGAGATACGGCTTTCTGCGTGCCGACAAGCTGAGCAGTTCCATACGTCCCAGACCTTGTGCTATTGCAGTCACGTGACCGTTGGGCATGGATATCACCTTTACTATGCGGGCAAATACTCCGTAGGCGTAAAGGTCTTTTTTTGTGGGGTCGTCAATGTCCGGGTCACGTTGGCATACGACGGCTATTATGCAACCTGTTTTCTCCGCTTTCCTGACGAGAGCCAGACTTGACTCGCGCCCTATCAGTATCGGCGACACCACTCCCGGAAAGAGAACCAGATTTCTGACGGCCAAAACAGGCAGTGTTTCCGGCATTTCAAGGTTGGTCAGTTCGCT
Source organism: bacterium (assembly GCA_963630025.1). Lineage (GTDB taxonomy): Bacteria > Bacteroidota > Bacteroidia > Bacteroidales > Bacteroidaceae > Prevotella. The sequence continues at coordinate 21,134 of CAVGKZ010000054.1, read as the reverse complement.
GAAGTCGCCTTCTATGTCGGCTATCATGGAGAAAGCTTTGCTGTTCTGTTTGTTGTCCATTAAGTGCTTTAGTGAAATTCAGAGTGCAAAGGTACACATTAAAAATGACAACATGAAGTGCGGCTATACTTTTTTGCCCTGCTTCTATGCCCCTGAAGAGTCCTTGGAGAATATCTTTTTGCACTGTCTCGATTTGACCATGTTGACAGATGTTATGACCGTCCGGTGATGAGCTTTTCGAGTGAAGGGACCACTATGCGCCCCCGATGCAGACTGATGAGTCCGTCTTGCTGCATACTGTTGAGTGCCTTCGACACGTTTTGGCGGTTGTCGTTGAGTTCGTTGGCCAACTGTGACATGAGTATTCTCACTGTCTTCCTGCCAGCCGGATATTGGCATCTGTCCACGATGAACGACGTTATGCGTCCGCACAGTCCCGGTGTTTGTCTCCGCCACGGTCGTGCGGCCAACCTTTGCGACTGTGTGGCGAGGGTGTTGGCCAGGTTCATGCGCACCACAGTAAACGCGTCACACAACCTTTCCAACTCTTTCTTGCCAATCACTATAAAATTGGTGTCGGTCATGGCTGTGAAAGTGCTGCGGTAGCGTTGTGTAAGTCCGAACAGACATTCCGGCTGCACGGTGTATGGTGCCGGAGTTTCCTCTTCCACCGAGTAGCTGTGGTCGAAAGCCGAAGTGTGCATCAGCAACTTGCCATTGGTAAGCAACAGCACCTCGTCGCAAACTTGTCCCTCGTTTACGATACGTTTGCCTGCAGAGTATTTCCTGAAATCAAACCTTGTGTGACCGGCAATATGGGTGAGGTCGTCCATACCAAGTCCTAGAAACAGCGGAAACTGCAACAGTCTGTCGTAAATCTGTAGCGTCTGCATATTTCAGCACCCACGGTTATTGTATAAACTTACCTTTCATGGATGGTGAATACCACACGGCGTTTTTCCCGTTCTTGTCGGAATAAATAAAATAAGCCATGAGTTCGGGATGGCATTCGAGCACTTTCTTCGCTCCGTCAAGTCCAAGCACCATGAATGCAGTGGCGTAAGCGTCGGCTGTGGCGCAGTTGTCGGCTATGACAGTAGACGAGAGAATATTGTGCTGTATTGGATAACCAGTCTTCGGGTCTATTGTATGTGCATATTTCCTGCCATTCTTATAGTAGAAGTTGCGGTAGTTGCCGCTCGTAGCCATAGCCTTGTCGGTCACGTTGAGCACGGTCTGTATCTCACCGTTTACGTTGAGCGAGTCGTCGGTTGGCTTTGTCACACCGATTTTCCATGGTACACGCTTCTCGTTGATGCCGCTGGTCACTATCTCTCCGCCTATCTCCACCATGAAATTGGTTATTCCGCGGCTTTTGAGCATCCTTGCCACCACATCGCAGCCATAGCCTTTGGCTATAGCACTGCAGTCGAGCATTGTGCGGGAGTCAGACTTGCGCACGTGATTTCCGGATAGCGACACCTTGTTGTAGCCGATTGTAGCCATCAAGCTGTCTATCGAGTGTTTCGTCGGTGGCGTTCCGTGCTTGAAACCGAAGCCCCAGGCGTTTACCAGCGGCGCAACGGTGATGTCGAAGGCACCGTCGGTTTCCTTTGAAACTCTTTCTGCCAGAAGAAAAACCTCACGGAACATATCGTCTACCTCCACGTTTTCGCCACTGTTCACGGCAGATATGCACGACCGTTTGTTGAACGGCGACAGCGAGTTGTCCACCTTTTGCAGTTCGGCCTCTATCTGGCGCGTCAAGTCGGAGTCGCACTGATAGGTCATGTTGTAGCTTGTGCCGAACACGAGACCACGGCTGTGCTGATAAGGCACCAACTTCTGATTTCTGATGATAAGGATTGTTCCGATAATCAGGAACGCGAGGAACGGCAACTGCCATGCCAACCGCTTGTTTCTTTTGCTTTTGTCCATGTCGGAAATAGTTCGTCTGAGGGTAGAGTAGTGGTGATTTGTCAGATGTCGATGATGACAAGGAAGTTGGCACCGATACGAGTGTCGGAATAAACGCCGTAGCCGGGGACGTACCAAGTGTTGCCAATGCTGCTGTCTTTGTGGGCTATACGCCTTTTATAGCGCACGTTCCAACCCAGATGCAACGGTCCCCACACCTGGGCGTCAACGCCAAACACCGCTTCAATCCAGTGCTGGCTGCACTGTTCGCCTTGTAGGTCAACCGGGGCATCCCATTTCCAGGTTGGGTCTTGCAGTCCCGGTCGGGCAATGTCTACCTTGTATGAAGTGAAAGCATACCTAAGACCACCGTAGAGTCGGTTCTTGGTGTGCTTTTTCTTTAGCAGATTGATGTCGCACCCTATGCGAAAGTAAGGTGCGGCGGTTTTGTAGCGTATGCCAGTCACCTCATCGTCGTGGTTTGCTTTGCCGTAGCCGAGTTCAAACACGGGGAAGTACTGGTCGTGAAGGTTTACTCGCAGCGCTCCTTCGTATTCTCCGTAGTCGCTAAGGGCGAGCATTGCTGGTCCGGCAAGGTCTACCGACACGGACAACCCGTTGAAAAAGGGTATGGAATCCTTCTCAACAGTGAATATCTTGCTTTGTCCGTTTGCCGTGAGTGCAAAGCACAGACTAATTGCGAGGCCTGAGATAAAGGCGTATATGCTGCGTTGAGACATCATAGTTGACGTTCCGATTTTTTATAATGGCCGAATCGATGACGTTGGTTGTCCATCTTATGTCTGTAAGAGTGTGGAAATAAGACATACTGCAGTCTACTGACTCGAAGTGCGGAAAGTCTTCCTTGTCTACGTACAGCGTGTCTCTGCGTACTGTCGACAGCGTGTCTTTCAACTCGAAGAAGAGCGTGTCTGTGGCCGCACCGCTGCTTATGGGCAGCGTGAATCCTGCGATGCCCACCCCACGGTTGAACAGTATGGTGTCGTTGCCGTCACGCCTTGTGCTCGCTATTGTCAGAGTGTCGTAGCGCAGGGTGTCAGCGGTGCCGTCACTTTTATACAGTCCGTATACCGTGGCCACCGTGTTCTGCACCGGACAGTCTATCGATGAACACGCTGTGACCAACGCTGCGGTCAGTATGAGAGCTGTGGCTATTCGCCGCATCTTATTTCCTCCTCAATCTGATAGTCGTTGCGCTTGCTCGAAGAGCGGCTGATGAGGTCGCCAAGGAAGCCGGCCAGAAACAACTGCGTGCCTATGAGCATCATTGTGAGAGCTATATAGAAGTAGGGCGAGTCGGTAACGAGATGTTGCGGTATGCCATGCGAAAGGGCGTAGAGCTTGTCCACACCGAGTCCTAAGGCAGAGATGAAGCCAATGAAGAACATTATGGAACCGAGGAAACCGAACACGTGCATGGGCTGACGTGCAAAGCTGCTAAGGAACCATAGAGTGATGAGGTCGAGATAGCCGTTGAAGAAGCGGTTGAGCCCAAACTTCGACTTGCCGTATTTGCGTGCCTGGTGGTGTACGACCTTCTCGCCAATCTTGTCGAATCCGGCGTTCTTGGCCAGGTAGGGTATGTATCTGTGCATCTCGCCATACACCTCTATATTCTTCACCACCGCCTTGCGGTAAGCCTTGAGTCCGCAGTTGAAGTCGTGCAGGTTCTTTATTCCGCTTATCTTCCTTGCCGTTGCATTGAACAGCTTTGTGGGAATGGTCTTCGACAGTGGGTCATACCTCTTCTGCTTGTAGCCCGAAACGAGGTCGTAGCCGTCCTCCTTTATCATCTTGTACAGTCCGGGTATCTCGTCGGGAGAGTCCTGCAGGTCGGCGTCCATGGTGATTACCACATCGCCCTGCGCCTCTTTGAAACCGCAGTACAGAGCCGGACTCTTGCCGTAGTTGCGGCGGAACTTTATGCCGCGTACCTGTTCGTGCTTGGCAGCCAGGTCTTCTATCACCTCCCAGGAACGGTCGGTAGAACCGTCGTTCACGAAGATAACCTCGTATGAAAACTTGTTTTCGTCCATGACTCGCCCAATCCACGAATACAGTTCGGGCAGCGATTCCTCCTCATTATATAAGGGAATGATAACGGAAATGTCCATATTATATAGATGTTATATTGCTTTGGGTTATAGTAGTCGCTAAAGTTTTGGTCTCAAACGCCACTTTTGTCTCTCTTCATTATTGCGGCTATCGGCAGGCTTAGCACCAGTCCGGCCATGAAATTGAGCGAGAGGTTGTTCAGTGCATAGTCTATCGGCCTCACGCTGCGCATGGCTTGCAGGCTCTCTTCCACTGCCTGTTCCATTCCGTAAGCCTGTATCATCTGCTTGGCCTGCTGGTCGTTCAACAGTTCAGTCATGCAGTTGACAAAGTAGCCGTTGTCGATGAAAGCGAAATAGACGTATTGGGCAATGGCAAAGAGCAGCGCGGCGTGGCAGAACACGGAAAACGAATAAACGTAGGCGCGGCGAAACGATATGCTTCCGTCGCGTACGCTATCACGAAACCGTCGCAACCGCATGGCTATGTAGAACGGAGAGAACACCGCCAGACACGCTCCTGCCATCATTGACAGAGGATTGGTGATACCTGTTATATATAGGGCAAAGCTGACAATCCAGACCACGGCCGCCAGTGCGCCGTCGTATCGTGAATATGCTTGCAGTTGGATATAGTCCTTGTTGCTTATCATTACTGCCGAGTGTATCGTTCAGTCTGCAAAATTACGCATTTTTCCAGTGTTGTCCTAAACATTTACGATAATATTAAAATTCGGAGACGCGGCATAATGGGAGCCACCTGTGTGAAACGAACGTGGGGCAACAACCTTTTCGGTCATTGCCCCACGCGGAAAATAAAATGGATATAGAATATTTTCCTTAGAACAATTTTGCGGGATATACTCCCTCGTCTATAAGACTTTGTATCTTGTCAACCACTGACTGGCGGTCGGCGGCGTAGGTTACGCCAAACCACTTGCTTGTTGTGTCGAGCACCTCAACGGTAGAAGTCTTTTCGTTTATCAGTTTGTTGACCATGAGCGGTATGAAGAACTCAGCTTTGAGGTTCTCCATATTCTTCGGGTCGGCGAGGAACTCCTTGAAGTAAGCCTCACTGTGCTCGAAATAGTCGGGAGTGAAGCCCCACATGTTCATTGACACGGGTGTTGTGTCCTCAACAGCCACCCATTCGCCCTGCTCGTCTTTGTAGCATACGGGTCCGTTGACGCGCATAATCTCCGTGCGCTCCACAACGGTGGTCAGGTTGCCCTTGTCGTCTTTAGAGCAGATGCCGCGTGCCACGGTTCCGTTTTCCGACAGTGTGTTGCCCACTCTGAAGCCCACCATAGCATACTTGTTCTTGCTTCCTTCGGTCAGTTCCGACAGGAATTTGCCTATCACCATGAAAGCGTCACGGTTGTAGAAGTCGTCGCAGTTGATCACGCAGAACGGTTCCTTGATGATATCCTTTGCCATGAGCACAGCGTGGTTAGTCCCCCAAGGCTTTACGCGGTCTTTCGGACAAGCGAATCCTTCGGGCAGAGCGTCGAGGCTCTGGAAGCAGAGTTCTGCAGGAATATGTCCTTCGTACTTGCTGAGTATCTTTTCCTTGAAGTCCTTTTCAAAGTCTTTGCGGATAACGAACACAATCTTGCCGAATCCGGCTTTGATAGCGTCATAGATGGAGTAGTCCATAATGGTTTCGCCGTTAGGGCCAAGACCGTCCAGCTGCTTCAGGCCACCGTAACGGCTGCCCATACCAGCTGCCAAGAGTAATAAAGTTGGTTTCATGTTATTTGTATGTGTTTTGATTGTTAATAATATGTATATGTCTCAGTGAGTGAAAATTGCTCGGAGCAGTGACCGATAGTCTCAAGAAGCATGTTGCATCCCGACGATGGTATGCGAAAGAGCTATACAAAAATAACCAAATAAAGCCGAAAAGGTATATATGTCTTGTCTTGTTAATGTTATTTAACCCACAGCTTGGTCGAAGTGTTGGGACGTGAGCGGTAAACAAATACGGATGCCAAGCATTGTGGCCGAGCACAATGGAAAGAGAGTGTGCTGCAAAGTGCGTATGAAATCTTCGGTTATATATACGAAAGTTGCCTAATTTCTATGAGAAAGTTGGCAGGTTTCTCATAGAAATTAGGCAAGTTTTGTAATTGGGGATGTATATTCCCGCATTTTTATACGTACTGTCGCAGGGCGGCGAGAAGTTCGTTGTTCTCCGTTTTTGTGCCAATCGTGATGCGCAGACAGTTGTTGCAGAGCGTCACGTTGGTGCGGTTGCGCACGATGATGCCTCGCTCCACAAGATAGTTGTAGGTCTTTTGGGCATCGGTCATGCGTGCAAGGAAGAAGTTGGAGTCGGTGGGATATATCTTGACGCACTGCTTGAGCAGTTGGAAAGCATCAATCATGCGCGTGCGCTCCTGCAAGATGGTGCGCACCCACTTGTCTGTTTCAAACGGGTCTTCAAGAGATTTCATGGCCTGTTGCTGCGTCAGCAGATTGATGTTGTACGGATACTTCACCTTGTTGAACAGTCCGATAATCTCTTCCGATGCGAAAGCCATGCCAAGACGTATGGCCGCACAGCCCCAAGCCTTGCTCATGGTGTTCAGCACGACGATATTGGGATAGGAGGCCAAGTCGTGGCGGAACGGTCTTTGCTTGGCGAAGTCGCTGTAGGCTTCGTCCACAACCACCAGTCCGTCGAACCCTGTCAGCACACGCTCAATCTCCTCACGGCAAATGCTGTTGCCCGTGGGATTGTTCGGGCTGCATATCCATATCAGCTTGGTGTTTTGGTCGCAAGCGGCAAGCAGTTTGTCGGCCGAAATCTGGAAGTTCTCGTCGAGCAACACCTTGCGATATTCCACGTCGTTGATGTCGGCGCACACCTCATACATGCCGTATGTAGGGTCGATGGCAACCACATTGTCCTTGCCGGGCTGCGTGAAGCAACGGTAGAGCAGGTCGATGGCCTCGTCACTGCCGTTGCCGAGGAATATGTTTTCGGCTTTAACGCCCTTCACCTTGGCCAATACGGCCTTCAGTTCGGCCTGTGTGGGGTCAGGGTAGCGGTTGAGCGGACTGTTGTAGGGATTCTCGTTGGCATCGAGAAACACCTTTGCCACGTGGCCGCTGTATTCGTCACGTGCACTGCTGTATGGCTTGAGGCGCAGTATGTTCGGGCGCGCCAGTTCTTCCAACTTTCTCATGATAGAAACTCGTATTATGCTTTTATTGACCGGCAGACCCTTTATTTGCCTATGGCACGCAGTCTTACGGTCATTGCGTTCTTGTGTGCGTCGAGCGACTCCATTGCCGCCATTACCTCTACGGCACGTCCTATGCGGCTCACTCCCTCCTCGCTGAGGTGCTGGAATGTTATCTTTCGGCAGTAACTGTCGAGGTTCACGCCGTTGTAAGCCTTTGCGTAGCCATGCGTAGGCAGCGTATGGTTGGTGCCGCTGGCATAGTCGCCCGCACTTTCGCAGGCATACTGGCCGAGGAACACGCTTCCGGCATTCTCCACCTTTTCGGCAAGTGCATCGGGGTCGGCTGTTTGCAGAATCAAGTGCTCCGGAGCGTAGGTGTTGGACAGAGCCATAGCCTCGTCAAGGTCGGCCACAAGCACCAGTTTGCTGTTGTCCAAAGCCTTCGACGCGATCTCCTTGCGTGGCAGAGCAGCCAACTGACGTTCTATTTCCGGCTGTATGCTGTCCATTACGCGTTCGCTCGTGGTGATGAGTATCACCTGCGAGTCGGCCCCGTGTTCAGCTTGCGACAACAGGTCGGCGGCAATGAACTCGATGTTGGCCGTGTCGTCGGCTATGACGCACACCTCCGAAGGTCCTGCCGGCATGTCTATCGCCACGTCGTGCAGGCTCACTTGTTGCTTGGCAGCCATGACATACTGATTGCCTGGCCCGAATATCTTGTAGGTCTTGGGCACACTCTCCGTTCCGTAGGCCATTGCGCCGATGGCCTGTACGCCTCCGGCCTTGAATATCCGGTCTACTCCGGCGGTCTGTGCGGCCACCAGTATGGCCGGATTCACCTTTCCGTCGCGTCCGGGCGGAGTGCAGAGCACGATGTCGCGGCATCCGGCTATCTTGGCCGGTGTGGCGAGCATGAGCACGGTGCTGAACAGGGGTGCCGTGCCGCCAGGGATATACAGTCCAACCTTGCTTATTGGCACGCTCTTCTGCCAGCATACCACGCCGGGCTGCGTCACAGTCTTGTGTCCGACAAAGCGTTGAGCCTCGTGGAACACCTTTATATTATGGTGGGCAAGTGCAATGGCTTCCTTCAGTTCGTCGCTTACGAGCGATGCTGCCTCTTCCATTTCGTCGCTGCTCACCGCCAACGACTGCAGGGCAACGTGGTCGAACTTCAGCTCATAGTCTTTTACGGCCTCGTCACCGCGCCGTTTAACGTCGTCAAGCACCGAGGCAACAGTGGCGTTGAGCTGCGACACGTCCAAGTGGGGACGCTCCACAATCTCGTTCCATGTGTCCCGTTGCGGATATCTAATAATGTTCATGTCTGTTGCAAAATGGGTTTGCTCCCGGAATCTACATAATCATCTTTTCAATAGGTGTCACCAGAATGCCCTGTGCACCCATTTCCTTCAGCTTGCCAATGATTTCCCAAAAGCGTTTCTGGTCGAGCACGGTGTGTACGGAGCACCAGTCGCTGTCGGCCAGCGGTATTATAGTGGGACTTTTCAGTCCTGGCAACACGCTGACGATGTCTTCCAGTCTGTCTTTGGGCACATTCATGCGCACATACTTCTTGTCTTCCGCACTGCGCACAGCCTCAAAGCGGAACAGCATGTCGTTCAAAATCTTGCGCTTTTCGTCGTCCATATCCTTGTTGGCTATGAGCAATGCCTCGCTACGCATCACCACTTCCACCTCGCGGAGATTGTTGCTCACGAGAGTGGAGCCGCTGCTCACGATGTCGAAGATGCCGTCGGACAGTCCGATGCCGGGCGATATCTCGACACTTCCGGTGATGATGTGTATGTTGGTGCTGATGCCCTTGCTGTCCATGAACGACTGGAGAATGTTGGGATATGACGTGGCTATCTTCTTGCCGTGAAACCACTCCAGTCCCTTGTAGTCAATCTCCTTTGGTATGGCAAGCGACAGCCGACACTTGCTGAAGCCGAGTCTTGACACAATCTCTGCGTCTTCGCCACGCTCCACAAACTCGTTTTCACCCACGACACCTATGTCTGCCACTCCGCTCGCCACACTTTGCGGTATGTCGTCGTCGCGCAGGTAGAGTACCTCCAGGGGAAAATTGGTTGATTGTACGAGGAGAGTGCGCTTGGATGCACTCACTTTTATGTCGGCCTCGGCGAGAAGGTTCATCGTGTCTTCAAAGAGACGGCCTTTTGACTGAACAGCTATTCGTAACATATTGATTGGTTGTTTCGTGTATTTGTGCCCGGCAAAATTACTTAAATTAAAACTTATATGCAAGAAAATATGTACTTTTGCAGCCAAAACAGCCGCTACACGGACAAAAAGTAAGCATTGACGACTGGAGGGCAGTAGGCTTGCCGAAGCCAACGATGAGACTTGCCGACAGTAAGTGGGCGGTTTATGGGTCGTAAGTGGCCGAGTTACGGTCGTAAGTGGCCGAGTTACGGGTCGTAAATGGCCGAGTTTTTAGCAGGAAATACAATCGTTTGAATATCAGTGACTTGCAATATAGTATACAGAAGTCTGAATTTTACCCTCTCAAAGGTGCGCAGAATGGCTGTTAGGGCAGTGCCTGCAATGGTGGCTCTGACCGCTCTCATGGTCATGGCAGCCTGTGGAGGCAACAAACAGGAAAAAATCAGCACTCCGTGGGGCGATGTGGTGGACAGCGTGTCGTCGTCGGGGTTCGACCTGGAGCAGATAGTGGCCAACGGCGAACTGATTATGCTCACCTTGAGCGGTCCCGACACATACTATGATTATCACGGGCGCGCGTTAGGTCGCCAGTATATGCTTTGCCAACGGTTTGCCGAAAGGGTAGGGGTGAGCCTCCGCGTAGAGGTGTGCCGCGACACGGTAGATATGGTCAGGCGACTTTGGCGCGGCGACGGCGACATCATAGCCATGCCTTTGGACAAGAAAAGCATAGAAGTGCTTGGTGACAGCGTGAAGCAACTGACCTTCTGCGGAGCCATGAACGACAGCTTGGCGGTGCATTGGGTTGTGGGAAGCGGCAAACCGCAGTTGGCCGATGCTATAAACGAGTGGTACAAACCGTCGATGCTTGCCGAGGTGACCAAGGAGGAGTCGTTTCTGCTGAGCGCAAAGAGCGTCACGCGCAGGATATATGCCCCGATGCTCAACCGCAAGGGTGGAGTGATTTCGCGCTACGACGGTTTGTTCGTGGCCTACAGCCGAGGGATACGGTGGGACTGGAGACTGATGGCTGCGCAGTGCTACCAGGAGTCAACCTTTGACCCGCAGGCCAAGTCGTGGGCAGGGGCGTGCGGACTGATGCAGATAATGCCCTCCACGGCGGCAATGCTGGGCTTGTCGATGTCGCAAATACATGACCCGGAAAGCAACATAGCCGCTGCGGCCAAATATCTGGCCAACCTGGAGGGCAAGTTCGGCGACATAGCCGACCGCAACGAACGGCTCAACTTCGTGCTGGCAAGCTACAACGGAGGCTACAACCACATTCGTGACGCTATGGCTCTGACTTCCAAGCACGGCGGCAACCCCAAACGATGGACCGACGTGTCGAAATATGTGCTCTTGCTGGCCACTCCAGCCTACTACCGTGACCCTGCGGTCAAGAACGGCTATATGCGCGGTTCGGAAACGGTGGACTATGTGGACAAAATAAGGCAGCGGTGGCGGTCGTACCAAGGGGTGAAAACGCGCGGCGTTGACGCTTCGGCACTGACGCCGCACAAGGCCGTGAAGCGAAAGAAGAAGTATATGATATAGCAAAGAGATGATGTAATTCGGTTTTGGCTATATGAGAGACAGCAAAAACATGGCGATGCAGAGCCGTATGTCGCCACACATACACACCGCTAATCCTTTGCCGTTTAGACAAATAGTGCTACCTTTGTACCCATTATGCTTAAAGATATACTGACCAACGGGGAACTTGAACGGTTGAAATCGCTCGTTGCCGACAATGAAAAGATAGTGTTGTCATGTCACGTCAACCCTGACGGCGATGCCATAGGAGCGTGCCTGGCGTGGGCTGAATACCTCCGGGTGGTGATGGGAAAGGAGCCTGTAGTGATAGTGCCTGACCAATACCCCGACTTTCTGCGCTGGCTTCCCAATACAGAACGCATCGTGCGCTACGACAAGCACAAGGACCGAGCAGACGCGATGCTGCGCGAATGTGGCTTGCTGTTCAGTCTTGACTACAACACTCCCAGCCGCACAGATGCCATGGCCGACAGTATCTTGGCTTCAAAGGCTGAGAAGGTGATGATTGACCACCATCCCAACCCCGACATGAAGTGCAGTTTGCTCATATCGCGCCCTGACTTCAGTTCCACGTGCGAACTTGTGTTCAGTCTCGTGTGGCAGTTGGGAGGCTTCGAACAGCTCGGCCGCAACTTCGCGGTGCCGGTGTATTGCGGCATGATGACCGACACTGGCGGTTTTACCTACAACAGTACGCGTCCGGAAATATTCTTTGCCATAAGCATGTTGCTCACCAAGGGTATCGACAAGGACAAGATTTACCGCAACGTGTACAATAATTATAGTGAAAGCCGTATGCGTTTGACCGGCTATGTGCTCTACAACCAACTCGTAGTAGACAAGGAACGCCACGCAACCTACTTCACTCTGACGCGTAAGGACCTGCAACGCTTCCATTTCATCAAGGGCGACGCAGAGGGACTGGTCAATATGCCGCTGCAAATCAAGGGCGTGAAACTGTCCATCTCGTTGCGCGAAGACACGGAGAAAGACAATACTATATGGGTAAGTCTGCGCAGCGTGGACGACTTTCCCTGCAACAAGGTGGCTGAAGCCTTCTTCAACGGCGGCGGACACCTCAACGCATCGGGCGGAAGGCTGCACTGCAGCATGGCAGAGGCCGTGGAAGTGACGAAAAAGGCCATAGCGCATTTTGAAAACACGTTAAAGTAACGTAATGACAACGGCAGGCAATTACTTTTTTTTGTAACTTTGCCATATTGCATGGGCAGTATTTACAATACAGAGAAACAAGACAGACATTATACAAGAAGCATGGGAAACTTTAGAGCTTTGCCTCTTTGGGCACTCTTGGCCGCATCGCTGTTCGCGTCGTGCGACAATTATGAGACCTACGGCGACAAGAAAGAAAAGGAACGCAACGCCATCAACACATTCATAAACGACTCGTCACTGACTATAATCAGCGAGGCGCAGTTTCACAATCAGGGCGATTCCACCAGCGTTGAGAAGCGTGAGTTTGTATATCTCAACAACAGCGGTGTGTATATGCAGATAGTGCGCCGTGGATGTGGCTCTCCGCTTGAGGAAAACAAGACGGTCAACGTGCTTTGCCGATACATTGAGTACAACATTCTGGACAAGTTTGTGCAGACAAGCAACGAAAGTGAGGCGCGTAAGTATGATAAAATGACCGTCACCCGTACAGGAAGCAACTATACAGGAACATTTGACAGCGGCGAAATGAGTAGCACGTACGGTACTTCCGTCCCAACAGGATGGCTGATACCGCTGGCATATATCAATCTTGGCCGACAGACCGATGCAAACAGTGAGATTGCCAAGGTGAAACTCATCGTTCCGCACACGCAGGGACAGGCTTACGCATCGTCAAACGTGTATCCTTGCTATTACATCATAACATATCAAAGGGAAAAATAAAAACGCATAATGACACTCATAAAGTCCATTTCTGGCATCAGGGGAACCATCGGTGGCCACACAGGCGACACTCTAAATCCTCTGGACATCGTGAAGTTCACTTCTGCTTACGCTACTTTCATCCGGCGTAGCGGCAAGTCAAACAGCGGAAAGATTGTTGTTGGACGTGACGCACGTTTGTCGGGCGACATGGTGAACCGCATTGTCTGCGGCACACTCACCGGTATGGGCTACGATGTGATTGACATTGGACTCGCCACCACGCCTACCACAGAACTGGCCGTAAGGTTTTCCAAGGCGGATGGCGGCATCATAATCACCGCAAGCCACAACCCAAGACAATGGAATGCACTGAAGTTGCTCAACAATGAGGGCGAATTTCTGACCAAAGACGACGGCAACGAGGTGCTCGCCATTGCAGAAAAGGATGACTACGAGTATGCTGACGTTGACCGCTTGGGGCATTACGCTGCGGACAATACCTTTGACGACAAGCACATCAATGCTGTTCTCGACTTGAAACTGGTTGATGCTGAGGCTATACGTAACGCTCATTTCAACGTTTGTGTGGACTCTATCAACAGCGTGGGTGGCATTATCCTGCCCAAACTGCTTGACCGCTTGGGCGTGTCCTACACGTTCCTCAACGGTGAAGCTACGGGTGACTTTGCCCATAACCCTGAACCGCTGGAGAAAAATCTTAGCGGTATAATGAACGAGATGGGCAGTGGCAAGTATGACTTGGGCATTGTCGTTGACCCTGACGTTGACCGCTTGGCGTTTATCTGCGAAGACGGAAAGATGTTTGGCGAGGAATACACTCTTGTGAGCGTGGCCGACTATGTGCTGAGCCACACTCCTGGCAACACGGTGAGCAACTTGAGTTCTACGCGTGCCTTGCGTGACATTACCGAACGCCACGGTGGCAAATACTACGCTTCGGCTGTGGGTGAGGTAAACGTCACTACGCTGATGAAATCCGACAGCGTTAAGGCTGTCATAGGTGGCGAAGGCAATGGCGGAGTGATATATCCGGAGTGCCATTACGGTCGCGACGCTCTTGTGGGCATAGCACTTTTCCTGTCCAATCTGGCGCAAAAGGGATGCAAGGTGAGCGAGCTTAGAGCCACATATCCCACATATTATATAGCGAAGAACCGTATTGACCTTACTCCTTCAACCGACGTTGATGCCGTATTGGAGAAGGTTAAGGAGATGTTCAAGGGCGAAAAGATAACGGATATCGACGGCGTGAAGATTGACTTTGCCGACAAGTGGGTGCATTTGCGCAAGTCTAACACTGAGCCGATTGTGCGCGTATACAGCGAAGCTGCCACAATGGAGGAGGCCGACAAGCTCGGCAAGCAGCTCATGCAGGTGGTTTACGATATGCAGTAATCCACTTTCTCTAAATCAGCCGTCTATTTTTCCTGGCCTATAGGTGGGCTTTATGAATGTCCTTCATGCTTATAGGCGGAGTCTATAATATCCTACATGGACTATAGAATGGCTCTATGAATGTCCTTCATGGCTTATAGGCGGAGTCTATAAAACTCCTTCATTTCAACAATAAACCATAGAGGCGTTATCTCTATAAACGCTACAAAGCCGCTGGAAGTCCAGCGGCTTTGTAGCATTTCAATGTATGCTTGTCGGGGTTGGTCAGCCTCCGAAGTTGTCGTACATGATGGACTCTTCGTCTACGCCGAGGCTGTCGAGCATACCGACAACAGCCTTTGACATAGGGCCAGGGCCGCACATGTAATACTCAATGTCTTCAGGTGCGTCGTGGTCTTTTAGGTATGTGTCGTACATCACCTGATGGACAAATCCCGGAGTGTATTTCACTCCTGCGGCATCGGCTGCGGGGTCGGGACGGTCGAGTGCAAGGTGGAAATGGAAGTTGGGGAAGTCCTTTTCCAGTTGCAGGAAGTCGTCAAGATAGAACACTTCGCTGAGCGAACGTGCGCCATAGAAATAGTGCATGGCACGGTCGCGGGTGTTGAGTGTGCGGGTCATGTGCATTATCTGTGCGCGCAGCGGAGCCATACCGGCACCTCCGCCAACCCAAATCATCTCTTTCTTGGAGTCGAATATCGGGTGGAAGTCGCCGTAGGGGCCGCTCATCACCACTTTGTCGCCCGGTTTGCGGCTGAAGATGTACGACGAGGCGATGCCCGTGGGCACGTCTTGGAAGCCTACCTGCGGCCTTGGCTTGAACGGTGTGGTGGCTATGCGTACCGTAAGCATGATGCGGTCGCCCTCGGCAGGATAGTTGGCCATGGAATATGCACGCATTGTGGGCTGCGGATTGTGCGCCTTGAGCGAGAAGATGTTGAATTTCTCCCACATGGGCAGATATTCGTCGCCAATGTCGGCCTTGTCGAAGTCCTTGTCGTAGTCGATACAGTCGTAGGCAGGTATCTTTATCTCGGCGTATGAGCCAGGCAGGAAGTCCATGTGCTCGCCCGGCGGCAATGCAACGATGAATTCCTTGATAAAGGAAGATACATTCTTGTTTGAAATCACGGTACACTCCCATTCTTTCACGCCGAGCACGCTCTCCGGGAGTTTGATTGCCATGTCGCCCCGCACCTTGCACTGGCATCCCAACCGCCAGTGGTCCTTTATCTGACGGCGTGTGAAGTGAGGTTTCTCGGAGTCGAGTATCTCGCCGCCGCCCTCTACAACCTGCACTTTGCACTGTCCGCACGAAGCCTTGCCGCCACATGCCGACGAGAGGTATATGCCGTTTTCGTTGAGAGTGGACATCAGGCTGTTGCCCTGCGCCACGTTGAGTTCCCTGTCGCCGTTGATTTTTATAGTGACATTGCCGCTTGGCGACAAGTAGCTCTTGGCTGCCAACAGCACTACCACCAACAGCAGTATCGTGACGAGGAACACTGCTATGCTAACTAATATGAATTGTCCCATAAACTCTTTTGTTCAAGTTTCTTTAGTATTCAGTTCTTACAGGCTGGAAGCCCCGTCTCATATACTCAACCCTGAGAAGCACATCATGGCCAAGGCCATAAGTCCCACGGTAATGAAGGTGATGCCGAGTCCGCGCAACGGCTTCGGCACGTCGCTATACTGCATTTTTTCGCGTATTGCGCCCATCGACACTATGGCAAGCGTCCATCCGAGTCCGCTGCCAAGGGCATACACCACAGCGTCAAGCACGCTTCCGATATACTGGCTGCTGGCCGGGTCAAGGTTGATGCGCTGCTGCATGAATAGCGACGCACCCATAATGGCGCAGTTGACGGCTATCAGGGGCAGGAAGATGCCCAGTGCTGAATAGAGTGCGGGCGAGTAGCGCTCCACGGCCATCTCCACCAGCTGCGTTATGCCGGCTATTATAGCGATGAAAAGGATGAAGCTGAGGTATGAAAGGTCAACGCCTTCAACGAGGCAGCCGTCGCCCAGCACCTTGGTTTGCAGCAGATAGTCAACGGGAACTGTTACCACGAGCACGAATGTCACGGCAAGTCCCAAGCCCAAAGAGGTCTTCACGTTCTTTGAAACGGCCAGAAAGGAGCACATTCCGAGGAAGAACGCGAATATCATGTTGTCGACGAATATCGACCTTATGAACAAGTCTAATGTATTATCCATTGTCATTTCTCCTTATAAAAATATGCTCTGTGAATCCAAATGACGCATCCGAGAAGTATCAGAGCCATGGCTGGCATGGCCATCATGCCGTTGTTGACATAGCCAAGGTCGTAGACGCTTTGCGGGATGACCTGAAAGCCGAGCACGCTGCCGCGTCCCAGCAACTCGCGAACGAAACCTACCAGCACCAGGATGGCTGCATAGCCCAGACCGTTGCTTATTCCGTCGAGGAAACTCGGCCACGGACGGTTCATCATGGCAAAGGCTTCCAGCCGTCCCATGAGGATGCAGTTGGTGATAATCAGTCCGACATATACCGAAAGCTGCACGCTGACGTCGTAGGCAAAGGCTTTCAGCACCTGGCTGACCACCGTCACGAGGGCGGCCACCACCACGAGCTGCACGATGATGCGTATGCGTGTGGGTATCGTGTTGCGGATTAAAGAGATGATGACGTTGGAGAAACCGGTTATTACCGTCACGGCAAGTCCCATGACGATGGCGGGTTTCAGTTGAGAGGTCACGGCCAGAGCCGAGCAGATGCCCAACACCTGCACCAAAATAGGGTTGTCAAGGTTGAGCGGCTTGACGAAAACTTCCTTGTTTTCTTTTGAGAATATTTTGTCCATAATCGTTTCTTGCCTTAAAGTTAGTCCTTTGCTTTGAGAAAAGCCTTGTATGCTTCCAGTCCTTCTTGCAGCATATCGCTCACGCCTACCGAAGTGAGCGTGGCTCCTGTGATGGCGTCGCACTCTGAAGCGGGGTTTTTCACGTTGTTTTTCTTAACCACCGACAGTGACACATTGTCATCTTCTTCAGAAAAAATCTTCTTTCCGTGGAACTGTTCCTGCCATTCGCGGCTGTCTTTTATCTCCGCTCCGAGTCCGGCAGTCTCGCTTTCGTGGTTGAAGTAGGCTCCATAGACTGTGTTCTTGTCGGCATCGATGGCCACATAGCCCCAGATTGGTCCCCACAAGCCCATGCCATAGACGGGGACAACATATTTTGTCTGACCGTCAATCGAGCAGACAAAGAGAGCCAAACGGCCTGCCTTATAGTCGGCACTGTTGAGTACAAAGCCGGCTTTCTCGCCTCCTTTGGTTCCCTGCTCCACAACTTTGCCGTCGGACGACAGCACTTCGTCGGCCACAACCACCTCCGCATACTTGGAAGCCGAGGCTTCATCGTCCAAATCCCTGATGTTGAGTGCCGCGAGTATCTGCTTCTTCTTGTCGAGAGCCACGTTTACGTCCTGCATGGGCTTCAGCGTCTGCGACACAAAGGCCATCACAAAGGCCACAATCAGCACCAGAATGATGCTATATATAATAATGTATGTGTTGGAATTGGTGTTCATTCCTTTCTTGATGTTCTTCCCAGCCATAGTCATTTGCCTTTTGAGGTTAAACGTTTCATGCGCTTTGAGATGTTGGCCTGCACTACGCAATAGTCAATCAGCGGCGCAAACATGTTGGCAAGCAGTATGGCGAGCATCATGCCCTCGGGATAGCCGGGGTTCTTGACTCTTATAAGAACTGCCATGAAGCCGACGAGCAGACCGAACACGTATTTTCCCTTGTCTGTGCGTGCGCTTGTCACGGGGTCTGTGGCCATGAACACTGCGCCAAAGGCAAAGCCGCCGAGCACGAGATGCTCATACCATGGTATGGGGGTCAGTCCGAGCCATCCGAAAAGGGCTGCCGTCAGTGCGCCGCCTACAAACACGCTGACCATGGTGCGCCAGCTTGCGATGCCTGTCCACAGCAGTATTGCGGCTCCGATGGCTATTGCCACCACGCTTGTCTCGCCTATGCTGCCTGGAATGAAGCCTAAAATCATGTCAGACAGCGACTGGCTCACCGCCGCATCCTGTCCTATCTCGCCCAAGGGAGTGGCGCAGGTATATGTGTCGGGCAGATTGCTGCCCAAACCGAGTATGCTTTGGGTGGAAACCCACACGCCATCGCCGCTCATCTTCGTGGGATAGGAGAAGAAGAGGAATGCGCGGGCCACGAGAGCCACGTTGAATATGTTCATGCCCGTGCCGCCGAAGATTTCCTTTGCGAAGATTACGGCAAAAGCCACGGCCAGTGCGAGCATCCAGAGCGGACAGCCGACAGGCACGATGAGCGGAATTATGATGCCCGAAACAAGGTATCCCTCCTGTATCTCCTCGCCTTTCCACTGCGCCCAGGCAAACTCTATGCCCAGACCGACCACGTAGCTCACGATGATTTTTGGCAATACGGCAAGAAAACCGTAGAAGAACAGTTCCCAGAAGCCCGTCTCGGCAAGCGTTCCGGCTGCCAAGCTGTTCTGATAGCCCACGTTGTACATGCCGAAGAGCAGGGCGGGCAGCAATGCTATGACCACGATGCTCATGATGCGCTTCGAGTCGATGGCATCGTGTATGTTTGTGCCTGTACGTGAAGTGGTGTTGGGCACATACAGGAATGTGGCAAAACCGTCGTAAAGGCTGTGCAGCGAGTGTAGCTTGCCGCCAGCTTCGAAGTTAGGACGTATCCTTTCCAGATAGTTTTTCAATGCACTCATATCTTTATTCCATCTTTTTTGTGTCAGTTCTCTTTGCGCAACAAGTCAAGTCCCTCGCGCACTATGCGCTGCAGCTCCAGCTTGGAACTGTCAACAAACTCGGCCAGGGCGAAGTCTTCGGGAGCCACTTCGTATATGCCCAACTGTTCCATCTTGTCTATATCGCCGGCCAGTATGGCCTTGATGAGAAACTCGGCATAGATGTCCATGGGCAGCATGCGGTCGTATTCTCCGCTCATAATGATGTGGCGCTCACCGCCTTTCACGCGTGCGTCAAGCACATACTCCACGCCACGGCGCAACCACGAGAAGTAGCTGCGGCTTACGGAGAACTGCTTCAGGCGCGGCATTATCCATCCGGCCAACTCGTCGGCATCGTCGCCCTCGGGTATTACGGTTATCTCCGAACTGTATGCTCCGAGGAAGCCGTCCTTTGACGTGGGCTTGCCCGTGAGCACATTGCCATTGACAATCCTCACCTTGCGGTCGGTGCGCACCCCATGGTCGAGCAGTCCGGCCAGTTCCTGCCCCACAATCATGTCGGTATAGGCTGGCGACTCCACTTCGCTTCCCACGAAAGCCACCCTGCGGGTCATGTCCACGCGCCCGGTAAGGAACAAGCGGCCGATGAACAGCACCACCGTAGGGTCAACCGTCCACACCACTTCGCCCTTGTTTACCGGGTCTATATGGTTCACCTGCACGCCGACATTGCCTGCCGGACACGGACCGTCAAACACGTTTACCTCCACGTCACGGGCATTCACAAGAGCATCCGCCGTTTGCTTT
The DNA here is from genome assembly GCA_963630025.1 of bacterium. Classification (GTDB taxonomy): domain Bacteria; phylum Bacteroidota; class Bacteroidia; order Bacteroidales; family Bacteroidaceae; genus Prevotella. The sequence continues at coordinate 1,339 of CAVGKZ010000054.1, read as the reverse complement.
GCTCCTATGCCAAGGTATGTGCGGGCTATTTTCGACAGAGCCGTGAGTCCCGTCTGGAAGCTCTGCTCCTGTCCCTCAAGCTCATACTCGAAGTCGGCGGCCAGCGGCTTGTCCCTAAGAGCCGACACGAAGATGGCCTTGGGCTGCGTTTGCGGATTGGCCGACACGGCATAGGGGAGCTGGGTTATGAAGCCGAACAGTCCGGCCTCAAGCAATGCCGACACTACGGCATGGCCGTCAAGTGCCGACACGTCCTTTTTGCCAAAGTCTGCCGCTTCCTGCTTTTCGTCGGCAGTGACCTCCACGTAGAGCACTTTGCGCCTTTCGCCCCGCATGATGGCCGTTACGGTTCCGCCAACGGGCGATGCGAACTTCACTTCAGGGCAGGCTTTGTTCTGAAACAGGGCGTCGCCTGCACGCACAGTGTCGCCCTCCTTGACCACTACCCGTGGGGTGACTCCCGGAAAGTCGGACGGCTGCAGGGCGTATCTGCCCGACTTGCTGGGCGCAAAGAGCCGCTTTTCAGCCCCTCCTGCCAGCTTTATGTCAAGCCCCCGGCGCAGTTTTATTACATTTCCCATAAATATAAATAATGTGTAAGTTATGATTTTGACATGAATAGTTGCTCGACAAAATTACACAAAAGATACGAATTTTAGTGTACTTTGGTACTTTTTGTAACCTATATTGTTCACAAATTCACGCGATTGATATCTTTTGCAGCAAGCAAGCAATCATTTTGCTAACCACAAATTGCAGTTCGGAGTCATATATCGCATTGGTTTCGGATTGGAAAATGGCGTGGGAAACGTCTGAGTTCTGTGCATGGCCTCGAAGAGACATTATCTCAGCAGACCCCATGTGGAGCATTGATGGAGCGTGGAGACGTATGCAAAAAGGTGTAGACCTCGGCTTCGAAGATGCCGCCCGACTGCGCAATGCACCCTTAACGCCAATTAAAAGGTTCATCCGACATTTCGAGTGATACGGCAATCATGTAGGGCATATAGCCTAAGCTTAAAATACTTCTCATCCCTAAATCCGTAGGCGTTACGTTTCATTACCTTTATCTTGTTGTTTATGCCCTCCACTTTCCCTGTTGAGATATGGCAATCATACCATGCGAGTATGCCACTTTTATATGCAAGCATTGTCATAGCCATCTTTTGCAGTTGTGGTATCTTGCTGGCCTTTGCCTGCTCCACCCAATCCATCAAAATCCTTTCCGCATCCTCTTTATACACCTGTGTCCAGATTTCCCTGAGTTGCTCCTTCAGATAGTAAGCCTTTGAAAGTGGTTCGTTCATAGCCAAGGCGTTTTCAAGCCTCGTTTTATATT